>DAIMZI010000004.1:0-166411 GCA_036734025.1 Dichotomicrobium sp.
CCAGGTCGATGCCAATCTTGCCGATATGGCGTGCACGGGCGAAATGATCGAAAGCCCCCGCGATGTCACGCGCCTTGAAGACCTGCATTGGCAGCGGCCTGTATCGCCCGATGCTGAACGCCGAATGCAGATCGCTCATCATGGCGCGGGCGAATTCCGGCTTCTGGTCGATCAAGGCGGCCAGATCCACCACATGCAGCGAGACATTGGCCCGCAGCGCCTTGAGCCCGATGGAAGTGTCGGCATAGACGTCGCGCTTGCCAAGCTCGATGAAATGTCCATAAGGCGCGATGCACGATATTCCGCGCTCGATGAATGGACCGCTCAGCGAGTTCAGCACCACATCCACGCCGCGCCCGCCGGTCAGCGTCATCACTTCATCGGCAAAGCCAAGGTCGCGCGAGTTGACGACATCGGTGATGCCCATGCCGCGAAGGGCCTCGCGCCTCGCCGCGCTGCCTGCACTCGCGATGATCCTCGCGCCCGTCTGCCGGGCGATCTGCACCGCGGCCTGCCCCACCCCGCCGCTGGCGCTGTGGATCAGCACGCACTGGCCCGCTGCGAGCCGCGCCAGATGGATCAGGCTGTAATGCGCGCTCAGGAAGGCGCTGAACAGCCCCGCGGCCTCGCAAAAGCCAATGCCATCAGGGATCTGAAAAAGCCTGTCCGAAGTCACATCGACATGCCGGCCCAGACAGCCGCGGGCCATGCCGAACACACGCGCTCCCGGTTGCCAGCCGCTGGCATCGCCGCTTGCCGTGATCACCTCGCCGGCAAATTCAAGGCCAAGCGCGCCGGCGCTCTCGCCGCTTTCCGCCTCGCGCGGCAACAGCCCGGTGGCCGCCATCACGTCGCGAAAGTTGAGCCCGACCGCGCGCACCCGCACGCGCACATGCCGATCCTCGAGCACGCGCGCCGGCTGAACGCGCCATTCGATGCTGCTGATCACGCCGGGCCGGGCGAGGCTGGCCGCATAGCTCTGGCCGGTCTCCAGCCGGCTTGCCGGAAACGCGCGCAGGCCAAGCTCATCGGGGCGAACGCGCCGCACACGCGGCACGAGCGCCTCATCCGCCCGGATGATGATTTCGGCTTCTTCATCAGACGCAATCAGCGCGCGGCCAAGCTCAAGCGGATGGCGCTTGCCCTCGCTCCCTTGCAGATCGCCAATACCGATGAAGCGCACGCTCACGCCGGCGCATTCAACACGCACCGTCCTGACAAGCGCCTTGATGGCGCCGGCAAATGGCCAGCGCAGATCAGGTGATCTCGCATCCACCGGAGAACCGCCCACGTCGGTGATGATGGCGACCTGCGCGATCGCGCCTGGCTCAAGGCGTTTGAGCGCCTGAGCGAAGGCGACGAGCAGCGCCAGACATTCGTTCAGCCGTGCCGCAATGTCGCCATCGGCAGGCCCGGCATCGTCTGCACCGGCAAGGGCAAGTATCACCCCGGCACCCGGCTCGCCGATATGCGACAGTAGGTCATGAAAGGCGTCGGCATTTGGCCTTGGCGGCAATGGGGCGAGGGGCATAAGCGCGACGGCGGCTGAACCCTTTGCAGGCACCTGCGCGGCAAGTCCTGTACTGTCACCGATGACGTGCCATCTGCGCGGTCCCTCGCCGCTTGGCTCGCCCAGCTCCACCCACTCCTCCAGGTAACAGCCTGGTTCGCCCGGCGCATCCGGCAGGTCTGGGCCCGCCGCGGCCTCGGCCTTAAGCCCGGCAAAGTGAGCCAGCCCCCTGCCATGTTCATCGGAAATGACCACATCCGCGCGCCGCTCAGTATCACCGCGCCGGCTGGCCACGGCCCGGCAAGACCGCACCTGCGCCGTGAAGCCCGCAGTAATGCGCACCCGATCGATAGACGCGGGCAGAAGCCGTCCGCCGTGAAGCAGGATCAGCGTCTGCAACGCGCCATCGAGCATGCGCGGATCAAGCGCCATCTGGCCGAGTTCGAACGGCAGATCCGCAACCTCGATGATGGCCTGCGCCTCACGGGCCCCGCCTGCGAAGGATGAGATTCGCCGGAACTCGGGCCCATAGGAAAAGCCCCTGTTGCGTGCCAGATCATAGAATTGTGCACCACCCAGCCATTCATCCGGCTGCTCATTGGCGGCCTCGCCGAGGGACAGCGGATAGCAAATGGCGCGCGCGCGCGCATGCAGGCGCCAATGGCGCTCGTCCCCACGTGATATGCTGAAAATCTCGATCTGGCCGCGCGAGGTATCGAGCGTGGTGCGAAGGCGCATATCGGCCTCGCCATCAAGGACAAGCGGGAGAACAAAGGCGACATCGACAAGCTCCACATCGCCCGGCCCGAAGACCTCGGTCGCGGCCGCCCGCATCATCTCGATGAAACCCGCTGCAGGAAAGACGATATCCGCACCGATGCGGTGATCGCGCAGGAACGGCAGGGCGACCAGGCTGATCTCGCAGGACCAGCGCGGCGGCGGACCATCCTCGCGCACCCCCAGCAGCGGGTGGCCGGGCGGCGGAAAAAGCCTCAGCCGGGCTTCGTCCGGGCACGACCAGAAGCTTTCGCGCAGCCATGGCACATGGGGCAGATCGGTCATGCGCGCATCGTCCCAGCCGGGCGCGATCGCAGGATGAGCTTGCCAGCGCGGGGCAAGCCCGGCGCAATAAAGCTGGCCGAGCGCAGATGCAAAGCTGGTGAAATTGTCGTGCTGCTTCAGCAGTGTGGAAATCGTGAGGATATTCAGCCCACGCGCGGCTGCGCATGCGGCAACCGGGCTCGACAGGGTGCGGTGCGGCCCCAGTTCGACAACCACCTCCATACCTTCATCGAGCGCGCGGCCAACCGCCTTGTCATAGCGCACGGGCTGGCGCAGATTGCGCCACCAATAGTCGGTGTCAAAGCGTGTCTCGATATCGCCGCTGACACTTGAGATGACAGGAATTTCGGGTATCTGGTGCCCGATCTTACCGGTGGCCGCCTTGAATATCGCCTCCCCGGGATCAAGCCAGCTTGAATGCCAGGCGAAATCAAGATCGAGCCGATGCGCCGCTATATCGGGATCATCGACATTCAGGCGGGCGAGAAGCGCCTCGATCGCCTGCGCCTCGCCGCTCACCGTGACCATGTTCGGCGCGTTATAGGCGGCGATCTCGATACCGCCGTCCTTGGGAAGCCGGGACGCCAGTTCGCCTGCGCCCATGCCGATCGCCGCCATCGCGCCGACGCGCTTTATCTGGTGTCTGATGAGGCCGCGCTGATTGACCAGGCGCGCGACATCTGCAAGCGCCAGAGCACCGGCGCAATAAGCGGCGGTGACCTCTCCGAAACTGTGGCCGAAGACGATGTCCGGCCTTATGCCCGCCTCGCGCCATACCTCGACGAGACCGGCCTGCAAGGCGAACATCACGGCGGGCGTTATCGCGGCGTCATGAACCCTGCTGTCAGCCTCGCCCGCCTCCAGCGCCGCCACGACGGACCAGCCGGCCCTGGGGCGAAAATGATCATCAAAACCCTTGACGAAGTTGCGAAAGGTGCTGTTGCTGATGAGGAAATCGCGGCCCATGTTCCAGAATTGGCCGCCCTGTCCAGTGAACGTGAAGGCGAGCTTCGGCGCAGGCCCTGCCCGGCCAGTGATGATTTCATCAATGCTCCATTTTTGCGCTCTCGGCCATGGCCGCCCCTCGGCCAGACATTTCAGCTTTTCGCGCAGGTCTGCACGTGATCTCGCGAGAATGACGGCGCGGTGTGCAAAATCATCGCCTTGCCGGGCCAGCGCCGCGGCGATTTCGCCAAGGGAGTGATGCGAAAGCGGATTTTCCGGCAAAGCCTCGTCGCCTATCGCCTCGGCGAGGCGGAAGGCATAGGCATGCAGATGCGCCTGGCTTGGCGCAGAAAGCGGCACCGGCACCAGAGCAGTGGGCGCGCAAGCCTGCCGACGCGGCCGTGCGCGCTCGTGCGCCGGCTGAAGGCTGAGCATCGCGGCTGCATTGGTGCCGCCAAAGCCGAAGGAGTTGACCAGCACAAGGCTACAGGGTGTCGCTGCGAGCGGCTGAAGGCGGCTTGCCACGCGCAGTCCCAGCTTATCGAAGTCGATACGCGGATTGGGCGATGAGAAATTGAGGCTCGCCGGGATCACGCCGTGCTTGAGGATCAGAACCGCCTTGATGAGCCCGGCAATTCCCGCAGCCGGTTCCAGATGGCCGATGTTGGTCTTGACCGAACCTATCGGCAGCGGCGCGCCGGCTCGCGCCTGTCCGATCACCGTGCCGATCGCGCCGGCTTCGATCGGATCGCCAAGCGGCGTCCCTGTACCGTGCGCTTCGACATAAGCGACATCGTCTGGATCAAGCGCGCCCAGCACCTTGCGCAACATCGCCTCCTGCGCGGCACGGTTGGGCGCCGTGATGCTCGGCGTGGCGCCGTCCTGGTTGAGCGCTGTCGCCTTGATCAGCGCGTGGATCCGGTCGCCGGCAGCACGGGCGTCTTCGGCGCGCTTCAGCAGCACCAGGCCTGCGCCTTCGCCGCGGACGAAGCCGTCGGCGCGCGCATCGAATGCGGCGACCCGCCCGCTCGGCGACAACATATGCGCCCGGCAGAAAGTCAGGAACATTCGTGGATCGAGCAGCATGTTGACGCCGCCGGCCAGCGCAGCGTCGCAATCGCCGGCACCCAGCGCCGCGCAGGCCGTATGCAGCGCCACGATCGAAGACGAACAGGCCGTGTCGATGCACAGGCTCGGTCCTGACAGATCAAGCCGGTTGGAGACGCGATTGGCGATGATGCTGAGCGCGGTGCCGGTGCCGGCGTTCGGCTCGCCATATCGGGCGCGGCAGTGCTGCATGAGGCCGTAATCGACTGTCGAACAGCCGATGAAGACACCGGTGCGCCAGTTGCGCAGATCAGCGAGGCGCGCGCGCGCATCGCGGGCGGCATCAACCCCGATTTCCAGCGCCAGTCTCTGCTGCGGGTCCATGGTCTCGGCTTCGCGCTCGGACAGGCCGAAGAAGCCCGCATCAAACTTCCGGGCGTTGCGCAGGAAACCGCCCCAACGCGAATAGGATCGGCCCGGTATGTCGGGGCGCGGGTCATGGAAGCCATCGAGGCTCCAGCGCGAAGGCGGGATTTCGCGGATGGCGGATCTGCCCGTGGTGAGCAAGCCCCAGAAGGCGCTTGTTGAGTCCGCGGCACCGGGAAAGCGGCATGCCATGCCGATGATAGCAATGTCGCTCATTTTCGGTCCCGCCAAAGATGGTGGTCATGGTGCTGCCCGGTCCCGATCAGCGCTGTGCGGGCGGACTTTCGCTCAAGCCGGATTTTGCAGCCTAGCCCCGGCGAGGAATTCACTCAAGAACATGCGCATGGCTGAATGGATTTTGTCGCAATGACCGCGCTCGGGCGAAGTTGAGCCGTGCTTGCCAACGCGCCTCAGGTGAAAGTGACGTTCACTCACTTGCCGGCAGGCTCGGTGCCTCGACCCTGTCGCCGCGCTTGAGCCCCAGCCGGTCTGCCGTGCCGGCGTTCACCTCAAGCACCGCAATGGCCGGTGAGCCGGCCTCGATGACGCGGGTGGAAAACGGCTCGGTATTGCGCTCGATCCGGGAAACGCGCGAATCCGCCCCGATGAAGATCATGTCGAGCGGAATGAAGGTATTCTTCATCCACATGGAAAAATTCTGGGGGCGGTCGTAGATGAACAGCATTCCGGCGTCAGGTGCCAGCTCCTGGCGGAACATGAGCCCCGTTGCGCGCGCCACATCTGTATTGGCGATTTCGGCACGGACGATGTGCGGCCCGGAAGTCGTTTGCAACACGACCTCTTCCTGGGGCAGCGAACTCAATGCCAGCGCCGGTAAAGCCGAAGCCGCGAGCACAGCAGCGGCGAACGCCGCGATAACCGCCGACCTCGCCGAACTGGAAGTGGCTCGTAAGCCGCACCCTGCCCGGCGAAGTCGGTGGAATATCATATGATCAGTGCGAAGATGACAGGATCGACGGCTTACCGTCCGGCCGCAGTTCAGCAGCCATGAGACCATTTTCGCTCCGACCATAGCGCACCTGAACGATTTGCAAGGGCCGCAACTCGGCAAATCCGAACCGGCGCAGCGTTTCCATGTGAACGAATATGTCTTCCGTTCCCTCGCCGCGTGTCAAGAAGCCGAAGCCCTTTTGCCGGTTGAACCATTTGACGATTGCGCGCTCCCAATCACTTTCAGGCGTCACCTTTACCTTGGTGCGTTGCGGCAACTGGGACGGATGGATCGCCGTGCTTTCGTCCATGTTGATCACACGGATCGCCTGGAGCCCCTTTTCGCCCTTGGTCACTTCGCACACCACTCTAGCGCCTTCGGTCGCGGTGGGAAACCCATCGCGGCGAAGTATCGTGACGTGCAACAGGATATCGGGTAACCCGTTATCCGGGACGATGAAGCCGAAACCTTTCGAAATATCAAACCATTTGATCTGTCCTGCAACGACCGCAACACTCATGCCAGTCGCTTCAGACAATCCGACAACAGATGCCGATTCAGGAGGTGACTTGTCCCCCATTAGCAATCCCCCGCTTACCTAACTTCCGCACCCACTGCCGCAGTTGCCCTCTGCATGAGGTCGGCACGGAACACCGCTTATCAAGACGACAGCAATTCGCTGTCTGGCTAAAATGTAGCTTCGCTGGCCGCCTTTGTAACCGAATTTTGACAGATGCTTTTCTGCAACCGGAAAAACTCGATCTCAAGGCCTTGAATCTCTTCCAGAAATGAATTCAGGCAACTGGTGGAAAAGCCGGCCCGGGAAGCTATACTCGTCTAGGTTGCATAGGCTATGAGCCTCGTCCAGCGCGAATTACAACTTATACGCGCATTTTTACGAATCATCCCCTCACCGAAATTCATCCCGCAAGCGCATAACGACTCTGTGAAATTCCGCGCTGCACGGCCGCCTTGCGAGATCCATATGGCCAGCCTATCTTGGGTTCGAGACAGGTCACGATCTTTATAATCAAATGGAATGATCCTTCCGGCTTGTGGCCATATTTGGCCATAGGCTCAAAAAAATCATGACACCATCATTTCAGGTTTTGCCTGAGGTCGATTTGCTCGTGCGAACCGGCTCCCCAGAGACCCATGAGGACTTGCGATGAAATATCTTCACACGATGGTGCGCGTCAGCGACATCGACGAATCACTTGATTTTTACTGCAACAAGCTCGGCCTGCGCGAATTGCGCCGCATGGAAAGCGAACAGGGCCGATTCACCCTCATTTTCCTGGCGGCGCCCGGGGATGAGGAAGCGCAGGTCGAACTGACGTACAACTGGGACCCGGAGGTTTACGGCGAGGGCCGGAATTTCGGGCATCTCGCCTACCGCGTCGATAATATCTATGACATCTGCCAGCACCTGATGGACAAGGGCGTCACCATCAATCGGCCACCGCGCGACGGGCGCATGGCTTTCATCCGCTCGCCCGACAACATTTCCATCGAGCTGCTGCAAAAGGGCGAGGCACTGCCGCCCGCCGAGCCTTGGGCATCCATGGAAAACACCGGCAAATGGTGAGGCGATGAGCGACATGACCAATCCCGGCGCGGACGCGAGCGCGTCGGGCGCGCATGACTATTCCGGCTTTGCCAAGCTGCTGCACTGGCTGATCGTGGCGGTGATCGCCGCTCTTGTCGGTCTTGGCGCCTACATGATCGGCGTGGAGGGCGATTTCCAGTTCAAGCTGGCGCTCTATCAGCTCCACAAGTCGCTTGGGATCACGCTGTTCGCGCTGGTCGTCATCCGTCTGACATGGCGGCAGATCTCGCCGCCCCCGGCCTTCCCTGCCGCCATGCCGGAATGGGAGAGGCGTACGGCTCACTATGCCCATGTCGCGCTTTATGCACTCATGTTTGCCGTGCCGCTGAGTGGCTGGGTACGGGTCTCGGCATCGCCGTTGCCGGTATCGACCGATGTATTCGGCCTGTTCATCCTGCCGCATCTGCCGATCCTGAGCGATCTGCCCGGCGAGCGAAAAGCGGCACTGGAGCCGATCTTTCGAAACATCCACTGGGCTCTGGCATGGAGCCTGGTCGGGCTTGTGGCGCTGCACTCACTGGCCGCGCTGCGCCATGCATTTGTGAAAAGGGACAATGTCATGTCACGCATGCTGCCGCGCTGGTCGAACCGGCGCACTTCCGCCTTTCTTGCTCTTGCCATGGGCGCCGGTGTCATGCTGACCGGATTGCCGCAGGCACAGGCTGCAAGCTGGCAGATCGATCCTGAGAAAAGTGAAATCGCCTTTTCCGGCAGCGCGGCCGGCAGCTCCGTCTCGGGCAGCTTCGAAAGCTTTTCGGGAACGGTCGAGTTCGATGCCGATGCGCCGGAAAAAGCCAGCGCCGACATCACTATCGATGTCGCGAGCATCAGCACCGGCAATGCCGATGTCGACGGCACCCTGCCATCAGCCGACTGGTTCGATGCCGCGCAGCATCCCGAAGCGACGTTCACCGCATCTGGTGCGCGCGCCAGCGAAGGCGGCAACAGTTACGTGTTGGAGGGATCGCTGAGCCTGAAAGGCAGCAGCGTGCCGATCAGCGTACCTTTCACGGTGGAAATCAATGGCGATACGGCGGCGGCGCAGGGGCAACTCAGCCTGAACAGGCTTGATTTCGGCATCGGCCCGACCGGCCCGATCTCCGGCATCACGATAGCGCAGGATGTGACCATCAGCTTTCAGCTGAGCGCGACACGCATCCCCTGACAGCGGTTCGCGCCTGATCGATACGGCACGCTTTTGCGGGTTGCCTGCGCCCTGCTTCGCGCATAGGGTCTGATCTCAAAAAGAGGGAGGGCCGCGTGAGCTTCCAGGGCAAGGTGATCGTCATCAGCGGCGGCGCGCGCGGTATCGGTCAGGCTTGCGCGCGCGCCTTTGCCGGCGAAGGCGCCAGTGTCGTCATCGCCGACATCGAAGAGACCGCCGGCGAGGAAACGGCGCAATCCCTGCGCATGGCCGGCCAGCAGGCCCAGTTCATCGCCTGTAACGTCGCCGAGCGTCTTGATGTCCGCAATCTGATTGCGCGCACGCTGGATGCCCATGGGCGGCTCGATACGCTCATCAACAATGCCGGCGTGATGGATGATGCGCCGTTTCTGGAGCTTGGCGATGAAGAGTTCGACAGGATCGTTCAGGTCAATGTCAAGGGCGCGTTCATGCTGGGCCAGGCAGCCGCGCGCCAACTGCTCGCCCAGACCCAGGCCGGCGAAGCGCCCGGCAGCATCGTCAACATCAGCTCGGTGAACGACAGTTTTGCCCTGCCCGATCATGTCGCCTATTCGGTATCCAAGGGAGCGCTGTCCCAACTCAGCCGGGCCATGGCCATCGCGCTCGCCCCCCATGGCATCCGTGTCAATGCGGTAGCGCCGGGCAGCATCATGACGCGCATGCTCGAAAATGTGGTGGACAATCCCGACAGCGCGCGGCGCGCTTTGTCGCGCACACCGCTCGGCCGGTTCGGCGAGCCGATGGAGATTGCGCGCATTGCAATGTTTCTCGCCAGCGACGCCGCCAGCTACATCACCGGCGAGACGATCTATGCCGATGGCGGACGCCGCCCACTCAACCTCACCGTCGATATTCCATCCACACCGGTACCGCGGGGCTGAAGGCCCGCACCATAACCAGCATCAGACCCAATGAAGCCGGGCCCCCGAAACCTGCTGAGCGACGTCCCCGGCCTGATCGTCGGCAATGCTCATGATGCCGGACTGCGCTCCGGGCTCAGCGTGATACTGGGCGAGGGGCCGCTCGGCGCCGCCTGCGACATCCGCGGCGGCGGACCGGGCACGCGCGAGGCCGCGGCATTATCGCTCACCGGCACGATCGATGTCATCCACGCGCTGGTGCTGTCGGGCGGCTCGGCCTTCGGGCTGGACGCGGCCAGCGGCGCGCAGGCCTTTCTGCGTGAACGCGGCATCGGGCTGGCGCTCGGCCCTTCGCGCGTCGCCATCGTGCCGCAAGCCATCCTGTTTGATCTCAACAATGGCGGCGACAAGGACTGGGGCCGCTATCCCCCTTATCGCGAGATGGCCTACCAGGCTTGTTGGGACGCGCGCGCCGATTTTGCGCTCGGTAGTGCCGGCGCGGGTTTTGGCGCGACCACGGTCAATCTGCGCGGCGGGCTGGGCAGCGCCTCCGCCGTGCTGGAAAATGGCACGACCGTCGCTGCCCTGGCTGCCGTCAACGCCGCGGGCAGCGCGACGATCGGGCGGACGCGGCATTTCTGGGCGGCTCCGTTCGAATGCGGCGCTGAATTCGGCGGCCATGGCTGGCCCGCCACCATGCCGGCCGATGCCAACAGCCCCATGCTGAAAAGCGCGGCGCGCCCGGGGACCAGCACGACGCTCGGCGTTGTCGCGACCGATGCTCCGCTTGGCAAGCTTGAGCTCACACGTCTTGCGATCATGGCGCAAACAGGGCTTGCGCGGGCGCTGTTTCCGGTGCACACCCCGCTCGATGGTGACGTCGTCTATGCGCTGTCGACGCGTGCGGGCACGCCGGTAGAGCCGATATGGGGCCTGGCGCAACTGGGCGCGGCGGCCGCGGTGGTGCTTGCGCGCGCGGTGGCGCGCGGCGTCTATGAGGCCGCCGCGGATCCCGCTTTTGCTCATCCGCCCGCTTACTGCGATGTTCATCCACCGACTTGAGGCCGTTAAATGCGAATTGGATCGGGTTGCGGTCGTCGAGTGACGCCCGCAACCCATATAATGTTAAGACCAAACGGCCTACGCAGGACACTCTGGAAGGCTCAATAGATTGTTTGGCTCTTGGTCGTCCGGTTCAGTCTTGAGATACTTGTTACCGTTGGGGCTTATGGCCACCCTCACCCATACGCTGTGACCCTCAACGCTTACGTAAAACTGCCATTCGCCTGACTCGATCAACTCAATTGCACGACTGAGTGTAAGCTTCCATTGGGAATTCACGTATCCGCCTACGTGAGTGATCCGCTCATACGGGTTGTAGCGGTCATCTTTATTGATGCATATAATTTGTGCGGTCTTTACAGCCATATCTGGCCTCCTGTGCACTATGCCGAGGGCCAGCTTGACGGACTCGTCTCTTGAAGTAAGACTTAGAATATAGATTCGTTCCGTCAGCTTATCGGCGGTTTCAGATGAAGGGCCAGCCGTTGGCAGACGATTGGCCCTACTCACAACATCGTGCGATTCGGTACGGATGCGGTTATAAGCGACCAAATGTCCACAGCCTCTCAACTATATTTTGAGATTATTTTTCTCCAACCTACAGCATGTAGTGTCTTATGAGTTTCAAGATGCCAACGCTGCTGGCCGTCTCGTCTCGGCCTAATTGTGAAAGCGAAGGTGGCTGATTCTGACGCTCGGCCCGGCTCTAGGGCATGAGCGGTTTGCGCCCCGGCCCGCGCTGAGCTATCAGCTTGCGCAAACCCGCATCCCTAAGGACACCCGCATGATACCGCGCTATTCACGCCGCGAGATGGCCGACATCTGGGCGCCGGAAACCAGGTTCGCCATCTGGCTTGAAATCGAGACCCATGCCACCGAAGCCATGGCGCAACTGGGCATCGTGCCTGAGGCCGCGGCCGTAGCGATCCGCGAGCATGGCGGCTTCGACATAGCGCGCATCGACGAGATCGAGCGCGAGGTCAAGCATGATGTCATCGCCTTTCTCACCAGCCTTGGCGAACATGCCGGCCCGATGGCGCGCTATGTCCATCAGGGGCTGACATCATCGGATGTGCTCGACACGTGCCTGGCGGTGCAGCTCAAACGGGCCAGCGATCTGCTGATCAGCGATGTCGAGGCATTGCTTCAGGCGCTCCACGTCCGCGCGCTGGAGCACAAGCACACGATCTGCATCGGCCGCAGCCATGGCATTCACGCCGAACCGACCACGTTCGGGCTGAAGCTGGCGGTGGCCTATGCCGAGTTTGACCGCGCGCGGGCGCGGCTGGTGCAGGCGCGCGAGGAGATCAGCACCTGCGCAATATCCGGTGCGGTCGGCACCTTCGCCAATGTCGATCCGCGCGTTGAAGCCTATGTGGCGGAGAAGCTGGGCCTGCGGGTCGAGCCGATCTCCACCCAGATCATCCCGCGCGACCGGCATGCGATGTTCTTTGCTGCGCTTGGTGTGGTCGCCAGTTCGATCGAGCGGCTGGCCACCGAAATCCGGCATTTGCAGCGTACCGAGGTGATGGAGGTGGAGGAATATTTCAGCGCTGGGCAGAAAGGCTCATCGGCGATGCCGCACAAGCGCAACCCGGTGCTCAGCGAAAACCTGACAGGGCTGGCGCGCATGGTCCGCGCCTATGTCGTGCCGGCCATGGAGAATGTCGCGCTTTGGCACGAACGCGATATCTCGCATTCCTCGGTGGAGCGCATGATCGGCCCGGACGCGACAGTGACGCTTGACTTCGCGCTGGCGCGGCTCACTGGGCTCATACGTGATCTGGTCGTCTATCCCGAGCGCATGCGCACCAATCTGGAGATGACCCGCGGGCTGGTTCACTCGCAGCGGGTGCTGCTGGCTCTGACCCAGGCCGGTGTCAGCCGCGAGGATGCGTACCGGCTGGTGCAGCGCAACGCGATGGCGGCATGGGCCGGCCACGGCGCTTTCGAGGCGCTGCTCATGGGTGATCCCGAAGTGAGCGCGGTGCTTCCGGCAGAGAAAATCGGCGAACTGTTCGATCTTGCCCACCACACCGCGCATGTCGATGCGATCTTCGAGCGGGTCTTTCGCACCGCCTGATCAGGCTCAGGTCTTGCGCACGCTCTCGACATGAACCACAGCTTCGGCCAGCATCTCTTCCATTCGGCGCTGGATCTGGTGGTCGGACTGTTGAACGCCGGCTGCATCGAAATCGGCCCGCAGCTTGTCCAACACTTCCTGATCGCCGGGCTTTGCCATGTTCACGCGCACCAGATCCTTGGCGTAAGCCTCGGCGTCCTCGCCGCTGAGCCCCAGCAACTCTGCGGCCCACAGACCGATCATGCGATCGCGCCGCGCGGTGGCCTTGAATTTCAACTCCTCGTCATGCGCGAACTTGCGTTCAAAAGCATTCTGCCGCTCATCGAATGATGTCATGATCTTGCTCCTTGCCGCCTTAGCCTGTTCCGCCAAACGGAGATGCCACGATGGGCACGCCCGGTCAACGTAGCGTATATGGGCCGGGTGCCCCCGATGCACAGGGTTTCGCGGTGGCGGGCGAGTGCTATTTGATGTCGGCATTGTCTATTTTGGGTGAGTAGGCTAGTCTCGCGCCGAAAAGCTGGCAATTGATTGCACAAGATATCATATGGCCGGCATGGCAAGATGTCTTTCAGCGGGGCGCTCGGGCCGCCGCGCTATTGCCGCCAGATCGTCCCATTTATGTCCCGACGAGGATGACACCCATGAATCGCGGACGCCGGGTTTATGAAGGCAAGGCCAAGATCCTCTATGAAGGTCTGGAGCCGGGTACCCTGATCCAGCATTTCAAGGACGATGCCACCGCCTTCAACAACCAGAAGCACGCCCTGATCGAGGGCAAGGGGGTGCTCAACAACCGCATCTCCGAGTTCTTGTTCACAAACCTCGAAGAGATCGGCGTGCCAACCCATTTCATCCGCCGTCTGAACATGCGTGAGCAGCTTGTGCGCGCGGTGGAGATCATCCCGCTGGAGGTCGTCGTGCGCAATGTCGCGGCGGGCTCGATCTGCAAGCGGCTGGGGCTGGAAGAAGGCACCACGCTGCCGCGCTCGGTGATCGAATTCTATTACAAGTCCGACGCGCTGTCCGACCCGCTCGTCACCGAGGAGCATATCACCGCGTTTGGCTGGGCAAGCCCGCAGGAGCTTGACGAGGTCATGAACCTCGCGGCGCGGATCAACGATTTCCTCACCGGGGTTTTCCTTGGCGTCGGCATCCGGCTCGTGGACTTCAAGGTCGAGTTTGGCCGCCATTATGAAAACGACATGATGCGCATCATCCTGGCCGACGAGATCAGCCCCGACTGCTGCCGACTGTGGGACGTCAAGAGCAAGGAAAAGCTCGACAAGGACCGCTTCCGCGCCGATCTGGGCGGCCTCATCGAGGCCTATCAGGACGTTGCGCGCCGGCTCGGCATTCTTGTGGAGAACGAACAGGCCACCCGCCCAGGTCCCGTGCTCCTCCGCTCGACTTGAGCTAAGACAAAAAGCGAAGGGCTGGCGCGGTGCATGCACCAGCCCTCGCAATGACCGCAGGCGCAGGCCTTTTCCGGTCCGACAGGCTTGTCCACTATGAACAGGGAAACCAGTCCGGTGAAAGCGCGCATCTGGGTGACGCTCAAGACGGGTGTGCTCGACCCTCAGGGCAAGGCCATTGCCGGCGCCTTGTCGGCCCTTGGCTTTGATGGCGTCAACGACGTGCGCCAGGGCAAATATATCGAGATCGAGCTGGACGAAACCGACCGGGCCAGCGCACAGGCCAAGGTCGAGCGCATGTGCGCCGAGTTGCTGGCGAATACCGTGATCGAGAATTACCGATACGAACTGGCCCCCGAATGAAGGCGAGCGTGATCGTTTTTCCGGGCTCGAACTGTGATCGCGACGTGGCGCTCGCGCTTGAGGCGCTGACCGGTCGCGCCCCCGACATGGTCTGGCACGGCGAGAACACGCTTCCCGAAACCGACCTCATCGTGCTGCCTGGCGGCTTTTCCTATGGCGATTATCTGCGCCCTGGCGCCATGGCGGCACACGCGCCTATCCTGCGACACGTGGCGGAGCGCGCGCGCGCCGGCGTAGCAGTGCTCGGCATATGCAACGGCTTCCAGATCCTTACGGAAATGAAGCTCCTGCCTGGCGTTCTGATGCGCAACGCCTCGCTGCGCTTTGTGTGCCGGGATGTGCACCTGCGCATTGAGCGCAACGATACGGTTTTCACGAATGCCTATGAGCAAGGCGCGGTGATCCGCATCCCCATAGCCCATCATGACGGCAATTACTTCGCTGGCCAGTCCACGCTCGATCGGCTGGAGGGCGAGGGGCGCGTCGCCTTGCGCTATTGTGAAGCAGGCGGCGCCGTCACGGCGCGCGCCAATCCCAACGGCTCGCTTGGCAATATCGCCGGCATCTTCGATCCGACACGTCGCATTCTCGGGCTGATGCCGCATCCGGAGCGTCTGATCGAGCCGGCGCTCGGCGGCAGCGATGGCGCCGGGCTGTTTCGCTCGCTTAGCCAGAGCCTGAGCCAGGGGATGCTTGTCTGAGACGCGCGGCAGGCGTACCAACGGGCACACGCAGCCGGGCTTTGACGATCACGGTCATGACTGATGCAGAATAACAAACATGGAGTGGGGCTATGAGCTTTGATGAACAGGTCGATGAACTCAAACGCGAACTGCAAACGACCAAGCTGGATCCGAATGCGCGCGCGGCTGCTGTCAGCGGACTGAAGGCCCGGCTCGATGAACAGATCAACAGTCGCCGCCTCGACTTTGCCACGGGCGGGCCGGAGCCGTACGCCATCATCATCCGCCACCGGCAGGCGGGCGAGGATCTGGCCTCCGTCCATGTCAATGAGGACGGCAGCATCACCTTTCAGGCCATCGTCAAGGACGCCGAAGCCGGCGATGACGACGATGATGATGATCTCGGCTACTTCCCGTCCTACATCGACTATTTCGATGAGGCCGACTTTCTGAAGGATATCGGCGAAGTGCTCAAGCTGGGCGTGGCCGAATACGAGATCGACCGCGAAGACGAGGCCGAAGCCGCAACCTGACCGGGGCGAGGCGCGCACCGAGGCGGCAACAGACGGGCTTGGGCTCATGAACATGCCAGACATGGCCGGCATCGCGCCGGAAATCATCAGCGAGCACGGGCTGAACGCTGAAGAAGCCGCGCGGATGCTCGCCGGCCTCGGGCGCGCGCCGAGCCTCACCGAACTTGGCATCTTCTCGGTGATGTGGTCGGAACATTGCTCCTACAAGTCCTCGCGCGTGTGGCTGAAGACGCTGCCGACCGACGGCCCTCAGGTCATCCAGGGTCCGGGCGAGAATGCCGGCGTCGTCGATATCGGCGACGGTGATGCGGTCGTCTTCAAGATGGAAAGCCATAACCACCCCTCGTTCATCGAGCCCTATCAGGGCGCGGCGACGGGCGTTGGCGGCATAATGCGCGACGTGTTCACCATGGGCGCGCGTCCGGTGGCCAATCTCAACGCGCTGCGCTTCGGCGCTCCGGAGCACCCGCGCACCCGCCATCTGCTGGGCGGCGTGGTGGCGGGGATCGGCGGCTATGGCAATTGTACCGGCGTGCCGACAGTGGCCGGCGAGACCAATTTCGATGCCGCCTATAACAACAATATTCTCGTCAACGCCATGTGCGTCGGCCTGGCGCGCGCCGACAGGATCTTCTATTCAGCCGCCAGAGGCGTCGGCCTGCCCGTGGTCTATGTCGGCTCGAAAACGGGACGCGACGGCATTCACGGCGCGACGATGGCCTCGGCCGAATTCGATGATGACAGCGCCGACAAGCGCCCCACCGTGCAGGTCGGCGACCCGTTCACTGAAAAACTGCTGATCGAGGCGTGCCTGGAGCTGATGGCAGGCGATGCGATCATCGCCATTCAGGACATGGGGGCAGCCGGGCTGACCTCGTCTTCTGTCGAGATGGCGGACAAAGGCGGCGTCGGCATCCGGCTCGATCTCGACCGCGTGCCCCAGCGCGAGACCGGCATGAGCGCCTATGAAATGATGCTGTCCGAAAGCCAGGAGCGCATGCTCATGGTGCTGCGCCCCGGCGCAGAAGACCGGGCGCGAGCGATCTTCGCCAAATGGGGACTTGATTTCGCCATCATCGGCGAGACCACCGACTCCGGCCGGCTCGAAGTGTGGCATGCGGGCCGGCTGGAAGCCGATGTTCCGGTGCGCGCGCTGGCCGACAATGCCCCCGAATATCGCCGGCCCTGGTTGGCCGCGCCGCAGCCGGACAGCGTCGCCCCGGAGAGCCTGCCAGCGCCTGAAAGCCTCACCGCGGCGCTCAAATCCCTGCTGGCCGGGCCGGATCTGTGCTCGCGGCGCTTCATCTGGGAGCAATATGATCACATGGTCATGGCCGCCACGGTGCAACGGCCAGGCGGTGATGCGGCCATCGTCCGCGTTCCCGGCACCAGTAAAGGGCTGGCGCTGTGCTGTGATGTGACGCCGCGTTACTGCGCCGCTGATCCGCGCATGGGCGCGCGGCAGGCCGTGGCCGAGACATGGCGCAATCTGAGCGCGGTGGGCGCGGTTCCGCTTGCGCTGACCAACTGCCTCAATTTCGGCAATCCGGAACGCCCCGAGATCATGGGTCAGTTCGCGCTGGCCGTCGAAGGCATGGGCGAAGCTGCCCGGGCGCTGGATTTTCCCGTCGTCTCGGGAAATGTGTCCTTGTATAACGAGACCAACGGCGTCGCGATCCCACCGACCCCGACGATCGGCGGCGTCGGTCTGATAGACGATATCGCCCGCCATGCCTCGATAGGCTTCAAGCCAGACGACATAATGCTGCTGGTGGGTGGTGCGCCGGGCCATCTTGGCCAGACGCTTTATCAGAAGCTGGTCCTTGGCACGCTGGAGGGTGCGCCGCCTCCAGTCGATCTGGACACAGAAAAACGCAACGGCGACTTTGTCCGCGCCCTCATCCGCGACGCTCTCACCACGAGCGTTCACGATATCTCCGATGGCGGTGCGCTGGTCTGCATTGCGGAAATGGCGCTTGCCGGCGGTATGGGCGCACGGCTTCACCCGCCTCCCGATAATGTCCTGCCCCATGCCTTCTGGTTCGGCGAGGATCAGGCGCGCTACGTGGTGGCGGCCTCACGCGACAATGCACGCCAGATCAGCGACCGCGCCGCCGCAGCAGGCGTCGAGATCATGGAAATCGGGATCATAGGTGGAAGCGATCTGACAATCGCGGACGAGCCGCCCGTTGCGCTGAATACGCTTGGGGAGCTACATGAAGCCTGGTTGCCAGCCTATATGAATGTCTAGGCTGGCAGGTAGCAGCCACGGTTGGCAGGCCATCGGGTGGCGTGTATTATCGCATTCAATGGGGAGACATGGCCCATGGGCATGCAAGCCGAGCAGATCGAAGCTCTCATCAAGACGCATCTGCCCGATGCCAAGGTCACGATTCATGATCTGGCGGGCGACGGCGATCATTACGCCGCGACCGTGGTATCAGAAGCGTTCCGCGGCAAGACCCGGATTCAGCAGCACCAGCTTGTCTATGAGGCGCTGCAAGGCAGGATGGGCGGCGAACTCCACGCGCTCAAGCTTCAGACAAGTGTGCCAGATTGAGCCCTGATCGATCCGCCACAACAAGCAGACAGGATGGAATAATGGATCAGAACGAAATCTCCGACTGGATCAAGTCGCAGGTCGATACAAACAATATCGTGCTGTTCATGAAGGGCAGCCGCCAGTTTCCGCAATGCGGCTTCTCCGGTCAGCTTGTACGTATCCTCGATTATCTCGGTGTTGATTACGCTGATGTCAACGTGCTCGAAGATGACGGGCTGCGCCAGGGCATCAAGAGCTTCTCCAACTGGCCAACGATACCCCAGCTTTACGTCAAGGGCGAATTTGTCGGTGGCTGCGACATCGTCACGGAGATGTTCCAGGCCGGCGAGTTGCACCAACTGCTGGAGCAGAAGGAAATCGCTTTTGAAAGGCGATCCGCGCCTGCATGATGAAGCCGTTGCGACTCTGGTAAGCAATGGTTGATCGCGCCGGCATCGATTATGCGCCGCGCCCACCGGGAACTGCGGCCCGTGACAATCAGGCGCGCGGCGAGCCCGGATGCCGGGCGTCACGCTTGTTTCTGCTGCGTCAAGGAGCCATCGGTCTGCTTATCATCACGGCCAGCATATGTTTCGTGCTGGGACTGATCTTGCCGGTGATGAAACTCACTTATTTTTATTTCTGGTCCGACACGCACTCGATCGTTTCGATTATACATGCGCTTTACATCGGCGGCGAAATGCTGCTCGCCGCAACCGTGGCCGTCTTTTCCATTCTGTTTCCCGCTGCCAAACTCATCTACCTGATGGCGGCTTTCGTTCTGGTCCACCTTGGGGCGGGAAAACCGGCGCGGCTGCTTGCACCGAAGAGCCGGCTCGGCAAATGGTCGATGCTGGATGTGTTGGTGCTCGCGCTGACCGTCTTCTATGTGAAGATCGGCGGCATCGCCGATGCATCCACCCTGCCTGGCATCTATTTCTTCACCGCTTCCGTGGTGATGACGATGATTGCGTATGCGATGATCCGCGGGCAGCAAACACGTCCCGACCCTGCTTGAAGCATTGGTTCAGACAGTAGCAGTGTCGCCATGCTTCTTGGCCGGCTCGGACTGGCTGGTGCGGCCCTTGCGCCGCGCCGCGGCCTCGATCCTGTCAGCCACATCATCCAGACCACCGGAATATTCCGGCACCACCAGACCGGCTGAAATAACCATCTTGGCGGCTTCTTCCACGCTCATGTCGAGCACGCGCAGATCCGCCTGAGGCACGAACAACAAGAAGCCCGAGGTCGGGTTCGGTGTTGTTGGCAGGAACACGCTGACCAGTTGCTCCTCGGTCGGCTGGCGCGCCTGTATCTCGCCCCTGGTGTCGGTGGAAATGAAGACGATCGAGAATATTCCACGCCGCGGATATTCAATCAGGCCGACACGCTGAAAGCTGCTGCCGCTCTTTGACAGCACTGTCTCGAAAATCTGTTTCAAGGCGCCGTAGACATTGCGCACGATGGGCATGCGCCCAAGCATGAGTTCGCCATAGCCGACGAGCGTGCGCCCGAACAGGTTGGCCGTGAGCGCGCCGATCGCCATCAGCCCGATGGCTGCAACCACGAGGCCGACGCCGGGAAGCTGAGGCAGTTCCGACAAGGGGTAAGGGATGTCGAAGGGAAGATTGCGCTCGATATCGGCGACGCTTGGAAGCAGCGGCTTTATCCAGGCATCGACCAGATTGACGAACCACCAGATGATGTAGACGGTGATGCTCACCGGACCGACAATGATCAGACCGGTCAGCAGGTAATTCCGCAGACGCGTGCCGATATGAAGGCTGTCATCGCCTTCGGGCTTGCGGAACAAACGCGCAAAGCTCGCGCGCCTGCGCCTTGGGGGTTGCGCATCGGCCGCGCCTGAAGATGGCTCATTCTGCTTGTCAGTCATGATCCGCCGCCCGCAAGTGAGGAGCGCCGCCAAATCCCGCTCCCTCACCCAAACAATCAACAATTGAAGCAACAAAGGCTGCGATGCCGCCGCCCGCCCGCACTCGTGCGCAGATAGCCCGCACACAAGTTCAACATGCCTACATAATATCAGAAAAAAGTTACCATGCGCGTCGTATCATCGTCTCGGGGCCTGCGCCATAAGCCATGGGTAGCGCCTCGCAGCCGGCTAGCCCCGCCTCGCAGCCGGCGCCCCATGTGTGCAAGCAGAGCTCAGCGGCTGGAGACAACCAGACAATCGACGCCCTGGCTCTTGAAGGTCTCGCACAACTCCTGAGACCTTTCGCGTGAGGGCTGGGGCCCGACCATGATCCGATAATAAGTGTTGCCCGCATCGGTATCCATGCGCACGATTTCCGGCGTGGCCCCGCCAAGCGAACCCCCCAGACGCCGGCCCAGACGGCGAGCTTCAGCTTGCGCCCCCTCCTCGGTCGCCACGGATGCGATCTGCACACGGTAAACACGACCATCAGCCGATGGTGAGGCCGCGGCGGGTTCTGCTGGCAGGCTGGTCAGCGAAGTCCCCGTCGACCAGCTTTCGGCCGATGTCTGGGCGCTTTCCGGCTCATCCGAGCTGCTGCTGAAGATGCCGCCAAACAGCGAGCCGAACAGACCGGAGCTTTCCTCAGGACTTTCCTCCTGAACCGACGTGGTCCATTCCGCCGTGCGTGGCGGCCGGGGCGCGGCCGCTGTCGCTGTCGCTGCGGGCGCAGGCGTTGTTTGCCGCTCGGCTCGCGGCGGCGACGGGGTCTCAGGCGGGCTTGCAATCACTGCTGATGGATCGCCGCCCATGCCGAGGCGCGCCAGCATGGCCGAGCGTCCGTCGTTGGCGCGCTTGCGCTCGGAAGCATCCAGACCGCCAAGCCACATAGCCGCGTCAAAATCGGCAAGCGCCATCACTGGCTTGCCGGCGCGAGCATGGGCTTCGCCGCGCAGCAAAACAGCCCTGGCCGCCATTTGCGAATCGGTGCCGGCCTTGTGCAACACTTCGTTGATCTGCGAAATCGCGCGGTCCATCTGGTTCTGGCGAATGAGGGCCGAGGCTTCCGACAGTTTCCCTGCCGGATCCTGGGCGAGCGCCGGTCCGGCCACGGCCGCAACGAGCGCGATCACGGCCCACGCACCAAATCCCCCCGGCCTTTGCCAATTACGCCTTGCCATATCCACCTGTCAGCCCGTTTTTGTCGATGACCGTGCGATTGCATCATTCACAACCGCTTTGGTCAAGCAGATGAGCAAGGCGATCCTGTGGCCATCCACGGGTGATGCGGCGTGCATGATCGCGGCGCGGCGTCATTCGACGGTAACCGACTTCGCCAGATTGCGCGGCTGGTCGACGTCCGTCCCCAGCCAGACCGCGGTGTGATAGGCAAGCAACTGCACAGGAATTGCGTACAAAATCGGATTTGTGAATTCGTGAGCGACGGGCAGCTTGCAGACCGCCTGCGTCACGCAGGTCGGCTCCGGGGCATCCGCGCTGGTCAACAGAATGATCTTACCGCCGCGCGCGGCGACCTCCTGCATGTTTGACAATGTCTTCTCGAACAGGCCATCGCGCGGCGCGACCACGATGACCGGTACAGCCTCGTCTATGAGAGCGATCGGCCCGTGCTTCAGTTCGCCCGCAGCATAGCCTTCTGCATGAATGTAGGAGATTTCCTTCAGCTTGAGCGCGCCTTCAAGCGCCAGCGGATAATTGACGCCGCGCCCCAGATAGAGCACATCGCGGGCCTTGGACAGGCCGTAAGCGAGATCGGCGAATATGCTTTCACGGCGCAGGACCTGGGACATGAGCTTGGGCAGTTCGACGAGCGCGCTCACCAGTTCGGTCTCGCGGGCGCGGTCTATGATCCCGCGCGCCTTGCCTGCGGCGATGGCGAAACAGGCGAGCGCGACAAGCTGGCAGGTGAAGGCCTTGGTGGAGGCGACACCGATCTCGGGACCGGCAAATGTCGGCAGGACGATGTCGGCTTCGCGTGCTATCGTCGATTGCTGGACGTTGACGACAGCGGCGATATGCTGGCCCTGAGAGCGCGCATAGCGAAGTCCGGCCAGCGTATCGGCGGTCTCGCCGGACTGGGAAATGAATACGGCCAGGCCGTTTTCCGGCAGCGGCGCCTCGCGGTAGCGGAATTCGGACGCCACATCGATCTCGACCGGTAGCCGGGCATGGCGCTCGATCCAGTATTTGGCCACGAGCCCGGCATAAAAGGCCGTCCCGCAGGCACACAGGCTGACGCGCGACAGGCTGGCGAGATCGACGCCGAGATCGGGCAGGTTCACCCGCCGCTCGCCAAGATCGACGTAATGGGCAAGCGTGTGGGCGATGACCTCGGGCTGCTCCTGGATCTCCTTGGCCATGAAGTGCCGATGATTGCCCTTGTCAACCATGAGGGCCGAGGCAACCGCCTTTTGTACGGGACGCTCGACGCGCGCGCCGCTCTCATCGAATATCTGCGCCCCCGCCCTTGCGAGCACCACACGGTCTCCGTCCTCCAGGTAACTGATTTCGCTAGTGAACGGGGCCAGCGCGATCGCGTCTGAACCCAGAAACATCTGGCCGCGCCCGTGTCCGACGGCAAGCGGGCTGCCCTTGCGCGCGCCGATCATCAGATCGTCATGGCCAGCAAAGATGATCGCCAGAGCAAACGCGCCTTCAAGCCGCTCAAGCACCGCGCTCACCGCATCCTGCGGCGTGCTTCCCGCGCTGAGTTCACGGTGGATCAGATGGGCGACGACCTCGGTATCGGTCTCGCTTTCAAAGACGATGCCCAGTGCTTCCAGTTCGGCGCGAAGGGACGCGAAATTCTCGATGATCCCGTTGTGAACCAGCGACACGGGCCCGGACATGTGCGGGTGCGCATTGGTCTTGCTCGGGGCGCCGTGGGTGGCCCAGCGCGTGTGTCCGATGCCTGTGCGCCCAGAAAGCGGGGCATCACGCAGCTCGTATTCCAGATTTTGCAGCTTGCCGGGGGCGCGGCGCCGGTCCAGCCGGCCGTTCTCTACCGTGGCTATACCGGCCGAATCATAACCGCGATATTCCAGCCGCCGCAGCGCTTCGACCAGTTGCTGGCCCACCGGCCCGTCGCCCAATATGCCTACTATCCCGCACATGTCCTGTATCTGCCCCTTCTTGCCTTGCAGCACCGTCTGGTGAACGCACAAGTGCTTAACCAGTTTCGATCCATGCGCCAAATCACTCCGGATTACACATGGTTTCAGCACAGCCCCTTGTTTACGACTTGTTGAGCGAGGCAAGCTAAGGTTGTGTTGCCCCAAAAACCCGGTGTCCCGCCACATGTCTGTCAACCCGACCCCGCAGGCCCTCAAGGCAGATCTTTCCAGGATCGCACATTCGCTGATCCCGGGCGGATGTCACACTTATGCAAAGGGCGATGACCAGTATCCCATTTGCGCACCCGGCTTCATCGCCCGCGGGCGTGGTTGCCGAGTGTGGGACACCCACGGCAATGAATTCATCGAATTCGGCATGGGCAACCGCTCTGTCGGCCTTGGCCACGCCTATCCAGACGTCGTGAATGCGGCGCGCATGGAGCTTGAAAAGGGCAGCAACTTTTCCCGGCCGAGCCCGATCGAGGTCGAGTGCGCACAGACGTTTCTTGGTCTGGTCGGCGGCGCCGACATGGTCAAGTTCTGCAAGGACGGCTCGGACGCGACATCGGCCGCCGTGCGTCTGGCGCGGGCATGGACCGGACGCGATCTGATCGCGCGGTGCGCCGACCACCCGTTCTTTTCCACCGATGACTGGTTCATGGGCACGACCCCGGTCTGCGCCGGAATTCCCGATCAGATCAAGGCCCTGACGCTGGCGTTTCCCTACGGCGATCTGGACGCGGTGCGCGCGCTTTTTGCGGCCAATCCCGGCGCCATCGCCGCGCTGATCCTGGAGCCGGCGCGCACCGGCCATCCCCCCGAGGGCTATCTGGAAAGCCTGAAGCGCGTGTGTCACGACAATGGCGCACTGCTGATCTTCGATGAGATGATCACCGGCTTTCGCTGGCATAAAGGCGGCGCGCAGACCCTTTACGGCGTAACGCCTGACCTGTCGTGCTTCGGCAAGGCGCTTGCCAACGGGTTCTCGGTCTCGGCTCTGGCGGGCAAGCGCGCGTTCATGCGCCTTGGCGGGCTCGATCACACCGATGCGCCGCGCGTGTTCCTGCTGTCGACCACGCACGGGGCCGAGACCCACGCGCTTGCCGCTGCGATCGCCACCATGCGTGTTTATGAGCGCGAACCGGTGATCGAACATCTGTGGCATCAGGGGCAACGGCTGTGCGATCGCGCGCGCCAGGCGATCAATCGTCATGGGTTGGATGCCCATGTCAGCATCGACGGCTTGCCGAACTGCCTGTTCTACACTGCGCGCGATGGCTCCGGCGCGCCGTCTCAGGCGTTTCGCACGCTGCTGCTCCAGGAGACCATCCGGCGCGGCGTCATCATGCCGTCGCTGGTGCTCAGCTATGCCCACGGCGATGAGGATATCGACCAGACGGTGGATGCGATCGACGGCGCACTTGGCGTCTATGCGCGCGCGCTGAATGACGGGGTCATGGCTCACCTTGTCGGCCCACCTTCGCAAACGGTCTACCGCGCCTTCAATACGCCGCGCTGTGGCGATTAACCGAGCGTGGCCTTGTTCAGCCAGAAGGCTTCGGCATAAAGTTGCGGCGCGCGGCACTCGATCCCGCGCAATCTGCCAAGGCCCGAAAAGGTCTGCGCATCGAACCAGTCCTTGGCCCGCTGGGTGGGAAAATGCTGCTCCAGCAGCGCGCATTTTCGCGCCATCACATCGGCGGTGAGCGGCACATACAGGTTTGGCCGCCCCATGTCGCCGTCCCATTTCGGGATTTCATAGCTCAGGATCAGGTGGTCGCGGAACACGTTCCAGGTCAGCCGCGCAATCTCGCGGTGATCCTGATGCGCATCCTCAAGGCGGTGGGTGAAGATGACGTCGGGCGCGATGCGGGATTTCAGATCTTCCATCCATTGCTTGATCGCGCGGCTCTCATCGGGGAAATAGCCGTCGGAAAAATCGGCGCACTCGATCTGCGTCGATCGGGCGCCCTGCAGGAAGGCGCCAGCGGAGTTGCGCGCTTCCTCGGCGCGCGCGCCGGTTGCGCTCAGCACGCACCAGTGGACCTCAAGCGCGATGGCTTGCGCGATCCATGTCAGGATCGTGCCGCCCGCACCGATCTCAATATCATCGGCATGCGCCCCGAGGCACAGCACGCAAAGCCGCTCGCCCGGCTGAGCAAGCCGCAGCGGCCTCATTGCGCCGCCATTGGTTGTTCCATGCGACCGTCCGGCTCGGGCGCAACATGCCAGGGCATCTCGCCGCGCTCGACCAGATCCTCGAGGATCTGCCGGTCGCGCAGCGTGTCCATGGACCGCCAGAACCCGCGATGTTCATAGGCCAGGAGTTGACCGTCCGCGATCAGCCGGGAAAAAGGTTCAAGCACCAGTTCCTCGCCATCGCGCATGTAGTCGAAGATTTCCGACCGGAAGATGAAATAGCCCCCATTGATCCAGATATCGGCGGCTGATGAGGAGCGAAATTCGCGCACCACACCGCCCAGCCCAATATCGGCGAGATGATATGTCAGCGGCGGGCGCGTCGCGAGGAATGCTGCCACCTTGCCGCTTTTCCTGAACCAGTCGATCATCTTGTCGAGCCGCATGTCGGTGAGCCCGTCGCTGTAGTTGGCCAGAAAGATGTCCTCCTTGCCGACATGCTCACGTACAGCCCACAGGCGCTCGCCGATATTGCGCCAAAGCCCGGTGTCGATCAGCGAGATGCGCCAGTCATCGTCGGGCTGGCTCAGCAGTTCGACCTTGGCGCCGCCGCCCGAGACGATGCAGTCGGCAAACAGTTGCGGACGATAATTGAGAAAGAATTCCTTGATGATGTTGGCCTTGTAGCCCATGCACAGGATGAAATCCTTGTGGCCGAAATGGCTGTAATATTGCATCACATGCCACAGGATGGGCTGGTGGCCGACCGGGATCATCGGCTTGGGGATGCTTTCGGAATATTCCCGTATGCGCGTGCCCAGTCCGCCGCAGAACAGCACCACCTTCATGACATCACCTTGTGGCCGGACGCCTTGTCCATATCCGCGCCAGCGGACGCCTTGTCCATGTCCGCGCCAGCGGATGCCTTGTCCATGTCCGCGCCAGCGGATGCCTTGTCCATGTCCGCGCCAGCGGGTGCGCGCTCGGGCGGATCGATGAGGCTCACGCGCGGTATCGGCACGATGAACCGCGCCCCCCAGTCGCGCACATGCGCCATCTGCTGCATGATCTCGTCCTTCAGGTTCCATGGCAGGATCAGGATCAGATCGGGTCGCGCCTCGTCGATGGCCTCGACCGGCAGGATCGGCACGCGCATGCCGGGCGTGAAACGGCCATGCTTGTACGGGTTGCGGTCCACCGTGAAATCGAGGAAATCTGGGCCAATCCCGCAATAATTCAGCAGCGTGTTGCCCTTGCCCGGCGCACCATAGCCGCAGATGCGCAGGCCCTCGTCCTTGGCGCGGATTAAGAAACGCAGTAGATCCCGCTTGGTCCGACGCACCTGAGCGTCAAAGCCCTGATAGGTGGCAAGCTCGGCAAAGCCGCCTGCACGTTCACGATCCAGCAGCGCGCCGACTTGCGGCGAGGGATCAAGCCGCGCGCCCTCATGCGCCAGATAGACGCGCAGCGAGCCGCCGTGAGTGGGCAATTCCTCGACGTCGACCAGCTTCAGGGCATGGCGCGTCATCAGCGCATGCACGCTCAGCAATGAAAAATAGCAGAAGTGCTCGTGATAGATCGTGTCGAACTGGTTGTCCGCCATCAGCCGCTCAAGATGGGGAAATTCCAGCGTGATGATGCCCTCGGGCTTGAGCAGCGCGCGCATGCCGGCGACGAAATCGTTGAGCTCGGGCACCTGGGCCAGCACATTGTTGCCGATGATGAGATCGGCGGACTGCCCGTCGCGCGCCATCTCGTGGCCGAGCTCTTCGCCGAAGAAGGCCACTCTGGTCGCAACGCCCTTGTCCCGCGCCGCCTCAGCCACATTGGCCGCCGGTTCGATGCCCAGCGCCGGCACGCCATGAGCGCTGAAATGCTGAAGCAGATAGCCGTCATTGCTGGCCAGCTCCACCACGAAACTGTCTGCGCGAAGGCCCAGCCGCTTTGTGATCATGTCGCAATAGGCTTTGGCGTGGGCGACCCAGCTCGTCGAATAAGACGAGAAATAGGCGTATTCGCTGAAGATTTCCTCGCGGCTGGCAAATGCAGGCAATTGCACAAGCAAGCAGCGCCCGCACACGCGTGCATGCAGCGGATAAAACGGCTCCATGGCCTCAAGCGCCTCTGCCGGCACGAAGCTTTCGCACAAAGGCGTCATGCCCAGATCGGCAAAGCTTTGCGACACGCTGGCACCGCACGATCGGCAGGACAGATCGCGGCGATGGGCGTTGTGCGCACAAGATGGGGTCTCAGTCATGACAGGATTTATCCCAAAACAAAGGGCCGCACGGGCAGCGCTGACAGCGCCAACCGATTGGCAACCTTATTCGAGGAAAATTGCATCCGGTTTAACCGGCACGTTCCAATTGCTACGGATGACGCGAAAGCGTACGCAGGAGCCTCATGAAATTTCATCAAACACCGCTCAATGGCGCTTGGCTCATCGAGCCCGAGCCGCACCAAGACCAGCGCGGGTCATTCACCAGGGTCTTTTGCGAACGTGAATTCGCCCTGCATGATCTGTGCACGCGCTTCGTTCAGCACAGCACGTCGTTTTCATCCAGGCGCGGCACGCTGCGCGGCATGCATTTCCAGCAAGCGCCGTTTGCCGAAGTGAAGCTGGTGTCGTGCAGTGCCGGCGCGGTCCTGGATGTGATCATTGATCTGCGCGCCGGCTCGCCGACATACGCACAGTGGGCGGAATTCACACTGAGCGCACAGAACCGACATCGGCTCTACGTGCCGGCAGGCTTTGCACACGGCTTCCAGACATTGAGCGATGATGCTGAAGTGAACTATCTGATCTCGGCCTTCCATGCCCCACAGGCCGCGCGTGGCGTGCGCCATGATGATCCGGCCTTCGACATCAGATGGCCCTTGCCCGTTTCGGCCATATCGCCGAAGGACCGCGCCTGGCCGGATTTTTCCCACTCTCTCGACACGATATGATGTGAGTGCGATCTGCGCCTGCGCAGAGCATGTGTTTCAACGCGCGCGCTCTGCTTGCCGGGAATTGCGGTCTGTACCTGACACACATCAAGCAGTAGACTTGCACACTTAAACAGCAATCTGTGCTGCGTCGAAGGCAGGTGTCCAGCCAATTCGCCATTGCTTGCAAGCAGCAGACGGAGATCACGAATTCGCTTGCCAAAGGAGTACCAATGACAAGCGCAGGACGGCATTTCCTCCAGATACCCGGCCCGACCAACGTACCCGACCGGGTGCTGCGTGCGATGGACTTTCCAACCATAGATCATCGTGGCCCCGAATTCGCCGCGCTGACGAGGAACATCCTGCCGCGCCTCAAGAAAGTGTTCCGCTGTTCTGGTCCGGTCATAATCTATCCCGCATCGGGTACGGGCGCGTGGCTTGGCGCGCTGATGAACACATTGTCGCCGGGCGACAAGGTGCTGATGTATGAAAGCGGGCAGTTCGCCACCCTCTGGAAGAAGATGGCCGACAAGATTGGCCTAGAGGTCGATTATCTGCCTGGCGACTGGCGTCATGGGGCCGACCCTGTTGCCATCGGTGCGCGTCTGGTTGCCGATACCGGCCATGAGATCAAGGCCGTATGCGTGGTTCATAACGAAACCTCGACGGGCTGCACGTCACGCATCGGCGACATCCGCGGTGTGATCGACGATGCCGGCCACCCCGCATTGCTCATGGTCGACACGATCTCCTCGCTCGGCTCCATCGACTATCGCCACGATGAATGGCGTGTCGATGTCACAGTGGCCGGCTCTCAGAAAGGCCTCATGCTGCCGCCAGGTCTCAGCTTCAATGCGCTCAGCGAAAAGGCGCTAAAAGCTGCCGAGACCGCGTCCCTGCCCAAGGCCTATTGGGACTGGAGCGAGATCATCGCCTCCAACCAGACCGGACACTTCCCGTACACGCCCGCGACCAACCTGCTTTATGGGCTCAAGGAAGCGCTCGACATGTTCGATGAGCAGGGTCTGGAAGCGATCTTTGCCCGGCACGACCGTTTTGCCGAGGCCACCCGCCAGGCCGCCCGCGCCTGGGGTCTGGAGATCCTCTGCGCCGATCCGCGCGAATATTCCAGTTCGCTCACCGCACTGATAATGCCTGAAGGGCATGATGCGGACAGACTGCGCGCGATCATCCTCGAGCATTTCGACATGTCGCTGGGCGCGGGGCTCGGCCGTCTGGCCGGAAAGGTATTTCGCATCGGCCATCTCGGCGATTTCAACGACCTGTCGCTGATCGGCACTCTCGGCGGCGTCGAAATGGGGCTGGAGATAGCCGGCGTGCCCCATGCCAAGGGCGGGGCGCAGGCGGCCATTGATTATCTTGCGCGTACAGCAGCAGCCGAGCGAAAGGCACAAACCATTGCTGCGCAATGATAAACATAATAATGTCGGATCAATAGTGAAAGGGAGAGAAACATGAAGAAGCTTCAGACCACAACACTGGCGGCCCTCGCGGCGGTCATGTTCTTGGCGGCGGCTGTGATGCCGGCTCAAGCCAAGATGTCGCTTAAATTCGGCCATGTCGGTGCGCCGGGATCGCTCTTTGCGCTTTCGGCCGAAGAGTTCGCCCGCCGGGCCAATGAAAAACTGGGCGATCAGGCCGAGGTCGTCGTCTTTGGTGCCAGCCAGCTCGGCAACGATCAGGCGATGATGCAGAAGCTCAAGCTGGGTCAGGTGGACCTCTCGCTGCCCTCCTCGATCATGTCATCGGTCGCCGATGAATTCGGTGTCTTCGAGATGCCTTATCTGATTCAGGATCGTGAGCATATGAAGCGCGTGGGCGATGCAATGCTCGAATCCACCTTCGCCCCGGCCGCAGAGGCCGAGGGCTATCGCATTCTCGCGGTCTGGGAAAACGGTTTCCGCCACATCACCAACAACAAGCGGCCGATCGTGATGCCGGCTGATCTTGAAGGCATAAAGCTGCGCACCCCTCGTGGTGCATGGCGTCTGAAAATGTTTCAAACCTACGGCGCCAACCCAACGCCGATGGCGCTGAGCGAGGTCTTTACCGCGCTCCAGACCAATGTGATCGACGGGCAAGAAAATCCCTTCGCCCAGATCTACAGCTCCAAGTTCCAGGAAGTGCAGAAATATCTGTCGCTCTCGCGCCATGTCTACACGCCCGCTTATGTGGCGGTTGGCAGCCAGCGTTTTGCCGGCCTGCCCGAGGATGTGCAACGTATCCTGATCGAAACCGCTCAGGAAATGCAGCCCTGGGTGTATGAGACGGCCACACGTCTTGAAGACGAATTGCTGGCAAAGCTGCGTGAGACCATGGAAGTCAACGAAGTCGACAGCACCGCCTTCATCGAGGCAAGCCAGCCCGTTTATGAAGAGTTTGCCAGCTCGGTCGAGGGTGGCCCGGAAATGGTCGATACCATCCGGGGCCTGGCCAAGGGCTCTTGATAAAACACGATAGAGCAGTCCGGGTCGCTTGGCCCGGGCTGCCATCAAGTCGACGCTAGCTCCTTTGACAATATAAACCAGCGAGCAAACCCGACCAGCCAGCGCGACCAGACACGTCCTGAGGTCGCGCCTGCGTCGTGCCATATGAACTTGGGGGAACGCGGTGATTGCGCGATTTGCAAAGACATTCGGCTGGCTGCTCGAATATCTTCTGATCGCCCTGATGGTCGCACTCACCGCCGTTGTGGTGGTCGGCGTCGTCTATCGCAAGATACTAGGCGCATCCTTGTCCTGGTATGACGAGATCGCCGCTATCCTGCTGATCTGGATCACGTTCTACGGCGCTGCTCTGGCGGCGCTGAGGCGCAAGCATATCGGCTTTGACGGATTTCTCGTCGTCCTGCCCCTGCCCTTGCGAACTGCGGCATTCATCATCGCCGAAATCTTAGTGATTGGTTTCTTCTGCCTGCTCGCATTCAGCGGCTGGCTGGTATTTCAGGTCGTTGAGGGCGAAAATCTCATCAGCCTGCGCTCAGTGCCCATGCAGGCCGTCCAGTCGGTAATCCCGATCGCCTCGGTCCTGTTCATCATCGGCGAACTGCTGAGCCTGCCAGAAGCATGGCGCCTGATGCGCCAGGGCATCTCTGCTGAGCACGCTGATCTCATCAAAGAGGGGATCCTGCCGCCGGGCCACGACAGCCTTTCTTCAGGCGCAGACAAAACGGGGACAAGGCCGTGATCGTCATTGTCATGTTCGCCATCATGGTGGCGCTTATTCTCATCAACGTGCCGATCGGCATCGCTCTTGCCATAGCCGCCACTGTCGGCATCCTGAGCACCGAAGGCTTCGTCGCCGTCACGACGATGGGCATCGACATGTATAATGGCGCCGGCAATTTCGCCCTGATCGCCATTCCTATGTTCGTGCTTGCCGGCGCGATCATGAATTCAACCGGCATCTCCCAGCGCCTGATCTCTTTCATCTCTGCTCTGCTGGGCTTCGTGCGCGGCGGCCTGGCGATGGTCAATATCGGTGTATCGCTGTTCTTTGCCGAGATTTCCGGCTCGGCCGTGGCCGATGTCGCCGCGCTCGGTTCGATCATGATCCCCGCCATGAAAAAGCGCGGCTACTCCGCGCCTTTCGCCGCCGCGGTCACTTCCAGTTCAGCCTCGCTCGCCATCATCATCCCGCCCTCGATCCCGATGATCCTTTATGGCGTGATGTCCAACAGTTCCATCGAACAGTTGTTCGTGGCCGGCGTGGTGCCGGGGTTGATCGGTGCCGCGGGCCTGATGGGCGTGGCCTACATGTTTGCCGTGCGCTACAATTTGCCGGTTGAAGAAGCGTTCAATTTCAAGCGTGTGCGTGCCACTTTTCTATCCGCGCTGCCCGCCTTGGCCTTGCCCGTCATCATCCTTGGCGGCATCTTCGGCGGCTGGGTCACCGCAACCGAGGCCGCCGGCCTTGCCGTGCTCGCTGCACTCGTGATCGGCCTGCTCTTCCCGTTCTATGACCGGGTGGTCGCAGCGCCGGAGCCGCTGCCCGCGCTCCGTTTCAGCGAACTGCGCTCCTCGATGCTTGAAGGCGGCATGCAGACCGCCGTCGTGATGGTGCTCGTGGCGGCCTCGGTGCTGCTCGGCAACTATCTCACGATCCAGCAGATCCCCCAGCAGTTTGCCGGCGCCATCCTCGATCTGACCGACAACCGCTATCTGATACTGCTGCTGCTGAACATCTTCTTCCTCATCATCGGCTTTTTCCTGCATTCAGCAGCCGCGATCATCCTGGTGGTGCCGATCATCATTCCGCTCATCCAGCAGGTCGGCATCGATCCGATCCATTTCGGCCTGATCGTCACGCTCAACCTGGCGATCGGTCAGCAGACGCCGCCCGTGGCCTCGGTCCTGATCACCGCCTGTTCGATCGCCAAGGCCAATATTTGGGACGTGACCAAGGTCAACATCTACTTCATCGCCGTGCTGCTTACGGTATTGCTGATTTGCACATACGTGCCGGCCGTGCCGATGTTCCTTGTTGAGATACTTTACCGCTGATGGCATGCGAACGGCATCGCACAGTCAGGGACAAGAGCGAGGATCTGACCGATGAGCGAGGAAATCCTTTTCAAGGTCGATGACGGAATCGGCACGATCACGCTCAACCGTCCGCAGGCACGCAACGCCCTGACGCACGAAATGTACGAGCGCATCGCCGCCATCTGCGCCCAGCCTTCCGCGCTGGGCGATATCAAGGTGATGATCATCACCGGCGCCGGCGAAAAGGCTTTCGCCTCGGGTACCGACATCGCGCTGTTCCGCAAATTCACCACGCCTGAACACGCACTCGATTATGAAGCGACGATGGACCGGGTGTTCACCACCATCGAGACCTGCCCTGTACCGACAATCGCTGCCATCTCCGGAGCGTGCACCGGCGGCGGGCTCGGCATCGCCATCGCCTGCGACCTGCGCATCGCCACAACCGACGCCACCTTCGGCTTTCCCATCGCGCGCACGCTTGGCAATTGCCTCTCGGTGGAAAATGTCGCCCGCCTCAGCGCCCTTATCGGTGCCGGGCGGGTCATGGACATGCTGCTCAAGGCGCGGCTCGCCGGCGCGCAGGAGGGCGAGCGCATCGGCCTGATCAGCGAGATCCTGAGCGATCACGGGGCATTGATGAGCCGCGCGCATGAGTTGGCGAATACGCTCAAATCACATGCCCCCTTGACGATGCGCGCCACCAAGTCGGCCCTGCGACGGGTTCGCGCCGGACGACACGATAGCGATGATCTGATCGTGGAATGCTATATGAGCGCGGATTTCCGCGAAGGCATCGAGGCGTTCCTCGCCAAGCGCGCACCGCAATGGAAGGGCGAGTGAGTGAGCCGCTCCGAGCCGCCCACCGGCCCGCTCAGGGGGCTTCTTGTCGTTGAACTGGCGCACATCATGGCCGGGCCGGTCTGCGGGCTCATGCTCGCTGATCTGGGCGCGGATGTCATCAAGGTGGAAAAGCCGGACGGCGATGACTCGCGCCGCTTCCTTCCCCCGGACATCTGCGGCGAGTCAGCGGCCTACATGATGATGAACCGCAACAAGCGCGGCATTGCGCTGGACCTGAAATCCGATGACGCGCGCGCGGCGCTGCGCCGCCTGCTGATGCGCGCTGATGTCGTCATCGAGAATTTCCGCAAGGGCACGATGGAGCGACTTGGCCTTGGCTATGACGCGCTGGCGCATGACAATCCCGGCCTGATCTGGTGCGAGATATCGGGCTTCGGGCGCACAGGCCCTTATGCCGATCACGCCGGCTTTGACCTGATCGCCCAGGGCATGGCCGGGCTGATGTCGATCACGGGTGAAGGCCCGGGCCGTCCGCCGGTCAAGGTCGGTCCGCCGGCCACCGACATCGTCGCGGGGATCCTCGGCGCCATGGGCATCTGCGCGGCGCTCAACCACCGCCAGCAGACGGGCCATGGGCAGAAGGTAGACACCTCGCTGTTCGAGGCGGGCATCACGCTCACCTACTGGCAATCGGCGATCGCCTTCGCCACGGGGCGGGACCCTGAACCGATGGGCTCGGCCCATCCGCTGAACGCGCCCTATGAAGCCTTCGCCACGGCCGATGGCTGGATAAATATCGGCGCGGCCAACCAGCGCAACTGGCTGCGCCTTCTTGAAGCGGTTGGCACTCCCGGCCTGGGCGAGGATCCGCGCTTTGCCACCAACGAAGACCGTATGGCGAACCGCGGCGCGCTCGCGGCCGAACTGGCCCCGGTGATGGCGGCGCGCCCGACGAGCGAGTGGCTGGAAATCTTTCAGCAGGCCGGTCTGCCCGCCGGCCCCGTACTCAGCATCACGCAAATGCACCAGGACCCGCAAGCGCGCGCCCGTGACATGATCGTGGGGCTTGAACATCCGCGCGCGGGCCATGTCGAGACCATCGGCGCACCGGTCAAGATGTCCGTCACGCCGGCGCGCATCACGCGCCCTGCGCCGACTCTCGGGCAGCATACGAGCGAAATCCTGGCGAGCCTCGGTTATGGTGAGGATGAGATCGAAGCCCTGCTGAAATCAGGTGCAGCGATAGGGGCATGAAGCCTCAGCCGGGCGGATTGAGCGCCAGCATGAGCGTGATCGTCACCACCGAGATCAGCGTGCCAATCGCTATCGCGCCAGATGTCGAATTCTCAACCCGCCCATATTGCTTGGCCAGAATGAAGGCATTGACCCCCGTCGGACAGGCGGCAAAGAGCACGGCCGCGCCGGTCCAGATCGGATCGAGCTGGGCGACATGTACCGCAAGGGCCCAGACCATAAGCGGCATGGCGATGAGCTTGATCCCGAGAATCGCAGTGAGCGTTGGCACTTGCCCGCGGAAGCTGAAGTCCCGCAGCGACAGGCCAAGAGCAAAAAGCGCAGCCGGCACGCCAGCCTGTGCCAGCATGTCGACGACCGAGCGCCCCACCCCATCAAGCCCGATCCCGGTCTGGCGCCAGAGCGTACCGGCGACGATAGCCAGTATGATCGGGTTGGTGGACAGATTGACGGCGAGTTCGCGCCCCAGCGAGCGCAGCGAATGCGTGCTGTGCTTCGACGTGGCCTCGACATGCAGCGTCGCGGCCAGCCACATCAGCACCGAATGAACCGAGGTGATGACGGCCATCGGCGTGGCGGCTTCCGGCCCGTAATAGGCCAGGCCGATCGGGATACCCAGAAGGACCGTGTTGCCAAAGGTCGAGGTCATCGCGACCATCGGCTGGTCTTCGTCGGGACGACGCAGCAAGAAGCGCGTGATCGCCGCTGAACACAGCCATAAAAATCCGACCGCGCCGAAGAACACGCCCCACAGGAGCAGCGTGTCAGCGCCCGGCGGGCGCGCATCGACCATGGTGCGGAACAACAGGGCCGGAATGCCGACCCGCAGCACGAATTCGGTCACGCCCGCTTCGGCGGCGCGCGACATCAGGCCAGTGCGCGCGAACCCATAGCCAAGCGCGATCAGCAGGAAGACTGGCGCGATTGTTGCAATAATGGTTGTCATCTGCCGGCGGTGTTGATCTGCATGTAAATTCAGGCTGCTGGACGGATATGGCTTGAGTGGGATCGCCGCTTGTCGCGCAGGCCGGCCCACCTCGCGCTCAAGCTATCCTCGATAATTTACAACGCGCTAGTCAATTGGAGATATCAGCCATGCGAAATCATCTGGGCTTTCTGGCAGCAGCGTTTGCGGCGTTGTTGCTGGTCGTTCACACGCCTTCAGGTGCAAGAGCAGCAGAAGAATTGTCGCCTTATGGAAGCTCCAGCCTGGATGACAAGGAATATCCGACCATCGACGCCGTTTTCGATGCCAATTACGAAGATCCAGCCTCGCTCAACATGCTCTACGCCTTCGTGAAGAACACCATGGGTCCGCTCAAGGGGCGTATGGTCGTGGTGACGCACGGGCCGGAATTGCGTGCTTTCGCGCAGGAGAATTACGTCAAGTATCAGGGTATCATGGATCGGATGAAGGAACTGGCCGATGCCGGAGTGGAATTTCGCATGTGCCACAATGCGCTGCGTGCGGCCGGCTACAAAGCTGAGGACTTTCACAGTTTCGTGACTGTGGTGCCGGCGGGCTTTCCCGAGATTGCGCTGTTGCAGTCCGAGGGGTTCACATACATCAACCCGCTGCCTTACTCTCCGCGCGACGTTCGCTATCTTGATCAGCCGGGCAAGCGCACGCCGTAGGCGCGAGGCGTCGGCGCGCGTATTCCCGCCCCTGAAGCCGCGTCATGACACCTCGCGCGGCCAAGGGCAGATGCGGGCGCCGACCCTTGATAAATCCGGACGATTAGCGTGCTCTGCTAACACATTCTGCCCTTACGCCCTGCCGGTCTTGCATCAGCTTCAGCGTCGCCACGGGCTATCATCATTGGCAGGGCCGGGATCATCCGGCTGTCCGCGTTTTTCGGCGCCGGCGCCTTTTGCCGTGCGCTGCCCGGTTTGTGGTCCGGACGCCGGATCAGGCTCATCGACATGCTCGAATTCAACATCGATGACATCGCTGGTGCTGGTGCGGCCCGGCGCGCTGTCCCGCCGTCCCGATCCCGGCTGATGCGGACGCTTGTCGGCGCGCGGGTCGGCACGATCTTCCCTCCTGGTATCGAAAACCCTGATCCGCCCCGACGCCATCATGCGCTTGAACATCCATCCTGCGACGTAGCGGCGCACGGGCGGCACGAACAGCAACAACCCGACGGCATCGGTCAGGAACCCAGGTGTCAGCAGCAATGCGCCAGCAATTACAAGCGCGAAAGCGTCGATGACCGGCTCAACCGGGAGTTCGCCGGCTGCGAGCGAGTGGCGTGTGCGTGTCACCACGTTCAAGCCCTGGGCACGCAGCAGGATCGAACCGAGCAAGGCGGTTAATATGACGATGGCAAGGGTCGCCCACACGCCGATCATGGCCCCGATCTGAATGAACAGGGTAATCTCGATGATCGGCGTAATGACGAAAATTAAAAACAAAATCAGGAGCATCGGCCATCAGCCTCCACTGCGGGATGGAAACGTGCGTCTCGCCGGTCGCGATTGATGGTTGGCTTCGCCATGCCGATCGCGTAAGTTGACGAGAAGACAAGCGCGGTTCCGCGTCTTATCGGTATGGTCTGGCACGTGGTATGATCGAACCCTATATCAAACGCGTATGTCGACAAAGAACTGATACCGAAATCATTAAATCGAAACACCGGGCATGATGAACGGACAATTCGATCTCAGCACCATCCTTTTTCTGGTCATAGCCGTATTGATTTTTCTGCGGCTGCGCAGCGTCCTTGGGCGCCGCACGGGTAACGAGAAACCACCATATGACCCCTACAGCGCGACTCAGCCGCGCGGCGCGCCCAGTGACAAGGTCATACCCTTGCCGGGCAGCGAAAGTCAGAGCGCGCGCCGCGACGTGGCGACTGAAGACCAGCTTGAGGAAATGATCGGCGATTTCGCGCCCAAGGGCAGCCCGCTTGCAAAGAAGCTGGCGGCTATCATGCGCGCGGATCGAAACTTTGATCCCCGCTCGTTTCTGGAGGGCGCACGCACAGCCTATGAGATGGTCGTCACGGCCTACGCGGCCGGCAATACCCAGGCCTTGAAGCAACTGCTCAGCAAGGATGTCTTTGACAGCTTCGTCAACGCGATCCAGGAACGCGAGAATGCCGGCGAGACCGTTGATTTCAAGTTTGTGGGCATCGACCGGGCAGAAGTCACCGAAGCCAATCTCAACAATGGCATCGCCCAGGTGACGGTGAAATTCCTGAGCGAATTCATCACCGCTACCCGCGACAAGGCCGGACGTATCGTTGATGGTGACCCCAAGCGCATCCAGGAAGTTACCGACTATTGGACCTTCTCGCGCGAGGCCGCGGCTGCGGACCCGAACTGGACATTGATTGCGACGGAAACCGTGAGCTAGCCTGCGCCTGGCAGGCAAGTCGCCCTTTGCGGTTCGTGCCAGTTGTGATAGGCGCGCACAGGGCGCAAGCTCCGGATGGGGGTCCGGGACATGTCTTGGGCAAGATATTTCGCGCATCTGTCGTTGTCATTAATCCTGGTTTTTTTCATCGTGTCCCTGTGGCGCTGGCAATTCCCCGACGTCGATGGCGAGCGCCGCGCGCTGCAGCTCGACCGCATATCCCATTCACAGATCGACGGATGGCCAGGCGATGATCACGGCTCAGCCTACGCGGCCTTCATCAAGTCGTGCCCATGGTCGATTGCGATTGCCAGGAAGCACGACACCCCCCAACGCAAGGGACTGGCCGATGTTTGCCGGACCGCGCTCGCCCAAAAAAATCCCTTATCGCGTGAAGACGCCCGGCGCTTCTTCGAGACCTTCTTCACCCCTTATCGCGTCTCGCCCGATGACAGTCCCAATATCGCAACGGGCTATTACGAACCCGAAATTCCGGGCTCGCGCACGCGCACGGATGAATTCAACATCCCCCTCTATGCGCCGCCGTCCGACCTCGTCCTGATCGAGGCGAACAAGCGCGGCAATCTTCCGGCCGAACTTACGGCCGCGCGCCAGACCGAAAGCGGGCTTGTGCGCCATTTCACCAGACAGGAAATCGACCAGGGCGCGCTGGAAGGTCTGGGCCTGGAGCTTGCCTATATCGGCGATCCTGTAGCCGCTTATTCCATGCAGCTTCAGGGCTCGGCGCGCATCCGCTTTGCCGATGGCACCGCGATCCGGCTCGGCTTTGCGGGCAAGAACGGCTTTTCCTATACCTCGATAGGACAGTTGCTGATTTCGCGCGGCGAACTGTCGGCCAATGAAGCTTCGCTTGGCCGGATCTTCGAATGGGCCAGATCATCTGGCGAGAAGGGCCAGCAGCTGATCTGGGAAAACCAATCCTACATATTCTTTCGCGTATTGTCCGAAGAAGAAGGCGCCTCCGGACCGGTTGGCGCGCTCGGTACGCCATTGACGCCGCTGCGCAGCGTCGCGGTCGATCCGCGCTATCATATTCTGGGGGCGCCGATCTGGGTGAGCGCCGATGCGCTCAAGGATTACGCGGGCGCGAAATTTGCTCGGCTGATGATCGCGCAGGATACCGGCTCGGCGATCCGCGGGCCCGTGCGCGCAGATATTTACTGGGGCAGCGGCGACAAGGCCGGAGAGGCAGCGAGCCGAACCAAACATGACACGAATTTCATCATCCTTCTGCCCAATACGAGATGAGGCCCAGGCCCGCCAGCCGAAAGGGCGCAACGTCCCATGACCAGCCGCCGCACGCCGCGCCGTCGCGAACTGAGCTCGGAAGAGCGGCGTCTGTGGGAGCGTGCCACGCGCCAGACACGCCGGCTTGAGGCTCCCCGGCCCGAACCCCAGCCCCCCCTTGCCCCGCCACCTGTCAAGGCCGCGCCGGCAGCACATCGCACGATCGCCGATCGAGACCACTCTGCGCTCTCTCCCGATGCCGCCAGGCGCACGCTGATGAGGCACCAGAACCCGCCCGACACCCGCCGCGCCCGGCCCGGTCATGAGCCGGGCGCTTTCTCCGCGCCGGACCTCGCCCCGCTCAGCCGCCGCCACGCAAGACGCATCGCGCGCGAACGCGAGCGGATCGACGCCAGGCTCGATTTGCATGGCATGCGCCAGCACGAAGCGCATGCCGCGCTGCGCCGTTTTCTGCACCAGTGTGAGCATGCCGGCTATCGCCTGGTGCTGGTGATCACCGGCAAGGGCAAGGCGCGCGAGCCGGAAGAGACCGAGTGGCTGCTGCATGAAAGTCCGCGCGGGATCTTGCGCTCGCTGGTGCCGGTCTGGCTGCAGGAACCCGAGTTGCGCCCGCTGATAGCTTCGGTGTCGGAGGCGCATCACCGCGATGGCGGAAATGGTGCCCTTTACGTCCGCCTGAAGGCAAGGCGCACGCGCTAGCGCCAGCTTGACGATATGCCGCAATGGTGATCCAGTCGCGCCGGTGAGCCGCTTGCCGTTCAAAATGCCCGCGCATCGGCCTGCGACGCAAGAGGAGCCATCTTTAGCCGATGAGCCAGACGCACGCGCGCCCTACCCCCAGCAGCACGCGGCACGCCCTGCCCGCCCTGGCGCGCCGGCGCGTCCTCGCATCGGCTTTCATCGCCGGTTCGCTTTCCACTCTGGCACTGGCACCGCTCGGCTGGTGGCCGGTGATGGTCATCACCATGTCGGGCCTCGTCATGCTTCTTGACCGGGCGGCCGAGCCGGCAACAACGGTTTTCCGCCGCGCCAGACGGTTCGCGCTCATTGGCTGGTGGTTCGGCTTTGGCTATTTCCTGATCGGGCTTTACTGGACCGGATTCGCCTTTTTTGCCGATGCGGCGCGCTTTGCCTGGATGGCGCCTTTCGGCGTTCTGCTTCTTCCTGCCGGGCTTGCCTTGTTCCATGCGCTTGCCGCCGGGCTGGCGAGCCTGCTTTGGAAGCGGGGACCGGGTCGCATCTTGTTGCTTGCCATCGCTTTTTTCTGTGCCGAATGGCTGCGCGGCCATGTTCTCACGGGCTTTCCCTGGAATGCGCTGGGCTATACGCTGACGGCTGATGAGGCGCTGATGCAGGCAGCATCGATCTTCGGCATTCACGGCCTTACGCTGATTGCGGTCTTCGTGTTTGCCGCGCCGGCGACACTGGCCGATCGCAGCCTGCCGGCATCGATGCGGGCGATGCTGCCGGCCGTTGCACTCGCCATGCTCATCAGCGGTCTGGTCTGGGGCCATCACCGGCTGAGTTGGCCTGCGCCCGATGACGTTGCCGGCGTCAGGCTGCGCATCGTTCAGGCCGATATCGCCCAGGCTGACAAATGGAAGCCGGAACTGCGCGATGCGATCTTTGCGCGTTATCTGGAGTTGAGCCGGGGCGAGGGTGCCGGAGCGCCCGGCGAAGACGGCATTACCCATGTCATCTGGCCCGAATCGGCGCTACCGTTTCTCTATTACCTCGACACCGAGATCCGCGACGAAGCAGCCAGATCGGCATTCGCTGGCCTGCTCGGCCCGACCACGACACTCATTCTGGGCGCCGAGCGGGCGCTGTCTGAACCAGGCGAGAATGGCCGCCGCCTCATCTCTGCGGTCTTCAATTCCGTGCTCGTACTCGCGCCGGACGGCAGTGTCGTCGACCACTACGACAAGGCGCATCTGGTGCCATTCGGCGAGTACCTGCCCTTTCAGACGACGTTGGAAGCCATCGGCATCCGCCAATTGACCAACCTGCCGGGGGGCTTTTCCGCCGGAAGAGGCTTTCGCGCCATGCGTGCGCCGGGGCTGCCGCCGTTTCAGCCGCTTGTATGCTATGAGATCATCTTCCCTGGCGCGCTGAGCCTTCCAAGCCGTCCCGCATGGCTGCTGAACCTGACCGATGATGGCTGGTTCGGCAATTCCGCCGGGCCCCATCAGCACTTGCACCAGGCGCGTGTACGCGCCGTTGAGCGCGGCCTGCCCGTGGTGCGCGCGGCAAACACCGGCATTTCCGCCATCATCGATGCCTACGGGCGAGTGCGCGCCAGCCTCACCCTTGGCACCAGCGGCCATCTGGACACACCTCTTCCAGGAGCGCTCGGATCGACCATTTTTGGTACACAGGGTCACGTCGTCATGCTGACAACTCTTATTGTGGCCGTATTCTCGTGTGTTTTCCTACTCCTGAACATGCACTCACATATGAACAACTCCCGGGCAAATTGACTAAACTTCGGCGATGGGCTCCACCGCAGTCAGGTGCAACCGGAGGGATGAGTTGACGTCATATGGCCAGATGTCTACAACCATGAGGTTGTGTACAATCGCGGTACTTAACGGGTGAGATGGGGGATGTTGATGTCTAGGAACAGCGAGCCGCATACTGGTGGAGTGGGTATCGATGAGGGACCGTCCACCGTTTCAGGGGCACTGGGCACGGGCGGGAGGGTGGTCATGACGGCGAGGAAGCCTAACCCGGTCGATGTACATGTCGGTAGTCGCGTTAGGCTGAGACGCATGTTCGTGGGAATGAGCCAGGAGCGGCTCGGCGAGCAGATGGATCTCACCTTCCAGCAGATCCAGAAGTATGAAAAAGGCACCAATCGCATCGGTGCAAGCCGGCTCTTTCAGCTTTCCGAAATCCTGAGCGTGCCTGTTGGCTTTTTCTTCGAAGGAATGGACATGCCGAGTGCGGCCCAGGCATCAAGAGCGCCCGGATTTGCCGAACCGGCTTCTGAGTCGTATGTTATGGACTTTCTGGATAGCCGGGAAGGCGTCGAGCTCAACAGGGCCTTTGTCAAGATCACCGATCCGAAGGTGCGCAAGTCGATCGTCGACATGGTGCGCGCCATGGCTGAAGCCGACAAAAGCAACCGATAGGCGATCGACACCGAACTTCCGGCTCTAGATATAATTCAAGCCAAGGAGTAGTTTGTGTCTCATCGCAACTATCTGTTTACGAGTGAATCCGTTTCTGAGGGACATCCCGACAAGGTCTGCGACCAGATATCCGACGCCATCGTCGACTCGTTCATGCAAGCCGATCCACGATCGCGCGTCGCTGTGGAGACGGTCGTGACCACAAACCGCGTTATGCTGGCCGGCGAGACGCGCGGCCCCGACCACGTCAACAATGATGACAACCTGATCCGGCTGGCGCGCGAGACGATCCGCGAGATCGGCTATGAGCAACCCGGCTTTCACTGGGAAACAGCCGAGATCACAAGCTATGTGCATGAACAGTCGCCGGATATCGCGCGCGGCGTGGACGAAGGCAATGGCAAGGATCTGGGCGCGGGCGACCAGGGCATCATGTTCGGCTATGCCTGCACCGAAACCGAGACCCTGATGCCGGCTCCGCTACATTATGCCAACCGCATACTGCACGACATGGCCAAGGCGCGCCATGCCGGAGCGACGCCCGAACTCGGGCCGGACGCAAAAAGCCAGGTCACGCTTCTTTATGAAGATGGCAAGCCGGTGCGCACCACATCCGTGGTGGTCTCCACGCAACATTCAGAAGACGTCACCCAGGCTCAGGTTCGCGAGATTGTCCGTGGCTTCGTCAAGAATGTGCTGCCCGATGGCTGGATGTGCCCGGAAAGCGAATTCTATGTAAACCCCACCGGGCGCTTCGTCACCGGCGGCCCGGAAGGCGATGCCGGCGTTACCGGCCGCAAGATCATCGTCGATACCTATGGTGGGGCATCACCCCACGGCGGCGGCGCTTTCTCGGGCAAGGATCCGACCAAGGTCGATCGCTCGGCCGCCTATGCCAGCCGCTATCTCGCCAAGAACGTCGTCGCGGCGGGGCTGGCAGAAAAATGCACTCTGCAACTGTCCTATGCGATCGGCGTGTCCAAGCCGCTATCAGTCTACGCCAACCTGCATGGCACCGGGCAGGTGGACGAGGAGCGCCTGGAAAACGCCCTTCGCGAGGTGATGGACCTGAGCCCTCGCGGCATATTCGAACATCTCCAGCTCGGCCGCCCGATCTACAAGCGCACGGCCGCTTATGGACATTTCGGCCGCCCGCCCGAAAATGACGGCGGCTTTTCCTGGGAGCGTCTTGACCTTGTCGAACCGCTCAAGGGCGCCCTCAGCTAGGGCAGCAGGCGAAACCGTGTGCGGGCCGAGCTCGGGCGATGAAACCGCCGGCAAGACAGACGACGTCTTGCAGGATGGTACGCAGGCTGGCCGGTCATTCTTCGGCCGCCGGAAAGGTCACCGGCTCAGCCCGCATCAATCGCACCTGATGGAAACGCTGCTGCCGCGCATCAGGCTTGACCTGAGCGCGCCGGCACCACTAGCCCACCAGGCAGCGGCCGGCCTGTTCGGCGGATCAGCGCGCGAGGTCTGGCTGGAAATCGGTTTTGGCGGCGGTGAACATCTGCTCTGGCAAGCGCGGTCCAACCCGCATGCCGGCATCATCGGCTGCGAGCCCTATGTCAACGGCGTCGCCAAGCTGCTTGCGGGCATCGCTGCACAAGAGCTTGGTAATGTCCGCATCCATGATGATGACGCACGCGCCGTGCTCGACTGGCTTGCCCCGGGTACGCTGACGCGCATCTTCATCCTGTTTCCAGACCCATGGCCCAAAAAACGTCAGCGCAAGCGCCGCTTCATCAATCCATCCACCGTTGCCGCCCTCGCACATGCGCTGGCCCCTGGCGGGGAGTTGCACTTTGCGACCGACATTGCCGATTATGCCGAGCAGGCGCGCGACATGGTCACCGCCTCGCCGGCTTTCGCTGCGCTGGCGCCACAGATGCGGGACTGGCCAATCACACGGTATGAACAAAAGGCGCTGGCGGCGGGGCGCGCGTGCACTCACCTGCGTTTCGCCCGACTGGCGGGCGACGGCTGATGGCTTCTCGTTCACGCCGGCCGTTTGCCGCTTGGCGGGCCGGCTGCCGACCGGCTTGCAAAATCAGGCGCGATCCCGTATATCACAATTATTCATGTAACTCTTTGTGGCTTCAGGGAGTGGGCTTGGCAGGGCCCGCTCTTTTTGTTTTACGCGAATGCGCCAGCCTGCGATGTCGGGCGCGCCAACCAGTTGAATGACCTTGCTGCTGATGATGACTGCTTCACATTCACAAGACACGGATGCACGCTTTTTCAGGGAAACGGGCCCGGCTGCCGACATCGCCCAACTCGTTGAGCCCGTGCTGGAAGAACTCGGCTTGAGGCTGGTGCGTGTGACGGTATCGGCGCGCGATGGCGGGACGGTTCAGATCATGGCTGATCGCCAGAGCGGAATGATCACGGTGGAGGACTGCGCGATCGCCAGCCGCGCCATATCGCCGCTGCTCGACGCCCATGACCCGATAAGCGGTTCCTACCATCTGGAAGTGTCCTCGCCGGGGATTGACCGTCCTTTGGTGCGCGCGGGCGATCTGGAGGCGTGGGCCGGCTTTGAAGCCAAGGTCGAATTGCGCCAGCCGATCGACGGGCGCAAGCGTTTTCGCGGTGAAATCGAGGGCCACGAGGATGGTGAATTGCGCCTGCGGGTCGATCTGGGCACAGGCCACGGCATGCAGACGCTGGGTCTGCCGCTTGAGCTCATCGATACGGCCAAGCTGGTCATGACCGACGCCCTGCTGAAATCGGCAAGGGCACGCCAGGCCGAGGATGACGCCCGGACATGACAACGATTTTCGATAACCGAGACAGCCTGATAGAGGCAGATCTTTTGGAGCAAGCCAATGGCGCAACAGGGCATTAGTGCAAACAAGCTGGAATTGCTGCAGATTGCAGATGCAGTCGCGCGCGAGAAGTCTATAGACCGCGAGGTCGTCATCGCCGCGATGGAAGATGCGATCCAGAAGGCCGCGCGCTCGCGCTATGGCAGCGACAGCGAGATCCGCGCCGAGATCGACCCGAAAAGCGGTGAGACCCGTCTGGCGCGCCTGCTGCGCGTCGTCGTGACGGTGGAAGATGATTCAACCGAAATCTCGCTTGAGGATGCGCGCGCGCGCAACCCTGAAGCCGATCTGGACGATTTCATAGCAGAGCCCCTGCCCCCGATCGACTTTGGCCGTGTCGCTGCGCAAAGCGCCAAGCAGGTCATCGTCCAGAAAGTGCGACAGGCCGAGCGCGACCGGCAGTACGAGGAATACAAGGACCGCATCGGCGATATCGTCAACGGCGCGATCAAGCGCGTTGAATACGGCAATGTCATCATCGATCTGGGCCGCGCCGAAGCTATCATCCGGCGCGACGAGACGCTGCCGCGTGAACAGTTCAAATATGGCGAGCGCACGCGCGCATATATCTATGACGTGCGTGAGGAAGTGCGCGGGCCGCAGATCTTCCTGTCGCGCTCACGCCCGGAATTCATGGCCAAGTTGTTTGCTCAGGAAGTGCCCGAGATCTATGACGGCATCGTCGAGATCAAGTCGGTTGCCCGCGATCCCGGCAGCCGCGCCAAGATCGCCGTCGTCTCGCATGACAGTTCGGTCGATCCGGTGGGCGCGTGTGTCGGCATGCGCGGCAGCCGCGTCCAGGCGGTCGTCAACGAGCTTCAGGGCGAAAAGATCGACATCATCCAGTGGTCGCCGGACGCTGCGACCTTCATCGTCAATGCGCTGGCGCCTGCTGAAGTCGTCAAGGTCGTGCTCGACGAGGACGCCGAGCGGATCGAGGTGGTGGTGCCCGACGACCAGCTCAGTCTGGCGATTGGCCGTCGCGGGCAGAATGTGCGCCTTGCTTCACAGCTCACCGGCTGGGACATCGACATCCTGACCGAGGCTGAAGAAGCCGAGCGCCGCCAGAAGGAATTCGCCGACCGCACGACGTCTTTCATGGAACAGCTTGATGTTGATGAAGTCATCGCCCAATTATTGGCCTCAGAGGGCTTTGCCACTGTCGAAGAAGTCGCTTATGTCGATATCGCGGAAATCGGCAGTATCGAGGGCTTCGATGAAGCCATGGCCGAGGAAATACAGACACGCGCGCGCGAATATCTGGACAATCTGGAAGCGGAACTGGAAAATCGCCGACGCGAGTTGGGCGTAGCGGATGAAGTGGGCGAATTGCCTCACCTGAACGGCGCGATGCTGGTCGCCTTCGGGGAAAACGGCATCAAGACGCTTGAGGACGTCGCCGACTGCGCCGCAGATGATCTGCTTGGCTGGGATGAGCGTTCCGAAGCCGGCAAGGAGCATCATCCCGGCGTTCTGGAAAGCTTCGATATTGGCCGGACTGAAGCCGAAGAGCTGATCATGGAGGCGCGCGTCGCCGCTGGCTGGTTCACACGCGAGGAACTCGATGCAGCGAAAGCACAGGCCGCCGGCGCTGAAGACGGTGAGGCCGTCGAGGAAGAGGCAGCAGGCGATGGTGACGACCCGGCCCCTGAGGAGCCCGCTAAAAGCCTTTAAACCCGGTACATGATGGCAAGACGCAGAGAAAAAGACGCGCGTGCTCTGGCATAAAAACGGTTTTAGTAAGATCGAGGATGAAATCTTCGGCAAAAGTCGCTAGGGTCATGGCCGGGAATGGGCGGATGTGCGCGGTGACCCGCGTCCGGCGGTCGGAAGACGAGCTTTTGCGCTTTGTCGCCGGCCCCGACGGGCTCGTTGTTCTTGATTTGAAGCGCAAACTGCCCGGACGCGGTGTCTGGGTAACGGCATCCAGGGACGCTGTGGCGCGCGCTGTCAGACTGAAGGCGTTCGCCCGTTCGTTGCGTGCGCCGGTTCGGGCCGAGGAAGATCTTGCGGAACGGGTTGAGGTCGCGCTCAAATCGGCCGTGCTTGGGGCGCTGGCGTTGGCGAACAAGGCAGGCTGTCTGGTTGCCGGCTTCGCCAAGGTCGAAGCGGCGATCCGCGCTGGCAAGGCGGTGGCCCTGCTCCACGCAACCGACGCCGCACCGGGCGGGCGCGAGAAGCTGGACCGGCTGTTCGCCGGCGTGACAGGTGTGCCGGCTTCGGGCAGTCTGAGCATGTTTGACAGCACCGCCTTGAGTGCGGTGCTGGGGCGAGAGAATGTGAACCATGCAGCTTTATTCCCTGGCGGGGCCAGCGATGCTTGCATAAGAGTTGCCGATCGGCTTGGCCGTTACGCCACATCGGCGTTGACCCAGGCTGAGACATGAACGGCCAGGACAGGACGATTGATGAACGATACCAAGGAAACCGATACCAATAACAAGCGCGGAGCGCGCAAGACGATGACGCTCAATCTGGGCCGATCCGTCGAGAAAGGTCATGTGCGCCAGAATTTCAGCCATGGCCGTTCAAAATCGGTGTTGGTGGAAAAAAAGCGCAAGCGCACGGTCTCGCCGCCCGGTTCCGGCGCGCCGGACGAGCAGCAGGGCACGGATGTGCCGCAGGTGGCCAGCGAGCAACCGAGCGCACCCGCGCCGCGTGCGCCGCGCCCCAGCGCCCCGCCGCCCCGACGCGACGCCCAAAGACGCCCCGACCCGGCGGCCAAGACCAATGACAAGGGCGAGCGCGTGCTGCGCCAGCTCTCCAGCGAAGAGCGCGATGCGCGTGTGCGCGCACTTGCCGAGAACCGCAAGCGTGAACAAGATGACCTGATCCGCCGCGAAGCCGAGGCAAAGCGCCAGGCGATCGAGGAGCGTGCTCGCGCTGAGGAAGCCAAGCTCAAGAGCGATCAGCAAGCCGAGCAAGAGCGCGCTGAGGCCAACGAAGCCGGCGCTCCGGCACCCTCGCAAGCGCCTGAAGTCGGGAGTGTACCCGACAAGCCTGAGGAAAAGACTGGGCAAGACCAGACGGCCGAGCCGGCTACCACACTGCGCAAACCGGCAAGCGACGCCGAGACACGGTCTGGCGCCAAGGCACCTGAGCGCACCGCCCGCGAGGTGCCGGATGATGACGATGCGCCGGGTCGCGGCAAGAAGGCCCGCCCGGCTGAAGTCCGCCCGGCCCCCAAGCGCACCGTCGATGACCGCCGGGCGCGCTCGAAGCTGACGATCACCAACGCGCTCGATGACAGCCAGCGCGAGCGCAGCCTCGCCTCGCTTCGTCGGCATCGCGAGCGCCAGAAGAAGCAGGCGATCGGCGCGGATGCCCAGCGCAAGAAGATCGCGCGTGAGGTGCAGTTGCCCGACGCGATCACCATTCAGGAATTGTCCAACCGCATGGCCGAACGCGCTGTCGACGTCATCAAATATCTGATGAAACAAGGACAGATGCACAAGATCACCGATGTCATCGACGCCGATACGGCAGAAGTGATCGTCGCTGAATTCGGCCACACGGTGAAACGTGTCTCCGAAGCCGATGTCGAGGAAGGTTTCATAGGCCAGAGCGATGAAGCCGGCGACATGCAGCCGCGCGCGCCCGTCGTTACCGTCATGGGCCATGTCGATCACGGCAAGACATCGCTGCTCGATGCGCTCAGAAAGACAAATGTCGTCTCCGGCGAAGCTGGCGGCATCACCCAGCATATCGGGGCCTATCAGGTGCGCACCGACGGTGGCGCGCCGATCACCTTCATCGACACGCCGGGCCATGCGGCATTTACCGCAATGCGCGCCCGCGGCGCAAAAGCCACTGATATTGTGGTGCTGGTCGTCGCCGCCGATGACGGTGTGATGCCGCAGACGATAGAGGCCATCAAACATGCGCAATCCGCAGGCGTGCCGCTGATCGTCGCCATCAACAAGATCGACAAGCCCGGCGCCGATCCGCAGCGCGTGCGCACCGAACTGCTGCAGCACGAGGTGATCGTCGAAAGCATGTCCGGCGATACGCTGGAAGTGGAGGTCTCGGCGCTCCAGCGGACCAATCTGGACAAGCTGCTCGAGGCCATCAATCTTCAGGCGGAAGTTCTGGAGCTCAAGGCCAATGCCGATCGCGCGGCCGAAGGCGTTGTCATCGAGGCCAAGCTGGAGCGTGGACGCGGGCCTGTGGCGACCGTTCTGGTCCAGCGCGGCACGCTGAAAGTGGGCCAGATCGTTGTCGCCGGACGCGCCTGGGGCAAGGTTCGCGCGCTGCTGGACGACAAGGGCGACAACACCGCCAGCGCCGCGCCATCGCAACCGGTGGAAATTCTCGGCCTCGGCAGCGCGCCTGAAGCAGGCGATCTGTTTGCTGTCGTCGAGAGTGAGGCGCGCGCGCGAGAGATCACCGACTACCGCATGCGCAAGCTGCGCGAAGTCCGCGCAACCGGTGCGGGATCGCGCAGTTCGCTCGAACAGATGATGAGCCAGCTCGGCCAGGCCGGGAAGAAGGAATTCTCGCTGATCATCAAGGGCGATGTGCAGGGCTCGGTCGAAGCGATTACGGCGGCACTCGACAAGCTCGGCACCGATGAGGTCGAGGCCCGCGTGGTCCATTCCGGCGTCGGCGGCATAACCGAATCCGACATCACCTTGAGCACCGCCTCCGGCGCCGCCATCGTCGGCTTCAACGTGCGCGCCAATACGCAGGCGCGTCAGGCCGCCCAGCAGGACGGCGTCGAGATCCGCTATTACAACGTCATCTACGATCTGGTTGACGACATCAAGGCGGCGATGTCCGGCCTTCTGGACCCGACCCTGCGCGAGGCATTCCTCGGCAATGCCGAAATCCTGGAAGTGTTCAACATCACCAAGGTCGGCAAAGTCGCCGGCTGCCGCGTCACCGAAGGCCGGGTGGAGCGTGGAGCCGGTGTGCGCCTGGTCCGCGACAATGTCGTCATCCACGAGGGCAAGCTGGCCACGCTCAAGCGCTTCAAGGATGAGGTCAAGGAAGTCATGGCCGGTCAGGAATGCGGCATGGCCTTTGAAAAATACGAGGACATCCGCGCGGGCGACATCATCGAATGTTACCGGGTGGAAAAGATCGAGCGCACACTGTAGCCGGCCCGCCAGCATCATGACCTGGATCGCCTATGGCCTTGGCGGCTTTTACATTTTCGGCGCGCTGATGCTGGTGCGCGCGGTGCGCATGGATTGGTTCCTTGAGCGGGCCATCGCCCAGATTTCGCTTCAGCCCGCGAAACCCGACCTCAATCTGTTGTACATCGCTGCTTGCGCGGTAATCTACCTTGGCGCGGGAGTAGCCCTTATCGCGCTCAGTGTCTGGAGCGTGTGGCTGCTCGGGGCGGGCCTGGTTCTGCAAGCGGCCTATCTGCCCGTTGCATGGCGTCTGGCGGATGATGCCGAGCGCGCAGATGGCTCGCGGTGGCGCGCCTCGATCAACGCGGTCATCGTCTCCACCGCGTCTTTTGCCTTTGCATGCTATGCCTATCGCAGCCAGGTTCTGAGCTGAACTTCATTTTCGCGAGGTCGATCATGAACAGGAAAGCCGCCGTCCGTGCCGGGCCCAAGGGCCCCTCCCAACGCCAGCTCCGGGTCGGCGAAGTCCTGCGCCACGCGCTTGCCGAAATCCTGCTGCGCGGCGACATCGCCGATCCCGATCTGCGCGGGATACTGATCACGATTGCCGAAGTGCGCGCAAGTCCGGACATCCGCAATGCGACGGTCTATATCCAGACTGCACCGGAACAGGCAAGGAAAGCCTTGGACACGCTCTCGCGGCATCGCAAATTCCTGCGCGGTGCTCTGGCTCGGCGGGTCGAACTGAAATATGTGCCCGATCTGCTCTTTAAACCGGACAGCAGCCTCAACGAGGCCTCGCGTATCGACAAGCTGTTGCGCTCACCCGATGTGGCGCGCGATCTGGAGTGATGATGACAGCCGAGACAAGCCAACAGCACCAGCAGACTCGCCGCAAACGCACCCAGGTCAATGGATGGCTGATCCTGAACAAGCCCGCGGGGATGACATCCACTGCTGCGCTCAACAAGCTCAAATGGCTGCTGAATGCAAAGAAGGCCGGCCATGCCGGCACTCTTGATCCGCTGGCGACCGGCGTCCTGCCTGTTGCCTTTGGAGAAGCCACCAAGACGGTGCCGTTTGCGGTCGCGGCGCAGAAAAGCTATCGCTTCACGGTTCGCTGGGGCCTGGAGACCGCGACCGATGACAGCGAAGGCGAAGCCGTCAGGCAGAGCGACGAGCGCCCAACGCGCGACATGATCGACGCTGCGCTCCCCGCCTTTCGCGGGCTCATTCAGCAGGTGCCTCCGCAGTTCTCGGCCATCAAGGTGGACGGAGCACGCGCCTATGATCTGGCGCGTGAGGGCGAGGCGTTCGAGCTTCAGGCCCGTGAGGTAGAGGTCCATCGGCTCGAGATCATCGGCATGCCCGACGCCGATCACTGCGTCTTCGAAGCCGATTGCGGCAAGGGCACCTATGTGCGCTCGATCGCTCGTGATCTGGGCCGCAAGCTCGGCTGTCTTGGCCATATCAGCGCGCTGGAGCGAACCGCTGTCGGCCCATTTGCGATCGATGATGCGGTAAGCCTCGGTGAGATCGAGGATTTGTGCGAAAGCGAAGATGGCACGGCGAAGGCGCGCGCCAGGATCAGCCCAGTTCAGTCCGTATTCGAGGGACTTCACGAACTGGCCGTCAACAGCGCGGATGCCGCCCGTTTGCGCCGCGGCCAGCCCATCCTGCTGCGTGGACGCGATGCCCCCGCCCTTGCCGGGCGCGCTTATGTAACCTCGCGTGGTGTGCTGGTTGCCATAGGCGATGTCGAACAGGGCGAATTTCACTCAGCCCGCGTCTTTAACCTTTTGCGTGAAAAGAGTGTATGAAATCGGGGCGTGTATCTGGTTATTATCAGGGTCAATGGCGCAGGTGGGGCTGGGTCTTCATGGACCTTGTTCGTTGCCGTTGATTTAGCGATCCGAAACTCCTATAGCTTGCGTTGAGAGAAGGCTGGACGACATCCTGGCTTTTGATCGGATATCTGAGACAAACTTCATGAAGGAGAAGACGATGTCGATTGATGCCGAGCGCAAGCGCGCGCTCATCGAGGAATATGGTGCGAAATCGGGCGACACAGGCTCCCCCGAGGTTCAGGTCGCGGTGCTAACGGAGCGCATTACCAACCTGACCGAGCATTTCAAGTCGCACAAGAAAGACAATCATTCCCGCCGCGGTCTGCTGAAAATGGTCAGCCAGCGCCGCCGCCTGCTTGATTACGTCAAATCAAAAGACACCGAGCGCTACAACAGCCTGATCAAACGACTGGGCATCCGCCGCTGATGGTTTCAGCGCCGGCGCAAGCTGTCTTGGCTGCAAGCAATATGCATATCCCCTTCGCGGCCTGCGCGCACAGCACATCTGCGTGCCTGTGACGAATTGAAATTGCCCCTATCTCGGGAGCAGAATTCGCGCTAAACCGGTCGTGCTATAGTCAAACAAGAAGACGCCGTATCCGGCACGGGTGCCGGATGAACCGAATTGGAAACTGAATGTTCAAGATACACCGCAAGGAAATCGAATGGGGCGGACGCCCCCTTATCCTCGAAACCGGACGGATCGCACGCCAGGCGGACGCCGCCGTGTTGGTCCAATATGGCGAGACCACCGTGATGGCCGCCGCCGTCGCTGAAAAGCACGCCCGCAAGGATGTCGATTTCTTCCCTCTGACTGTCCATTATCAGGAAAAGACCTATGCCGCCGGCAAGATCCCGGGCGGCTTTTTCAAACGCGAAGGCCGTCCCACAGAAAAGGAGACGCTGACCTCGCGGCTCATCGACCGGCCGATCCGTCCGCTATTCGTGCCGGGCTTCAAGAACGAAACCCAGATCATCGCGACGGTGCTGTCGCACGATCTTGAAAACGATCCCGATATCGTCGCGCTGATCGCCACATCAGCGGCGCTGACCCTGTCGGGCGTGCCGTTCCTCGGTCCGATCGGCGCAGCGCGCGTCGGCTATATCTCGGGCGATTACGTGCTCAATCCGCTGATCGACGAGATGCATGAAAGCAAGCTCGATCTGGTTGTTGCCGGCACCGGCGATGCTGTGATGATGGTCGAGTCCGAGGCGAATGAACTGTCTGAAGACGTGATGCTCGAAGCGGTGATGTTCGGCCATGAGCAGTTCCAGCAGGTGATCAATGCCATCATCGACCTGGCGGAAGCCGCCGCCAACGAGCCCTGGGACCTGCCTCAGGCTGAAGCGCCCGACATGAAGGACAAGGTCGCATCCGCGGCCACGAAGGGGCTGCGCGACGCTTACACTATCGTCGAGAAGCAGGTCCGCCAGGAAGCTGTCGGCAAGGTCAAGGAAAAGATCGTTGCCGATCTGGTTCCCGAGGATGACGACGGCACGTTGAAGGCGGCGGTCGGCGCGGCGTTCAAGGCGGTCGAGCAGGACGTCGTTCGCGGCGCGATCCTGAAGACCTCAAAAAGGATCGACGGACGCGATCTCGTGACAGTGCGCCCGATCGTCAGCGAAGTCGGCCTGCTGCCGCGCACGCACGGCTCGGCGCTGTTCACCCGCGGCGAAACCCAGGCGCTGGTCGTTGCGACGCTAGGCACCGGCGAGGACGAACAATTCGTGGATGCCCTGGAGGGGACCTACAAGGAAACCTTCATGCTCCATTACAATTTCCCACCTTATTGCGTTGGCGAGACCGGGCGCATGGGCGGCACGGGCCGGCGGGAAATCGGCCATGGCAAGCTCGCCTGGCGGGCGCTGCATCCGATGATGCCGGCTCAGGACGCCTTCCCCTACACCGTGCGCGTGGTCTCCGAAATCACTGAGTCGAATGGCTCCTCGTCGATGGCCACGGTGTGCGGTGCCTCGCTTGCCATGATGGACGCAGGCATTCCCCTGACCCGCCCCGTAGCCGGCATCGCCATGGGCCTGATCAAGGAAGGTGACAAGTTCGCCGTCCTTTCAGACATTCTCGGAGACGAGGATCATCTCGGCGACATGGACTTCAAGGTCGCGGGCACCGAACAGGGCATCACTTCGCTGCAAATGGATATCAAGATCACCGGCATCACGGCCGAGATCATGAAGGTCGCTCTCGATCAGGCCAAGGACGGCCGGTTGCACATTCTTGGCGAGATGAACAAGGCGCTGGATCAGTCGCGGCCGGGCGTGGGCTCGCATGCGCCGCGCATCGAGATCATCCATATCCCCACCGACAAGATCCGCGAGGTCATCGGCCCCGGCGGCGCGATGATCCGGTCCATCGTCGAGGAAACCGGTGCGAAGATCGATCTGAGCGACGACGGCTCGGTAAAGATCGCGGCTGCCAACGAGGCCTCGATCGAGGCTGCCGTCACCCGCATCAAGTCGATCACCAGCGAGCCCGAGGTCGGCCACATCTACAAGGGCAAGGTGGTCAAGGTCGTGGATTTTGGCGCATTCGTCAATTTCTTCGGCCCGCGTGACGGTCTGGTTCATATCTCCCAGCTTTCGGCGGAACGCGCAAAGACCGTGGGCGATCATGTCAAGGAAGGCGATCAGGTCTATGTCAAGCTGCTCGGCTTTGATGAGCGCGGCAAGGTTCGTCTGTCGATGAAGATGGTGGACCAGACGACGGGCCAGGAAATCAAGACCGAGGACGCGACGGAGGCGGCCGAATGATCTGGCTGCCCGTTGCTTTGCCGCAGCCGAGCGGTTAGGCAACACTATACCTCGCGCCCGCACCCGGGGCTGGTCCGCCCGTTACTGAACGGTAGGGCTGGGTCCAGGGGCGGGCGGAAGTGGTTTACTGGAAAAACCCTTCTCCAGAGCGGGTGTCGTGTGCCGGGGAATAGGTGGCAACGCGGTTGCGCATCGCTTGTGCGCCGCGCTCCAGCCCCGCCTCGCCTGGCGCACAACTTATCTCCACGCCGTGGCGTGCAAAAGTCCGCAGAAAATCAACCCGCCTCGATGCCGGCAGCCTCTTGAGTGAATTGATGAGCATGTCGGTCGCCGAAAGGCGCAACGCGTTTTCCTTCTGCCGCAATGCATCCAGTGCCTGGCGCAAGGCCACATCATCCAGCGGATCGGTGCTGACCAGCCGTGCCAGATCACGGCGCGTTGCCCGTAACTCACGCACATTCGGCGACACCCTGTCCCAGTAGCTCCGCAAAACCGAGCGCACCTCGCTGCGCGTCTCTTCCGGCAGGCTCTGCATGAACTGGAAGCTGCGCGCAGCAACTGTAGGAGCATCCCACATTCCGCCGCTGCGCACCGCCCAGAAGGCCCCGCCGATGACCCCCACGATGAGCAGATTTAGGGCCAGCGAGCCTACAAGAAGCCACCACACCCAACGCCGCGTGCGTCGCGGCCCGGCGCTTGTTGATTGGCTCATGTCACTCATAACCGCTCTCCACCCAATTCCAGATCACCAACGCCCAGCACACCAAGCGCATCGCTCACCTTGGCCTCGACCGCAAAGGCATAGACGAACCGGCCCATCACCTGTGCTGGCTCCGCAGACGCACCAATGAGAACCCCGATAAACAGGGAAGCCGCCAGCAGGGAAGCCGCCGGAAGGAAACCGCTGCGTGCGCGCGCTGGCGTATACCGAACGGCGCGAGCAGCAGAAACCGGCAGACGGCCAGACCTGCCGCCCGCGCTGAGCGAGCGCTGCGGGGCATTGTGTTTCTGCCGTGCAGCCGCCAGAACCCGCTCCCGCAGATCAGCACCGGCTGTTGCCGAGGGCGCAGCGCTCAGCACGCGCTCAAGCGCCTGCGCCTCGATAATGTCGCGGTCCGCCAGGGCCCCGCAAGCGCGCGCCAGCCGCCGCATATGCTCTGGCCAGCGCCTTTCATCAGCGCCATGAACATCGAGAAGGGCGCGCAGCTCACGCAATCTCGTTTCGGTCTCGGTGTCGTGCTCAGTCATCGTCTCAACTTTCCATGAAGCGTTATCCCGCGCATCCATCCATCGAAGCAGCACTGCGCAAGCCTCATATCGTGTCCTCTGGCAGAAATTCCTGCCAATCCTTGCGGAGGCTTTCCTTGAGTTGCCGACGTGCGCGCGCCAGCAATGACTCCACCGCTTCGGCAGATACATCGATGATCTCGGCGGTCTGCTTGGTGCTCAACCCCTGATAATGAAACAGCACCATCGCCAGACGCTGACGCTCGGGCAGGGCCTGAAGCGCAGTTTCGACCCGCTCGGCCAGATCATTCTCCATGAGATCGCGGTCCTGACGCGGTGGCTCGGCCTGATCGAAACCATCGGGCAACTGGCTGGACCGGTTCGCGCGCAGACGGTCAATGCACAAATTGGCGGTTATCCGATAAAGCCACGTCGAGACCCGGCCGCGCTCGGCATCATATTGGGCAGCCTGCGTCCAGAGCTTCAGCAGCGCATCCTGTACGACATCTTCAGCCGCAGCGTGATTGCCCATCATGCGGCGCGCCGCCACCAGCAGCATCGGCAGATATTTGTTCACAAGCACCGTATAGGCCTGATGGTCGCCAGCCGCGACACGTCGCGCCAGTTCCTCCTCATCATCCATAGTGTGCACCGCCGGCTCGCGCCTCGCTGGCTGGATCATCACCACTCCCGTCTGTGCAAGGGCGGGCTCAGCCACGCCGCTCACATAGACATCGCTCACGGCTTCAGGGCCGTAGCCAGGCCGGACGCTCCGAAGGGCCGATCACTCCGTCAGCATCCGCATCGCGCGAAGCGAAGCGGGCGCGGCCAACTTCGTCGAATTCCTCACGAGAGACAAGCCCGTCGCCATTGATATCGAAGCAGGACATGATCCGCGCCGACATTATCGCCACGCGACGTTGCAGCAGATCCTCGATTTCCTCGCTCGTCACCGTTCCGTCGCCATCCGCATCGAAGCGGTCGAAGACGAAACCGCGCAGGCGCATGAACCCGTCAAGGCTCACCCCATCAAAGCCCATGTCATCAAGCACGCCAACAAGAACGCGGCGCAAGCGCAAACCGGGTTGACAGTCGGCCGGTATCGCATCGCTGAGCGCAGGTTCGCTTCGCTGATCGCTGCTCGGCTCCTGCGCCAAGGCAGCGCAAATACCACCCACAAGCACAAAGGCGGCCATGAATGCCGCCAACGGCGAATGACTCAGTCGCAAGGTCATGCGTGTTCTCCTGATATGCGAGCGGCTCGCTCAGCCGCCTGTCTCTTTTCATATTACGCATCAGGAGTTGAATATCCGTCGCGCCACGCAGGCGGCGCGCCGTCACGTTCTCCGATCCTGGCAAACACGGCCCTGACCTGGGCTTGTGCATCGCTCAGGCGCTCGCTCAGCCGGACCATGTCCGGCTCGCCCACGGCATTGAGCACCAGCTTGTTGAGCCCTTCGGGAGCTTCGTCCGGGTCAAAATCGGTGTCGAGGCAAAGCCGGATGATATGAGTGAGCTGATGATAAAGCCTGGTCGCGCCTATCAGAATGCTGGCCTCACCGGAATCCAGCAGCCCCCTTTCGTTCAGCGCACGAAGCACGTCCTGCGTGCCCCGCAGCAGGATGTCGGGAAATCTGTGAGCATGAACGAGCTGGAGATTCTGGGCGATGAACTCCACATCCAGCAGGCCGCCCGGAACCAGTTTCACATCCCAGATACCCTTGTGCTTCTTGTCGCGCTCGATCCGCTTGCGCATCTCCATCATGTCCGTTGCCGTCGATCGGGCATGACGCGGCCGGCACAGCACTGTCCTGATGCTGGCCTCGATGCGTTCGCAAAGCACGCGCGGGCCGGAGATGACGCGGGCGCGGGTGAGCGCCATATGCTCCCAGGTCCAGGCGCGGTTTGTCTGATAATCCTCAAAGCTTGCAAGGCTGACAGCCGCCGGCCCGGCATTGCCTGACGGGCGCAGGCGCATATCGACATCATACAAACGGCCGCGGGCGGTCGGCGCGGAAAGCGCCGCGATAAGACGCTGGGTGAAGCGGGCATAATATTGCGATGGCGCGATGGGCTTGGAACCGTCAGAAGCCGTCGCATCCGCGTCATGATCATAAATGACGATCAGATCAAGATCAGATGTCGCCGTCATCTCCTTGCTGCCGAGCTTGCCCAGCGCCAGCACCGCCACAGCCCCGCCCGGCAGCCTGCCATGGGCGGTCTCCAGCTCGCGCGACACCGCCTCGGCAAGGGCATCGACGAAGCCATCCGCCAGACGCGAATAAGCAAGCGCCGCACCATCGGTGGAAATCGTGCCCGACATTATGCCGATGCCGATGAGGAAACTCTGCTCCTGGCCGAGCAGGCGGGCGCGGTCGAGCGCATCCTGGTAATCGCTCGCAGATGCAAGCTCAGAACGGATCATCTCGCGCAATTGGGCATCATCCGGCAGCACCCCATTGAAGCCAGGGTCGAGGATGGCGTCGATCACGCGCCGATTGCGGCTCAGCACCTGTGCCAGGCGCGGCGCCGACCCCATGATATCAGCGATCAGCCGCAGCAGGCCCGGATTGTTCCTCAACATGGCGAACAGTTGAATGCCGGCGGGCAGTTCGGACAGGAACTTGTCGAAGGAGGCAAGCGCCAGATCGGGCTGTGCCGTTTGCGCCAGCGCTTCCAGCAAAGCGGGCTGAAACTCGGTGAGCCGCTCGCGGGCCTTGGCGGTGCGCATCGCGCGATAGCGGCCGAAATGCCAGCCCCGGACCGTGGCAATGGCTGCTGAAGGGTTGGCGTAACCCATGCGCTGCAAGGTTTCCACGGTGCCTGGATCATCGCTGTCGCCGGTGAAGACCAGATTGCCTGCCGCGCTCAATGCCGTCAGCTCCGGCACTTTCTCGAAAAGGGCGGCGTAATGGGCCTCGACGTTGAGCAGATGGGCTTTCAATGTCTCGGCAAAGTACGCTGTGTCGGCAAAACCGGAGAAATTGGCAACACGCAGGAGCCCTGCTTCGTCGTCTGGCAGGGAATGGGTCTGCTCATCATTGAGCATCTGGATACGGTGCTCGGTGCGCCGCAGGAACCGGTAGGCGGCTGCCATTTCGCGTTCGGCGCGCTCAGAGATCCAGCCGCGCGCACGCAGCGCCGCGAGGGCATCAAGAGTGCGTGCACAGCGCAGATCGGTCTGGCGCCCACCGGCGATGAGTTGCTGGGTCTGGGCGAAGAACTCGATCTCGCGAATGCCGCCACGCCCGAGCTTCAGATTGTGCCCGTGAACCGCAACCGAAGCATGACCGCGCACGGCATGTATCTGGCGCTTCATGGCGTGCACATCGGCGATGGCAGCAAAATCAAGATATTTGCGCCAGATGAAGGGCGCCAGATCGCGCAGGAAAGCCTGGCCCGCGACAAGATCGCCGGCGACGGCGCGCGCCTTGATGAATGCTGCGCGCTCCCAGTTCTGACCGAAGCTCTCGTAATACTGGAAAGCCGCCTCGCTCGATAAGGCAATTTGCGTCGAGCCCGGATCGGGGCGCAGCCGCAGATCGGTGCGAAACACATAGCCATCTGCTGTATGCTCGCTGAGCAACCGGACCAGCTCGCGGGTAAAGCGCACGAAAAACGGTCCCGGCTCAACACCCGGCGCCAGATTTGACCGGGCACGGTCATAAAAGATCACAAGGTCGATGTCGCTGGAGAAATTGAGCTCACGCGCACCATACTTGCCCATGGCAATGGCCATGAAGCCGCTGTCCTTTTCCGGAGCCAGCCGATCCGCAGGGACAATTTTCCCATCCAGCGCGGCGCGGGCAAAACCGTAGCGAATACCGTGGAGAAGCAGCCGGTCGGCGGCCTGCGAAAGACGCTCGGTGACATGTTCGACGTCCCAGATACCCGCGGCATCGGCGAGGCCGACGAGAAGCGCGACGCGCGCGCGGACAAGGCGCATGTCGCGCATCACCACATCGCCGGGAGGAATTTGCTCGGCCGGATTGGAAAGTTGCAACAAGATCTCATCGAACAGGTCTTCGGCGCTCGATGAGAACAGGCCGCAGATCAGACCGCTATGGCGCTTGGCCAGTCCCGCCAGAAACGGCGACGCCGCTGCGACAGCGCCCAGCAGCGAGCGCAGGCGCGGACAGGTTTCGAGCAGATCGCCAAGTCGTACGCCGGCGTCGTCGATCTGCGCCGCCTGCAAGAGTTCGGCAATGAAATGTTCACCCCGCTGCGCGTCGCAGACGACGGGGAGTTCGGCGATCTGTTCGCTAAATGTTTTCACATTGCGCGTCCCGGTTGGCATCAGCCGCGCGCCGGCTCAACTCTCTACAGCGCTATTTATCCTGCCAGAGTGCGGCAACGGCATCCGCAAGGCAACCCGCAAGCCCGGCCCGTTATCGCTCAATTCGATCTCGCCGCCATGCAGCCGCACGACCGCCGAAACGAGACTGAGGCCAAGTCCGCTGCCCGGATTGGACCGGCTCGTCTCCAGCCTGGCGAAGCGGGCGAGTGCCGTCTCGCGCTGATGCGCGGGGATGCCCGGGCCATGATCGGCCACGGTGATCTCGGCATTTCCGTTAACACGGCGCGCACCGACCATAACGACCGGGCATGTGTCTGTGCACGAAGGGCCGCCATACTTGATGGCATTGTCGATGAGATTGGCCAGAGCCTGGGCGATCAACTGGCGGTTGGCGCGCACCGGGATCGGATCCTGCGCGGCCACTTCGATACGCACGCCGCGGGCCTCGGCTAGCGGCTCATACAGATCGGCGATATCGCGTACTGCCCCGCCCAGATCGAAATTGTCGAAATCCTCGGTGTGCGCGCCTGCCTCCAGCCGGGCAATGCTGAGCAGCGCATTGAAGGTACGGATGAGTTCATCAGCGTCTTCTATCGTCTGCACCAGCACTTCTCGATAGGCCTGCGCATCCGCGCTCTCGCGCAAGGTGGTGTCGAGGCGGTTGCGGATGCGCGTCAGCGGGGTCTTCAGATCATGGGCGATATTGTCGGAAACTTCGCGCATTCCGTTCATCAACTGCTCGATCCGCTCCAGCATCGTGTTGAGGTTGGCGGCGAGCCGGTCGAGTTCATCCCCGGTGCCGGCAAGCGGAATGCGCCGGGACAGATCGCCGGCGATGATCGTGCCGCTGGTCAGGGTCACGGCATCGATACGGCGCAGGATTATGCGTGCCAGCAGCACACCGCCAAGCATGCCCGCCAGCGCGACAAGACCGACCCCCCAGATGAAGGCATTGGCGACGATGCGCGTGAGTTTGCGGCTGTCTTCGATGTCGCGCCCGACCACGAGGGTCTTGCCGTCGGGCAACCGGATCACCTGGGCGACACCCAGACGCGGCTTGGTCTCATCAGGCGAGCGGCGATATTCGAATGGAATGCTCCCCAGGCTTTCCAGCAACTCCGCCGGGATGGCGCTCACATTGCCGGCATGGCGTGTGCCATCGGCTTCGGCAATGACATAGATACTGGCGCCGGGTGAATTGGTGCGCTCCTTGATCACCTTGATGAGGGCATCGAGCCCGCCTGCGCGAAACTGCTCGGCCAGTCCCTGCACCTCGGCCTGGATCGTCTCGTTGATCTGGCGAGCGAGGAGAACGTTCGTATGCCAGTAGACATAGCCGAATGCCAGCGCGGCAGCGGCTGAAAACAGGGCCGCATAGATCAGGGACATGCGGAATGCCGTGGTTCTGAACAGCTTAAGGGCTGTCCTGACGGACCATGTATCCCGCACCGCGGATGGTGTGGAGGAGCGGCTTGTCATAGGCCTTGTCGATCTTGGCGCGCAATCGCGAAATGTGGACGTCAATCACGTTGGTCTGAGGATCGAAGTGATAATCCCAGACATTTTCAAGCAGCATCGTGCGCGTCACGACCTGCCCGGCATGTTTCATAAGATATTCGAGCAAACGATATTCGCGCGGCTGCAGCACGATCGGCTCTCCCGCGCGGGTCACCTTATGCGACAGCCGATCGAGCACCAGATCGCCCACGACATAGCGGGTCTCGGCTTCGCCCGGCGTGCTGCTGCGCCTCGCCAGCGCCTCCACGCGCGCAATCAGTTCAGACATCGCATAGGGCTTGGTCAGGTAATCATCGCCACCTGCACGCAGCCCCTTCACGCGGTCATCGACATCATCCAGCGCGCTCACCACCAATACGGGTAACTTGTTGCCGCGGCTGCGCAACTCGGCGACGACGCTCAAGCCCTCGCGCAGCGGCAGCATGCGATCGATGATGAGCACATCGTAGCCTTCGCTCATGGCAAGCGCCAGCCCGGTCTCGCCATCGCCCACCAGTTCGGCGACGTGCCCGGCTTCCTTGAGGGCGCGCACCAGATAGATTGCCGATTTTTCATCGTCCTCGACAATGAGGATGCGCATGATACAACCTGTCATTGTGTCATTCACGGGAAAGGGCCCGGCCGAAAGACGGCCGAGCCACAATCAATCATCTCTCGCTGATCGGTTCTACTACCGGGCAGCGTCGAACGGAAGGGCAACGAAACGCTGCTGCTCACCGCGGCGTATCTGAAACACCACTGCGGGGCGGCCGCGGCTGCGCGCCGACGCTACGCCTTCGGCAACCTGTTCCGGCGTATCGACACGGGTATCACCAACTGCGACTATGATGTCACCGCGCTCCAGGCCCTGATCGGCGGCAACGGAGGAGGGATCGACATCGACGATGGCAACGCCATCCATCATGGCGTCGTCCCCGCGTCCGCGCATCCCGTCGTTGCGTGACCCGCGCTGTTCGCTCTTGCGGCGATTATCTTCGCCCATGGCAAGATCCGACAGGGGTGCAAGGGTGATGCCAAGGTCCTCGAGCTCGGCGCCTGAAGGACGCGGCTGTTCCAGAGCGGCAACCTGAGGCGATGTTGGGAACGTGCCGAGTTCAACCGAGATCTCGTTCTCCTCACCGTTGCGGAAGATGCTCAGCTGAGCATCGGTTCCGGGCGATACAGCGGCTATCTTGCGCGCCAGATCACGCGAATTCTCGACGCGCTCACCCTGAACCGCGACGATGGTATCGCCGACCTGGAGAGCCGATCCGTTGGCGGGGCCCTCCTCGAGAATGGTGGTGACGATAGCGCCGTGGGGATCATCAGCATCCATGCCAAGACCGGCGGCCAATTCCTCCGTGACGTCCTGAATGGTCACGCCCAACCAGCCTCGGCTGACGCTGCCGCGTTCGCGAAGCTCTGCGATGACTTCTCTTGCGACGGAGGCCGGCACAGCGAATGCGATACCGACATTGCCCCCGGAAGGCGAGAAGATGGCCGTATTGACGCCGACCACCTTGCCTTCAAGGTTCACGGCCGGACCGCCGGAATTGCCGCGGTTAACCGCAGCATCGATCTGCATGTAATCATATGGGCTGGAGCCGATGTCGCGTCCCTGGGCGGAGACGATGCCGGCAGAAACCGAACCGCCGAGGCCAAACGGATTGCCGACGGCCAGAACCCACTCGCCCACGCGTGCCGGTTTGTCGGCAAATTCGAGAAACGGAAAATCATCCCGGCCTTCGACCTTGAGCAGGGCCAAATCAGTACGCGGATCTGCGCCGACGAGGGTTGCGTCATATTTGCGCTGTTCTTCACCCACCGTGACCTCGATACGGTCGGCGCCGTCGATCACGTGGTTGTTGGTGACGATGTAGCCATCAGCCGAGATGAAGAAGCCTGAACCCGCCGAGCGCGATGGCAGTGAATCAGGCGCCTGCGGGACACCTTCGCCAAAGCGGCGGAAGAACTCGCGCAGCGGGTGATCATCGGGCAGGCCAAAGAAGCGATCACCGCGCTGATCCTCGCCGCGCGGATCAAAACGACGGCGCTGGGCCGTGGCGCCAGTGGTGCGCACTTCGATACTGACGACGGCCGGACGGACCCTCTCGGCGACATCTGCAAAGTCGAAGGGCGCGCCCTGAACGCCTTGCGCCCGGGCTTCCTCGACGAAGGACGCCGGCGAATTCGGCCCCAGACCTGCCAGCACGGCGCCAAAGGCGAGCCCGATGACAGCGGCAAACGCTATGCCGGATATGGTCCAACGACGCGCCGAGCGGCTCTTGGACCTCATTTCGTTGCGGTGTTCTTGCATTGGCTTTAATATTTCCTTTCACGAAGGTCGAATTATTATCTCAGCACAATAGGAGCATGCGCGTTACCGGGCGCTTGCCATGAAGTTAAATGTTTTTAATGTTGGTATGGCTTGCCGAATTTGGGAGCAATTGGCGTGATAAGCCTGAAAGGCTTGCGCACCAAAGGACTTTACGCTCGGGGGGATCGTGAGGCAGAAGCGCCGTGCCTTGTTGAAGCTGCTGCGGGTCTTGGTCGCGGCACTGCCCATTGCGGGAATGATTGGCGGCGCGGTCCCCGGGGCGCACGCTGGAGCGGCATTACGCGCCACCTCGGTGATGCCGGAGCCGGCCTCTGTCGTGTCTCTTGCTGCGGTGTTCGGCGAGGATCAGCGCCGCGATGTGCCCGATAACCTGGCCTACCTCGCCGGGCGAATTGGCATGCTTTACGAGTTGCAGGCCCAAACCTTGTGCACGGCCTTTTGTGTTGCCCCCAACACGATAGCGACGGCGGCGCATTGTCTGTTTCAGCCGCGAGAGGGGCGCATGCCGGACCTTTCGGCGATTACTTTCCGGCTGGATCACAAGGGTTTGCTGCTCAGCTCCGGCATCGAAGGGCGCCGGAGCGGCAGCGCCAAGCACAATATTTCCGTGGGCACCACCGAATTCAGCACCGAACCGCCTTTGTCAGCGCCACAGGACTGGGCGCTTGCCAAGCTCGAGCACCCGATCTGCAGGTTCGGCGTAATCCCCGTGATTGGCCTGTCCACGGCCGACCTGATCGAGGCGGCGCGGCGGCGGCTGATCTTCCAGCTCAGCTATCACTGGGATTACAAGCACTGGCGTCTGGCCTACAGCAGCCGATGCACAATAGACCGCAGCTTCAACGGACTTGACTGGCGCGACATCGGGCAGCACTTCACCGATGCTGAAAGCCTGGTGCTGCATGATTGTGATACGGGCTGGGCGTCCTCGGGCTCGCCGATCCTCATGGATACCAGCGCCGGGCCAGTGGCTGTGGCCGTGAACGTGGGAACCTACACTCCCACGCGGCTGGTATTGCTACAAGGCAGCGTGGTGCGCCGATTGAGGACCGACGTCGTGGCGAACACCGCCGTCAATGCAATCACTTTTGCCGGCATCGTTCAGTCGCTTGCACAGGGCGTCATGGTGCAAAGTCCAGCCGAGATCAGCGAAATGCAGCGCCATCTGAAGGCTCAGGGGCTTTATTCCGGGGAGGTGGACGGTGTTTTCGGACGGGCGACGCGGGCGGCTATCCGCGCCCATGAAAAACTGTCTCATGCGCCCTTGACCGGCTTGCCGAGCCGGGCATTGCTGAGCCAACTTCGCCGCGCCCACGCAGATCCCGACGCACGCACGAGCTCAGCCAGGACCGGCACCGCGAGGTAGCGGCAATCAGCTTGCGGTCGTGCGAAAACCGCTCATGCAGTGCCGGGATGCTGCGCTGCCGCTTCCTTTTCCGCCAGATGGGTCCGTATCGATGATGAGCGCTCAAGCGTCCTGTGAACCGGACATTTGTCGGCAATCGCCAGCAAACGCCGAACCTCGTCTTCGTTAATTTGGCCGGAGAAGCTGATCGCCCGGTCGAACACGTCGATCTGCCCATCCGGGTTCTGCCTTTGCTCATCGGTGCAGCTCTCGCAATCCTCGGCATGAACCCGGTCATGGCGCACATCAACGCGCACGCCCTCCAGCCCGATCTGCTTGCGCTCGGCATACATGCGGATGGTCATCGACGTGCACGCGCCAAGCGCCATGGCAAGCAGATCATAGGGCGAGGGACCGCTGTCATGTCCGCCAAAGCTCTCGGGCTCATCGGCAAGCAGGCGATGGCGCTCCGACACGATCTCCTGCTGAAAGCGCCCCGCTCCCGTTTCGGCCACAGCAACGACGCCCTTTTCGCCCGGATATGGCAGGGTGTATGCCGGCGGCGCGCCGGCCACGAAGCGCGAGGCCCATGCGCTGAGCACCTGCGCGACATAGGCAGCATCTTCACGCCGCGACAGCAGATGGTCCGCGTCATCGAGCGAAATGAAGCTCTTGGGATGTTTGGCGGCGGTGAATATCCTGCCGGCATTCTCGATGCCGACAACATTGTCGGTTGGTGCATGAAAGATGAGCAGGGCCTTGCGCATCCCCGCAATCCGTCCTTCAAGCGTATGGGCGCGCACATCATCGAGGAACTGTTTGCGGATGGTGAAGCGCCGCCCTGCAAGCTCGACATCGGCAACACCATCTCGCTCGATATCATCCAGATGCGCGCTGAAATTGGCGACGACATGCTCGGCATCGGCGGGCGCACCGATCGTCGCGACGGCCTTGGTCTCGGGGATCTCGCCGGCAACCGCCAGAACTGCGGCCCCGCCCAGACTGTGGCCCACCAGAATGTCCGGCGCGCGGAAATGTTCCCGCAGATAGGCCGCGGCGGCTTTCAGATCCTCGATGTTGGAGGAAAAGTTCGTGCTGGAAAATTCGCCCTCGCTCGCGCCAAGTCCCGTGAAGTCGAAGCGCAGAACGCCGAAGCCCTGCTCGCTCAGCTCGCTGGCGATGCGGCTGGCTGCGAAGATGTCCTTTGAACAGGTGAAGCAATGGGCAAACAGCACCATGGCCCGCATTGCGCCAGAAGGCAGATCGAGCCGGGCGGCGAGCTGAGCGCCCTGCGATCCTGGGAAGCTGAGTTTCTGCGAGGATTTTAGCACCGGTGATCCCTGCTGATGACCTGGTTTGGGGCTCATGCGGAAGGCCGGTTAATCGCGGCATCCCGACATACGGCACAATGGCAGCACCAAACGGTGCGGACAAGCCGGCGGTCGCTCAAAAAAAAGAGAGGTGGGGGAATGATTGCTGAGCAAAAAGGGGGGGTGGGGAGATGTGAGCGCAGCAGGGCGGCTCAGTTGTCTTCGCGCAGCAGGGCCTTGAGCCTTGCCTGCTCGGCTTGCGACAAGGCCAGCTCGCCGGGCTCGCGTTCGCCACGTCTGCGTGCAAACACACGCCAGGAAAGCCATATCGCCAGCATCAGGATGAGCGCCGGCGCCCCCCAGAGAAAATAGTTGTGAGGTTCGAGCGTCGGGCGCAACAAGACATATTCTCCATAGCGCGCAACGATGAACTCGATAACCTGTTCGTCGCTGTCACCCTTGACGAGCCGCTCGCGAACGAGCAGGCGCAGGTCGCGGGCAAGCGGCGCATTGGAGTCATCGATGGACTGGTTCTGGCATACCGCACAGCGAAGCTCGGCGGAGATACCCCGTGCGCGGGCTTCAAGCACCGGGTCGGAGAGGATTTCATCAGGCTGCAGGGCGCTGAGCGACCCCGAGGCGCCACCAAGGCTCAAGGCAAACACGATCGCGAGCGAAATCATGCGCATCGACACGGTCAGGCACATGGACTTGCCCCTCATTCAGCAGCTACGGGCGAAGCTGCCGGCCGCGCCTTGGCGAGACGGGGCGCGCCGATGCGCAACCGTCGGTCGGACAGCGACAGAAGCCCACCCAAGAACATGATGAACGTGCCGATCCAGATCAGCCGCACAAGGGGATGAAAATGCATGCGGACCGAATAGGCTCCGTTTTCCATGCGGGTGCCAATTGCGACGTACAGATCGCCGGTCCAGAAAGCGTACAGGCCCACCTCGGTTGTGCTGGTGCGCGGCGCATCATAGATCCGTCGTGACGGCAACAGCGCAAAGCTTTGCCCCGAGCCGGTCGTCGCGCTCATGGTGATCAGTTCTTCGGTGTAATTCGGCCCGCGCTGTTCGCGCACGTTGTCAAGCGTGATGGCAACGCCGACGATCTCTGCGGTATCGCCGGGTTTCATGGCGACGATCCTCTCGGCTTGCCAAGCTGTCGTTCCGACAATGCCCAGAACCATGACGCCGACGCCGAGATGGGCCAGTGTGGCGCCATAGCTTGATCGCGGCAGGCCGCGCGCACGACGCAGCACCTCCGCCCAAGGCGCCTGAAAGAGTTTCACGCGAAAGCCGAGTTCGCTAAGCGCTCCGAGGATCAGCCAGACCGCAATGGCGACCCCGATCGGCGCCAGGGTCGGGCCACCGATGGTGAGGGAAAAAGCCACGATCGCAGCGAGGATAGCCAGTCCCACCGCAAGCGCCAGTCTTTGCGTTGCGCCCAGAATGTCGCCGCGCTTCCAGGCGAGCAGAGGGCCGAACGGCATCGCCAGCAGAAGCGGCATCATGACCGGCACGAAAGTCGCGTTGAAGAATGGTGCGCCAACGGAAATCTTTTCACCCGTCACTGCCTCCAGCGCCAGAGGGTAAAGCGTGCCGACAAAAACCACCCCGCATGCCGTAACCAGCAGCAGATTGTTGAGCACGAGGCTACCTTCGCGCGACATCGGCGCAAACACGCCAGCCTGGCGAAGGAGCGGCGCGCGCCATGCAAAGAGCGCAAAGGCCCCGCCGACGAAAAAGGCAAGAATTGCGAGGATAAAGACGCCGCGCTCCGGGTCTACCGCGAATGCGTGGACAGACGTAAGCACGCCCGAGCGCACCAGAAATGTACCGAGCAGGCTGAGCGCGAAGGTTATGATGGCAAGCAGAACCGTCCATACCTTAAGCGCCTCGCGCTTTTCCATGACCAGCGCCGAGTGCAGCAGCGCCGTACCTGCCAGCCAGGGCATGAAGGATGCATTTTCCACCGGGTCCCAGAACCACCAGCCGCCCCAACCCAGTTCGTAATAGGCCCACCACGAGCCAAGCGAGATGCCGATAGTCAGGAACATCCATGCCACAAGGGTCCATGGCCTGACCCAGCGCGCCCAGGCGGCGTTGAGCCGGCCTTCGATGAGTGCTGCCACGGCAAAGGAAAATGCCATGGAAAAGCCGACATAACCGACATAAAGCAGCGGCGGATGGAAAGCCAGAGCAGGGTCCTGCAGGATGGGGTTCAGACCATTGCCCTGAATCGGCGCCGGATCGAGCCGAATGAACGGGTTTGACGTGGCGACGACAAACAGCAGGAATGCCACTGCAAGACTTGCTTGCACGGCGAGAACATTAGCCTTGAAGCTGGGCGGCAGGTTGCGCCCGAACATGGCGACCAGGGCCCCGAAAAGCGCCAGGATCAGAACCCAAAGGACCATCGATCCTTCATGGTTACCCCATACGCCGGAAATCTTGTAAAAGAGCGGCTTGGCCGAGTGGGAGTTCAAGGCTACGTTGGATACCGAAAAGTCGGACACGATATATGCGTAGGTCAGCGCGGCAAAAGCGATCAGCACGAATATGAACTGGCTTATCGCTGCTGGCACGCCAACATCCATCATTGCCCTGTCGCCGCGCCAAGCGCCCCAGGCAGGCACGATGGTCTGGACCACTGCCACAGCAAGCGCAAGGATCAGCGCAAAATGTCCGGTCTCGATGATCAAGCTTCACTCCTGTGCGACGTCATTCATTCGGCGGTCGAGGGCTCTGCTTGCGTCTGCGACGGGGACTGGCTTTTCGCGTCCGTCTCCTGCCAAACGCCCTGACGCTTCAGTGCGTCGGCGACCTCCTTGGGCATGTAGTTCTCATCATGGCGCGCAAGCACGCTGTCTGCAACGAAGACACCGGTGGTGTCGAGGCTGCCCTCGGTTACCACACCTTGGCCTTCGCGGAAAAGGTCCGGCAAAATACCTGAATACCTGACCTCCAGCGTCTTATTGGTGTCGGTGACGACAAAGCCGACTGCGGTGCCATCGCCGTGGGCTATACTGCCCTCTTTCACCAGCCCTCCAAGACGAAAACGCTCCCCAGGGCCGACGGACTGAGCAACGACATCTGAGGGCGAATAGAAGTAGCTAACTTTTGACTCAAGTGCACTCAGCACAAGACCGGTCGCGCCGCCCAGCACGAGGAGCCCGCAAACGATGAGGACCGCACGCCTCTGCTTTCTGGTCATGCCATCTTGCCTTTCAGCCAGGCCGGGGCAACACCATGCTGGGCACCCTCAGCCTGTAACGACCGGAAATCGGCATCGGCTGGACTGCGCCTCATGACCCTAATCCCAGAGTGCGCGCCGCCGCCGAAATCTTCGCAAGCGCATCATTGTCCTCATGGAACTGCTCCTGCGCCGAAGCTAGCGCCCTGAGCGCATCGTCGTGCTGGCCAAGAACCGTGTAGGCCCGCATCAGCCTGAGCCACCCGTCAAGATCGTTGCCATTTTCAGAAAGCCGCTTGGCCAGCCCGGCAACCATCTGTTCGATCATGGCGCTGCGGTCTTGCTCGCTCATCTGGGCTGCCGCAGCGACTTGTTCAGATGTCGGCGCGGGCCCCTGTGCCTCCGGCTGCGCTGCTTCAGGCGCGCTTGTCGTTGCGGTCTCGGCCTTGCCCTGCTCTCTCACACGTATTTCTAGCATGGCAAGACGCGCACCGACCATGGGGCGCCAGGACGCATCTGGCGGCGCCATTTCCAGCAAAGTTCGATAATTGGCCATAGCATCGGCGAACCGACCATCCTGCTCATTCGCCATGCCAAGCCAGAACCGGGCCTTGGAAAGGGTGGGATCCAGCGCAAGAGCACGCCCGAAAGCCATGCGTGCCCGCTCGCTGACGATGCCGCCATTGGTCATCAGCATGGCCTCGCCAAGCCCCTCGAGCCGCTCCGGGCTCTCGCCCTGAAAGCGCAGTGCCTGGGAATAGGCATAGACCGCGTCGTCGAAACGCTGGAGCCGCAGATAAACAGGCGCAATCACATCCCAACCCGCGCCGTCGCTCGGATTTTCGCGCAGGCGCTCTTCCACCTGGGCGACAAGGCCGGCAATCTGCCTGCCTTCCTCGGGTTCGCTCAATCTGCTGGCATAGGGCAGTTCGGGCATCTCCGGTGAACCCAACGCGAGATAGGTCGAGAGCGCGATTGCAGGAACCAGCATACTCACGACCGCGATGGCAAGATTGCGCTGGCCGGCGACTGTCGAGATCTGGGCTGTCGAAGCCTTGCGTTCGCTTTCTGCTGCCCGCAGCAAGCGGCGCGAAACTTCGATCCGCGCCGCCTCGGCTTCTGCGCCAGACAATATCCCGCGCGACTGGTCATGCTCGATTTCGCTCAACTGAGCCCTGAAGATCTCGCTCTCGGATGGGGCGGCGGTGAAGTCTTCAGACTGCGCACGTGAAAGGGGTCGCGCTATGAAGGCAATCGCGGCCGCGGTGAGACCTGCCATAATGATCCAGAGATACATGAGCCGCCCGTATGGGAAAACTTTGATCCGTTACTCGGAATTGGGATGGCTTGCCGACCGCACAATAGGCACGCGACGGCAAGCCGCATGTTGCACAAAGTTTACACATCGGCCTGACCAGTCTCAAGTACTCTCGGTGGCGCACATCATGTTTCAAGCGAACGTGTCGCCCTCAAAATCTCATGCGGCCTGGCATGAGCCAGCACGGCAAAGTGTCCTCAGGCCGGCGCTTTCCAGCCTGGCTCAGCCGACGCTGCGCCAGCGCCCATCATCACCGCGGCAAGATTGCCCCCGCAGGATATCGGGTTCGCCATCAATATAGATCTTGTGCTCATATTCGCGGCAGCGCCGACCGTCCCGCTCAAACTCGCGCTGCATCACCACTTCGCCTCTGTGGCCTGAACGCGGGTTTTCCCATTCATGACGACGTCCAAGCTCTTCTTCTTCCAGCGCGGCATATTCAGCTTCCATGGCCGCGCGGCGATCTTCTTCATCAAGCTTGCGGCCGATTTCGCTACCGACAATACCGCCGATCACAGCGCCGGCTGCGGTCGCAAACACTCTCCCGGTGCCTTTGCCCACCTGGTTGCCAACGATCGCACCTGTGACTGCGCCAATAAGCGCGCCCGACTCCTGGCGAGACGCACAGCCGGCAAGGGCAAGTGCTATGACAAGCGCAAGGATTGAAAAAATCTTCATCTATCCCCCGATCAGGCCTGGAACCGTACAGCATTGATATGCTTTGCATTATACCCGGCACGGCAAATGTGGGCGCGGGCTCAATGCCATACGTTGGCGAAAGATCACGATTTGTTCGTGATGACGCGAAACCTTGATGGCTATAATCTGGCGTTTTTGCGACGAGCTTCCGGAATTTCAACACATGGAAGTATCAGCTTCGCACGAATTCCGCCAAGCGGCCCGTTCTCGATCATGAACTGCCCCTTGTAGAGCGCCGATAGATCCGCCACGATCGACAGGCCGAGGCCGGACCCGGGCTTGTCTTCATCCAGGCGCCGGCCACGCTTGACGACGACGCTGCGCATTTCCTCTGACAGACCGGGTCCATCGTCATCAACCGCTATCTCCAGGAATTCCCCGCTGCAGTTTGCTGGCGTTTCGATCTTTCGCGCCTCGACATGAACCTTGCTGCCAGCCCATTTGCAGGCATTGTCCAGCAGGTTGCCGACCATCTCCTGAAGGTCCTGCTTCTCGCCCTGAAAGCGCAAGTGTTTGGGGCATTCAGAGGTCATGTTCAGTTCGCGATGATCGTAGATCTTTTCCAGCGCGGCGCACATGCTGGCAACGACCGGCTCCAGCGGCGTGGCCCGGCCGACGACCCCGGCGCTCGCGGCCATGCGTGCGCGGTCGAGATGGTGGGTGATCTGTTGGCGCATGATCTCGGATTGCTCGCTGACCTTCAGCGCGAATTCATCACTGCGGTCGCGGGCTTCGTTGGTAATGACGCTCAGGGGGGTTTTCAGGGCATGGGCCAGGTTGCCCACATGGGTGCGGGAGCGCTCGATGATGTCCTGATTGGATTGAATGAGCCGGTTCAGCTCGTCTTGTAGCGGGCGGATTTCGGTAGGCATGCTGCCTTCGAGACGTTCAGCATCGCCCGAGCGGATGGCGGCCAGGCCTTCGCGAAGATAAGCCAGAGGCCGCAGGCCATAGCGCACCTGAAATATTGTTGCCAGCAGAAGCCCGGAACTCAGCACGATGAACGAGGCGATGAGCATGGTCGTGAAGCTCCAGACCGCCTCGTCGATCTCCGCAGCGTCTCCCGCAACCGCGAATGTGAAGACCCGATCCTCAGGATCCTCAAGAAAGACAATATCGCGAGTTACCATCCGCAGAACCTGACCTTCGGGTCCGCCCACATAAATCCTCGTGATATCGGGATCGGGCTGATCGGCGTCCTCGCTGCCATTCGGCATTGCAAGGGTTTCAGAAACGAGTGAGGCGGATTTCTGCACTGGCTCCGCCCCCTGACGCGCAGGCTGGATTTGCCAGTACCAGCCCGAGGCCGGCAGCGCAAACAGCGGTTCGCCCAACGTGGCCGGGGCTTCGAGCACGAAGCCGAGATTTTCATCTGGAGCGCTCGCGGCAATCAGATATTGCAGATAGTAATTGAGGCGGACATCGAAGCTGGTCTCGACCGCGCCGCGATAAAGCGAGATGAGCGCGAATGCGGTTACCGGCACGATCAGCAACAGCCATGCGGCCGCTGCGATGAACAGACGTAAGGCGAGCGAGTTACGCTGCATCTTGGCCGTTGGACAGGCGATAGCCCAGCCCTCTGACCGTCTCGATCACATTGGCGGGGATTTTCTTGCGCAGGCGACCGACGAATACCTCGATCGTATTTGAGTCGCGGTCGAAATCCTGCTCATAGAGATGCTCGACCAGTTCCATACGCGGGACCACCCGTCCGCGATGATGCATCAGGTAACTGAGCAGGCGAAATTCGAGCGAGGTCAGGCGAACCGGCGTACCGTTGCACGTGACGCGCGCCGAGCGCGTATCGAGGCGCAAGGGGCCGCACTCGATCTCGGAGCTGGCAAGGCCGGCGTGACGGCGCAGCAGGGCACGCACCCGCGCCAGCATCTCCTCCATGTGGAACGGCTTGGCGACATAATCATCGGCGCCGGCGTCCATGCCTGCGACCTTGTCGCTCCAGCGATCGCGGGCCGTGAGGATGAGCACGGGCATATCGCGACCCTCGCGACGCCAGCGCTCGAGAATGCTCAAACCGTCAAGCTTGGGCAGCCCCAGATCGAGGATGACGGCATCATAAGGTTCGGTATCGCCGAGGAAATGTCCTTCCTCGCCGTCGAAGGCGATATCGACCGCATAGCCGGCATGACCGAGTGCTGCACGAATCTGGCGGTTGAGATCAGCATCATCTTCAACGACGAGCACACGCATATCTTCCTCACCCAAATGCTGCTGCCGCCGCGGTTATTGGCTGTTCCAGGATGCAGATCCGGTCCGCGTGGGCGTGGTCGAGCCAGAGAGTAAATCGGCTTTCAGTTTGCCTCGACCCTCAATTTGACCCTTACCGAATGCCCGCCTTCTTCTCTCAGAGCCACGACATTGAAGTAAGCCGAGGCGCCGGAACCACATAACTCTACGCGCACAATGCGCGCCTCGCCAAGCTTTTGACGAACCTCATCACGGATTTGACTGTATGACTTATAGCCGGATTTTGACCATGATGAGGTGCATGCCTGTGCAAGTGCCCAGTCGGACAGGCCAGCCGGAGCCACGGCCGTCACGGCTATCACGATCAGCACGGATGTCAAAAACCTCGTCATCGCTCACACACCAGCATTGCCTTGCTATTCAGGCTAGCAATCTATCGGCGGGCGTGTGAACTTCAAATGAACATCATGAGCTCAGGAACAATTTGCCACTGCCGCCATTGCGACGAAAGAATAACAGTGCCCCGATCAGGGCGGTCGGCTCCCATGCCCGGTCCAGTTGCGAAGCATGTTCGTGATGCTGCGCGCGGCTGGCGCCGTTGGTTGGATCAGGCAGCAGCCCCTCCCACACCAGACGGACATAGGCTGCAATCAGATCGCGCTTCACGGTGCCCGACCCGTTCGCAGCCGAAACCGACGCCACCTTGTATTGGCTGTGCTGATGGACCCCGTTTGCATGGTCCCGCATGCCTATATCTTCGAGCAATTCGTCGCATACATACCTTACCAGATCACGCGAGGCACCAGCGTTACCGCGCAACTCGCCAATGCGATTGCGCATGGTCCAGGCCAGACAAATCACCTCACCCGCGATCTCGCACCGGCTTACGCGACCAATAGTCGTTACAAAAAGATCAAGCTCCTCCGCTTCTGGAAACTGGCCCACGCTATACTCCTGACACATATGCTTGTACGAATTGTAGCGATTACAAGGAAAACCAGACTAGGTTCGTTTATTGGAGCCGTCAACTAGGTTGATGGGGTTCATTTTCACAGGTTCAGGTTGTTGGGCGCACAATTCGTCGTGCAGTTCGACGCGATGCCATTTCCATTGCCTTCGAAGAGCTCGAAATTGCGTTAATTTTGCGCGCTCCAAACAAATTTTGCACTGCAAAAACATTGCGCAGAATTCGAACATTTACGTATACAAAGCAGATTGGCGGCCAAACGAGAAATTTTTGTTGCCTGGCCGCCACAGTTTTCTGTCACTTTTCCGCGCCGCTTCACCTGATCCGTGATCAGCGGCACAACGCGTCATACGATGCATTGTGACGGCGGATCTGTCTGACCGTCTCTGGCGTGTCCTTGCGCGAATAGCTTATCGCTTCATAGGCAAGACAGGATGTGTCAGTCCCGCCGATGGGGGTCATCGTCTGGCAGCCGGTCATCGCGCACAGCGTCGCGAGCAGCACGAGCCTTGCGAACACGTTGAACTTGCTCCGTCAAATAGCGGGCCATGGCCTGCGCCTCACCCGCGCGGCGCTGTGCACTGTTGCGCAACAACGTCATAAGGGTTTCGATCGCGCGCGCGATGGCCAGGATGATCTGCGCAATTGTCATCGCCAAACCGCCAGTCTGGCCGGTTTTTCCATGAGATCGCACATTCCTGCCGAACTCACTTGGCCTTTGGCTCCTTCGCGGAAGACGCGTTCAGATCGACAAGCGGATCCTTCATGAAGATCGCGACTGCACCGGCAACCGATGCCACCGCGCCAAAGATCTGGTTCCATTCGCTCTCTCCAAATCCGAATACGCCAAGGCCAGCAAGAAAGGCGGCGATACCGGCAAAGGTTGACGGTTCGCGAAGCCGCTCTAGAAAAAATTGCATGTGATGTCCTCGTGTTGATTAGGGGATGGTAGAGGGCTGGCGCTCAGGCCCTTCAGGCTGTTTCAACGCCAGCCGGGAGCTTGCCGCCACTGCTGAGCGGCAGGCTTTGATTGTCTGCCGGCAAGCCTTGTGGGCCAGCCTTTGCCTGAGCCTCCAGCATCAGCCTCAACGCCTCGCCGTGCACCGACATGAGACGGCGTGACCAGCCAAGGCCGAAAGTGCCGAAAAGGCGGGTCAGACCGCCATAGGCCCGCATGCGCCGCGCCATGAATTCGCTCAGCAGGGATAAGGGATCAGCGCGCTTTGCCGCCGTCAGTGTGATCGGACCGATGATCCCGTCTGCTCTGACGCCAAGGGCCTGCTGCAGCAAACGGCGGGCGCGCGCAACACCCTGGTTGACGCCACAGTCGAACAAAGCGAGATCCAGCCCGACAGGCATCACATCGCAGGCCAGCTCGTCCCAGTAATTGCGGCGATAGATCGTGCCTGCGGTCTTCATGTCGAGCGCGCGCACCTCCGCCTTGCTGACGGACCGACCAAGGGCCTGTTCGAGCGTGCGCCTGGTGATGCCGAGATTGGTGGCGCCTCCAGGATCGAGCGGGTGATCGACATAGCCGCCTTCATGTTTGAGGACATGCGCAAGCGCATGCTTGAATGTGGATTTCAAAGCCTGTCTCCTAAAAAAAAGAAACCGCCCGAAGGGGCGGCTGGTCTCGACACGCACATGGTCCAGCGCATCATTTGTCTTTGCGCTCGCGCCTTTCGCGGTGCTTGTAGGCCGACCATAGGCGCGATCCCGCAAGGGCAAGACCGATGAGCAGCGATGCGGTCGTCAGCAACTGATTGATCTGGGCAAGCCAGGGGCCCCATGCCGGGGCGGTGATCAGGCTGCCCGCTAGAAGCGAGTCCGGCACCTGGTCGGGGATATCTTTGCGGTAAGGCATCTTGCTCCTGTGTGATCCTTTGCAGACGATACGCCTGTTCATCAGCTCACCGTCACGCCATCTCGAATGCGCCGCCAGTTGGCGCCATCGGCATAGGCGGCTGTTGCTCCGCCAGCTTCGTCATGGACCCAGATCAGGGCGCCGGCGGTGTCTGCGCCTGGCAGGGCGGTTACCGAATAGGGCTTGAGCGCGAGCGGCTGCTCAAACCGGCATTCACCGCTGGCGCGCTCGATGCGAAAGCTTTCATGGAAGGTCGAGCCATCGGGACTGACCTTGAAGACGAAATCATCACCGCCAACCGTCCCGATTTCCGCACGCGCGGAAAAGCCGGTCTGAAAGATCAGCGCAGCGGTATCGGCGGGATCCTGCTTGTTGATGTTGACCCGCACATCATCAAGCGCGCGGTTGAACAGCACTCCCGGGCTCGACACGCTGAGCCGGTTGGTCGCATCGGCCGTGGCATTGACGCCGAGCAGTCCGCCCGAGAGCGGATTGGCGCTTTCGACCGCAGCCGCGCTGCGCCAGTCGGCCCCGTCCCAGACCAGCAGCGACTGTTCATCTGCGACCCACACAAGCCAGCCTTCACGCGGAGCGAAAAAGGCCCATGCGCCATCCTGCCAGGCGGCGATGTTGAGGTCCTTGCCGGCCCATGCGCCGGATGCGCCCGAAGCCGCAAGATACCGCTCGCCATCGGCCGGAGCGCCGGGCGGCTCGCTCAGATCGCGGTCGAGCACGGAAAGCTGCACGATCACATCGAGCGCTCTGATCGCCTCGTTGTGGGTCACGTGCTTTTGCGCCTGCGCCGCCGCAATATACGGCAGTGCCAGATTGGTCGAACTTGTCATCTTTGCTCCTAAACGAAAGCGGCAGCCGCGACGCCGCGCCCGACCACCGCGCTCATCTGATAAACGCGCACGTCAAGACCGGGCTGGAGCGCGCCGAAATCATCGATTTGCAGCGCAGCGCCGTAGGTCGCTTCAGGCGCCTGAGTACTGATCGTGCGCACGACCTCGCCCGCCTGGAGGATATCGACCTCATAGCTCTCACCGGCTTCGCTCATGGGAATTTCCGGCGGTTCCCAGCTATCGGCGTTCAGCCGGTCGCGCCTGACCCATGAGAGGATCAGATCGCCCGCCAGAGAACGCTTCGCCCGCAGATGTACCGGCGCATAGGGCTTGAGACCGCGCCCCTTGAAGGCGAACACGTCGGTCAAGTAAGTGAAATGATCGACCGGTCGGGGCACCGGGCCATATCGCCAGTGAAACTCGAGGCCGATATCGTCCTGATCCATCGCGAGTTGCGCCACCGCACCATCAATCAGCACGATGCGCGCTTGCGTGCCGAGCATATCGCGCATCGCGTCTTCCGTGCCAAAGCGCCCGCGCAGCAGCCCGCTCAAATCATAGATGCCGGGCGAGACGAGCTCGGCAGTCTGAAACTGCAGCAGTTCCCATTCGCCATTGCCAGCTTCAACGCCCAGCAGATTGGCTCCGCCCAGAAGCGCCAGATCAGTAACACTAGACAGCTCCGTCTGCGGGGCGAAGAACTGGGCGCGAAGCACATTGCCCCGGTCCATGACCACCGTTGGGCCGGCATGCAGGGGCGATATTGTCCGGCCCATTGTCGCTGGTGCCAGCAACTGGCTGTTGAGGATAAACCCGGTCGGCTCGGGCGAACGCAAGACATTGACGCCGCCAAACGGGTTGGAAAAGGCGGCTGCGCGCCCGGCATGTGGCACGTCGAGACCTGAAAGCACCGGCAGATCGAGAAAGGCGAACTCCGGCGCGCCGAAGGAGATGCTGCTTGCCGGCGCATCCTGGCGTTCAGGCGTAAGGACGTCTTCATAAATTCCGGGATCATGGCTGAGGGCCTCGATACTCAGCGCCGGTCCGATACCGAGCCTGGTGATGCGCGCATCAAGCCGGCGCTTGCCGGTGTCAATCTCGATGACATCACCGGGCTCGGCGGCAAACAGTGAGGGCGGCAAGGCAAATTCGAGCCGCTCGCGTGCGGCCCACTGCTCGTGCAAGAGCCGCTCGGCGACGGCATGCATCTCGGCCTGGCGCGTGGCAATGGCGAAGCTGGCGCTTGCAACACGCTCGGATTTGCCGGCAAGCCGCAGGCTTTCGGCCATTGCGCGCTGATAATCGGCCTCGGCATTGATGAAGCTGAGCTTGGCGCGGCCCGGCAGTTCGCTCTCCTGAGCCCGCACGACGCTCAGACGCGGCGTTCCAGAAGATGTCTCCGCCAGATCATCGAGCTTGGCTGATCCCGCCCGGGCAGGCGCCGCGCGGGGGCGAAAGGCGATCTTGCCGCCTCTCTCTACGGAATCGAAGAAGAATGCCGTCTCCAGCGGCTGCAGCGCATTGCGCGCCGATGATATGGCATCGATGACATAGCCGGACATCGCCCCGCTGAGCCCATCGACGCTGGCATTTTCAAAGCCGTAATCGAGCAGAATCGAGCGGATGGTCTCTGGCACCGGAGCTTGAGCGGCGCGGCCGGTCAGCCAATGACCGAGTTGCCAGTTCACGCCGTCGGCCCAGACATCGGCGCGATTGGGAAAGGCCGGGAACGGCCGCGCATCCCATGTGTAGACATAGATGCGTTGCGGATCGACCATGCGTCCGCCATAGACCGTGCTCGCCGGATTGCCCCCGGCATAATCGGGATGGGTCGGGTCATACCATTCGATCATCGAACGGATATAACGTCGCTGCATCAGGTCATCGCGCCGGCCGCTGGAATAATGGGGCAAGCGGCTCTCAGCCGATTTCGGATCGCTGAATACGTTCGGCTGGTTCGCGCCCTTGTCGACGGCCGGGCAGCCGATTTCAAGAAACCAGATCGGTTTGGATTGCGCCGCCCATGGCGTCGGGCTGGCGCTCTCCACCCCGCCGGGGCGGTCAAAATGCGCATTCATCCACCAGTTGCGGATGTCCTTGTAGCGGAACACCCAGGGCTTGCCCAGCCCGTCGGTGATCGGCGTGCGGGTCTGGCTGTCGCGGGCGGCGTCGTCCTGATAGAACCAGTCATAGCCCTCGCCGCCCTCGATATTGGCCTTAAGATAGGCCGGATCGTAGATTGACCGATAGCCGGCCAGGTAATCGGCATGCTCAGCGCCGTCGCGCCAGTCAGCGAGCGGCCAGTAATTGTCGATGCCCACCGCGTCGATATCCGGGCTGGCCCACAGCTTGTCGAGGTGAAAGAACACTTCGCCCGCCGGTCCGCCGAACTGGCTTGTCTGATAGGGCGTGAGCTCGCTCCAGTCTGCGGCATAGCTCAGCCTGGTGTCGGGCAACACCGACTTGACGTCGGCCGCAAGAGCGACCAGCCCATCGACGAACGGAAATTGCCCCGCAGCGCCGCGTGGCCACGTCAGCGCGCGCATCTCCGAGCCAATGATGAAGGCATCGAGAGCTTTGCCCGATATGGCCTGCGCGGCCTTGGCAAGAAACGCATAATGCAGGATGAACCGCCGATAGGACCATTCATCCGGGCCTGAATAGACAACCTCGCCGCCTTTGATAACGGCGAAATCCTCGGGTGTGGCGGTGCCCAGAAAGGCCGCGATCTGCGCCTGTGCAGCGCTCGTCTGATCGGCGCTTCCCGCCTGGCCCGGCGCCGGATCGACGCTGATCCGCCCGCGCCATGGATAAGCGTCCTGACCGGGCGCGCCGGTCCATGGATCCGGCAGCATGTTGCCAGACGGAATGTCCATCAGCAGAAACGGTGTGAGCGTCGGCGACAAGCCACGCGCCTGCAGATCGACGATGAGATCGCGCACCGTGCTGTCGGACGGTGTGCCGCCATAAGACGGCTTGCTCTCGAAGCTGGACACGACAGCCGCATCGGCGCGTGCGATCCCCTGCACCTGCCATGATATAGGCGCGGTCAACTTGTTGGACCGGTCCACCATGGGACGTATCCGGCATGAGGCGCAGCGCAGGTCATCGCCGAACCAGGCCGCGAATACCGCGACATTGCCGGCGCTGTGCAAGACCGACTGAAGCTGATCGATCGATGCCGCACAATCGGTGCGCCCCAGCCTCGTGTTGGTGTTTTCCGGCGACCAGTCGCCCAGCCCCTCGTATCGCTGGACCTCCAGCGTCGGCTCATAGGCAAACTCGCCGGCTGCGGGGATCAGGGTCACGGCCCTGACCATGGCTTCCAGCTCATCAACGGGGCGGAAGACCTCAAAATTCAGTTGCGGAATGCGGTTGCCGAAGTCTGCCAGCGGCATGCGCTCGAAGACGATGTAGGCGAGGCCGCGATAAGCGGGCGCGGAGCCGGTGCCTTCCTTGGCCTCGATCAGGCTGTCAGGCGCCTGGTCCTGGCTGCCGGTGTGAACGCGGTACGTGAACCGGCTCAGGTCAAGCTCGGTCCCGTCGGCCCACACCCGCCCGACATGGCTGATCGGTCCCTCGCACAGGCCGATGGCAAAGTTGGCGAAATATTCATAAGACTTGCCGGTCTCGGTCGGCTGGCTCAGACCCTTTGCGCCACCGCTGCTGATCTTGCTGACGACCTCTTCTAGATGCGTCGCCCAGATCATCTGCCCGGCAAGGCGCGCGCGGCCATAAAGACGGGGTATATGCGCGCCTTCACTTGAGGCCATGACGCTGAGATCGGACAGCCGCGGACCATCGAGCACGCGCGATTGGCCGGACGCGCCGAACAGAGCGCTGTCGATATAGCCGCCCGCCAGTGCGCCGACCGCACGGCCTATTGCCGCTCCCGTGACAGAGGCGCCAAGCAGGGAAAAGCCCGCAGGCAGCAACGAGCCGCCCAGCGCGGCGCCGGCGGCGCCAAGTACCAGCGTGGCCATCAGCTCAGCCCCGGTGCGAATGCAGATCCGCGCGTCCGGGCGGACCCGCGCATGCGCGCCTGGTCCGAACCAGCGCGTCTTTGCCCGGCACCCTTTTCAGACATGATTTTCATCGTCCGGCCCCTTTACTCAAGCCCACGCAAGATAGCGGTAGCTGACACCGCTCTGGTTGATGTTGCCGCTGCCGTCCACGGTGAAGCCGTCGGCATCCAGCGCAAACGTTCCGTTGCGCGAGCCGGTGCCCAGATCATAGGCCGTGCTACCCGACAGCGCCGCGGCCAGCAGCGAGGTGCCCGAACCGGTCACCGAGCGCACCAGCACTACCGACGGCGCAAAGCCAAGCCCGGTGATGGCGTTGCCAGCCACGCCGCTGCCGGTATAGGTCCCGGTCTTGAACGCGCCCGCCACCGCCTCGCCGCCAAACAGATAAAGCGTCGTCAGATTGGTGCCGGTGTTCCAGCGCACCGCGCCGCCCACCTCGACCTCGCTCGCATCTGATGCGCTGAGCGAATTGGCTGTGGCACCGAACACGCCGCTCAGGCTAACAGTGTCGAAATTAAACCCGGCATCGACGATATATTCGGCCGACTTGATATTGATGTGACGCTTGTTCCACGCCCAGATCGGCGCGGTGGCGCAGTCATGGCTCAACGCACGTCCATTCTCGCCATCGCCGGTGTAGCTCAGCACATCGAAATTCGCGGTCTGCGCCCCGGTCCCGGCGCCAATGCAAAGCGCCACGTAGTCCACGCCGCTGGCATTTACGTTGATGCCACCCTTGGCGCTCGCTGCCCCCAGCGTGAACCCGTCTGTATCAAAAGAGGTCAAGCTGTTTGCCCAGGCCGCCACCGTGTCATTGTCGGGGAAGCCCCAGCTTCCCGGCGACCAGCCCTTGGCCGGCCCCGTTGCAACATCAAAGATCGCGCATTTGACAGTGGTCTGACCGTTGCGCAGGATCATCACCAGTTGCGGGGCAAAGCCGAGACCGGTGATCGCCTGGCTGGCGCCGGTGCCGGTATAGGCGATTGCTGCGGCGCTGTAGGCCGGCTCGGCTGACGCCATGGTGATGTCGGCGTCGATCAGCGCCGGTGCGCCAAGACCAGCGCTCAGGTGATGCGACTGCGCCAGCTCCGAACCCGCGCTCGTGCCGCCAAACAGCACGCTGCTCAGGCGATGAGCCTGCTGAAGCATCGCCAATACCTCGCCCTGCGCGCTCAGGCTCACGCCGAGATCAATGCCGGAAGCAGCACCAAGCCCGTCGGCTGTCAGATCAGACGCCGCGTCCGCTGCCATTGCCATCGAATGGGTCTGGGAGATCCGCGCCACAACTGCGCCCGGCGCAAACAGCGATGCGCCCACAAGCTGCGCCAGCGCCGCATGCGAAAGCCGCACGCTGAGACCCGCCGCGCCGGCAAGCAGCGCCCACAGCAGCCGCGTCCGGTCCGCAGCACCGATCGGGTGGACAATTCCGCGCCGCGCCTGTCCCCAGGAAACGCTCAAACGTTCCATGAGGTCACACCTTCGCGCACATGCAGCGCGCCGCGCGCCGCACTCTGGCGCAAACCGTCGATCTCGATCAGCAGATCGTACTCATGAACGCCCGCCGGCAGGCTCGCCATGGTGGTCGCATCAACATCAATCTGGAACCAGCCCGAGGCGGGCGAGGTGATGCTTAAGCCTGCGCCGAGGCTGAGGCTCAGGATGGCATCGCCGGTTCGCGCGCGCACATCCATCTGGATGGCCGCGCCAGCCAGATTGAGCGCCGCGCCATCGGCGTCGCGAACCTCGAAAGGCTGTCGCCAGTCGGTGTTGGTCGCGGCCTCGAGATTTAACAAGGTCATGGAGGGAACTCTTTCCTGTGAGGCGCTGCGTGGCTCTGGGGGCTACGGACACCGGCCTCAGGCGATGCTCACACTGAGATCGCCGACCGGGATCTTCACAGGGTTGCCTTCGGTTATGGTCTGGGTGCCGCTGACAAGGGCATCAGACGCGATCAGCGTGCCATCGGTGGCCGCCGAATAGATCGCGATATGGGTCACCTGCGTGCCGGTGGAACCCGCGGCCGCTTCGCCGAAGTCGATCTCCGTCGTATTGGCGCTGAGCCCGCCGCTGGTCGCGCCGGCTGTTTCCATCGCGATGGTGAACGCCAGCCGGCCGGCGGCGCGGATGGTGCTCGTCACCTCGCTGCCGGCACCTTGCGGATCACCGTCAAAAAGCGCGATGTAGCGCGTGCCGGCAACCGGCTCGGGGTCAGCCTTGCCGGTGATCCAGTCGACGAGTTCGTTGCGGATTGATGCGGGAAAATCAGGCATGTGTCTTGCTCCTTAAAGACGAAAGGCCCCGGCCAGGTGGCGCCACCACCATGGTCCGAGGCTCACTTCCACGACGCCATCGCTTTCGGTGGCGTGGATCATGTGTTGCGGCGTGCTCATGATGCCGGCATGTTTGGCGATCGCCGATGCACGCATGCGAAAGATGAGGATATCTCCCGGCATGGCCGGCGCGCCTTTCAGCGCATGCAGATGACGCCCGGCGGCATGCAGCAGCGTTTCCTCGCCGCGCATCTCCGCCCAGTCGCGGGTATAAGGCGGCGGCTTCTGCGCGCATCTGCCGGTAACTTCGGCATAGACGCCGCGGATGAGCCCGAGACAGTCGCATCCCGCGCCCTTGCAAGCCGCCTGATGGTGATAGGGTGTGCCCAGCCAGCCGCGCGCAGCGCTGATGACGCGCTTGGCAAGCGCACTGTCGCGGATCTGATGATCAGCCATTGAACATGCTCTTGCCGGACAGTTTCGGATCGCCCTTGTCGGGATATTCGATAATGAAATCGTTGCCCGGCATATGCGGGAAGCCGCGATAGTTCACGCTGTTGGCAAAGCGCAGGCGACACGTCGAGAACTGCTTGTCGCATCCCGCATGGACGGTGAAGGCGTCGCCGGGCGAGATTGGCTTTGCCGGCCGATGCCAGAGGCTCAGCGTGATCTCGGAGCCGTTCCTGACATGGGCTTTGATCTCGACGCTCGCACCAGTATTTTCACCGCTCGTCCAGATCAGCCGGCCGCATGCAAACCAGCCCTCGTCAAAATCCTCAAGACCCGAGGCCAGGAACTGGTGATCGCGCTTTACGTCCGCCACCGTGCCCGCGCTCTTGTAGGCGGCAAGTTCCAGATCGACCCCGCAGCGCGCATCGCCCAGCTCGGCGTCGCATTGATACTGATAGGCGCGCCCGCGCTCCTGATCCAGCGCATGGGCGAGCGAGCGCAGCTCCGCGGTGAATGAGCCGTCGCGCAGCGAGACTTCGCCCAGCGTGCCGCTCATCACGAGGACGCGCTGGGTGACATCTGACCAGTTGACGCGCCAAAGCTCGATTTGCGCACCGTCGAAATGTCCAGCCGCAAGCTCGGTCTCGCCCAGCCTGTCGGAGCGCAGCGCGCCAGTGGCTTCGGCATTGTCCACTCCAAGACCGACGGCAGCGCTCAATTCGCTCGCGCTGAAGCCGCTTTCGGGCTCAAACCCGGTATCTTCGAAGCTGAGCATGCGGTCGTGATCGGTGAAGCCAAAGACCTCGCCGTCTGCCCGCACAAGACGCCAGCACCAGCACAAGCTCGTCGCCCCGCTGGAGAGATGCGCCTGCATCCCCGGCGGCATGGTTCTCATAAGCGGATCTCCACAATGGGAATATTGGGGATGTCGCCGTGATTGAAGGTGCGCAGATTGATGCTCAGACTGTCCGTATCGAAGCGCGCCGGCACGTCGAACTCAAAACCGGCGGTGATCTCGGCTCCCTCGGGCGGCGGCGTCACGAAACTGATCTGGCCGCTCGCATGGTCGATGCTCATATCAGATTCCGGAATGGTTTCACCATCGAGCGCGACCAGCACCGTGCCGGCGACCGGCTTGAGGATATCCCGGCTCCAGGGCGCAAACCCGCTGCCGTAAACCTTTTTGAGCTGGAACACGCTCTGCACGCCGTCGCCGGTGCCGATGGGCTGATCGCCCGGTGCATGGTCGCTGCCCGGCGCACAGGATTTGAAGTCGCCCCAGTCCTTCCAGCGAAAGCCATGAAACCGCCCGCGCCGTTCTTCGAAGAAGGCGATCACCGCATGCAGGTCGTCGACGCTGCGCATACCGTATCCGGCATCATAGCGGCGCTTGCTGTCGGCCCAGCGCTGATTGCGCTCTTCATGGCCCGAAGCCAGCGCAACGATTTCGGTGCGCCTTTCCGGCCCGCCTGACGCCCCCAGCGATATCGAGGCTGGAAAGCGGATTTCATGAAAAGCCATTATCGGGTGCTCCCTGATGAGTGAACCAGGCGCCGTACGGGCGCCAGGCATGGCTCAAAGATTCCTCTGGCCGCGCGCGACCGCGCGGCTCAGCATCGCCGCGATCTGTCCTTCCGAACGGCGAAAGCCCGCCACATCGGGGGTGGTTATGTTGATCGTGACCTGCGCCGGCTGCGCTCCGGTGCCTTCATAGCGCACGCCAAGCTTGCCATTTGCGCCGCGCGTCAGCGGCAGGATCGCTTCGGGTCCGGCTTCGCCCGCCAGCCCCATGCGCCCACCGCGCATGGGAAAGGTGATCGGGGCACTGATCACACCGCCATTGGCGAACGGGACCGGCATGGCGCGCGATATGACGCCGCCATCGGCAAATCCGGTTGTGCCCAACACATTCGTGAACAGGCCCGACACAGCGTCCTGTATCGGCGAAAAGGCTGCGCGAAAGGCCAGCCTGGAGAGATCGAGCGCCAGATTGCGCAGCGTATCCTGGAGGCTCTGGCCTTCGAACGCGGCTCTTTCAAACGCGCGGCCGACACGCAAGGCGAACCGGTCGCCCAGCGTTTCCAGCTCGCGCAGCTTCTCGCGGGCATTGTCGGTGTTGGCGCTGATCTCAACCGCCATGGCGGCGACGACATCGGTCATGTCTTCCTGATCCTTTGCTTAGCGTGCGTCGGGATAGCGAGCCATCAGCCGGGCGAGGGATGATGCGTCAGGCGCGTGCGCGCCGACCGCCCCCACAGATCGCAGCACGCATTCCAGCTCGCGCGGGCTCATTGCCCAGAAATCGCGTGGCGCAAGGCGCAGGACACCCAACCCGAAGGCGATCGCGTCGTCCCAGGGAAATGCGCGAGCAGAACCGTTCAGGGCTTTCCCGGCGGTGTCTGCGCCTCGCTCGTGTCGCTGCTCACAGGGCCGAACGTCGCAGCCAGCAGGCGCGCGACAATGTCGATATGCCCTCCAACACCGCCATCGGCCTGCATCTTCGCGACATCGGCATCACAAATGTCATGACCGGCACCGCGCAAGCCCGCCCCGATGATGCGGATCGCATCGAGCGAACGGATGCGCCCGCTCTGGAAGCGCTGTGCCAGGGCCAGCATGTCCTCATCGCCGAAGCCATGCTCAAGCTCGGCCAGCGCACCCAGGGTCAGGCATAGGCGATAGCGCCGGCCATCCAGCGCGGCTTCGATCTCGCCGCGATGCGCATTGACCATCTGCCTCTCCCTGCTCAAGCGGCGCTAAAGCTCAGCGCCCCGGCCGATTCAAGCGACATCTCGAAGGTAACCTCGCCATCATGCTGACCCGAATATTCGAGTGTGCTGATGTGAAAGGGCCCCTCCACCGTGCCGAAATCGGGCAAGACGAGCTGCCAGTCGCGGATGAGCGCGGCAAAGAAGGTTTCGCGGACCGTCTCGTCTGAGGCGGCGTCCTTGAAGATGCCGCTGCCGGAAATCCGCGCGGTGCGAATGCCGGCGCCGGCCAGCAATTCCCGCCACTGGCCCACCGACTCGGTGTGGGTTATATCGACGGGTGTCGCATTGAAGGCGAGCGTGCGCGCGCGCAGGCCGGCCACGGTGATGAAGTCGCCTGCGCCGTCGGCATCGACTTTCAAAAGCAGGTCCTTGCCCTTCTGGGCGGTCATGTTCGCAGCTCCATGGTTGGTGAATTGGGGTCAGCTTGCCGGCTCGGTGACGGCGCGCAACCTGAGCACGCCGCGATAGGTCAGCCCGTCTTCATCGCGCCTGGCCTCATAGCCCTCGATGCGCAGGTTGACGAGCACCGTATCCGAAAGGCCGAGAGCCGCGCCGTCGAGGATGCCTCGCATGGCATCCAGCAACTTGAGAACCTCGCGCTTGCCGGGCGCGCGCGACCAGACATCAAGCGTAAGGCGATGCTCAAGGCCAGCTTCGGTCGCCGTGCTCCAGTCGCTCACGATCACCGGTCCGATGCTGACATAGGGAAATTGTGTTGCCTGCGGGACATCGTCGTAAATCGCCGCCCCGCCCAGCAGCGCCGTGAGGTCCGCATCCGCAATCAGCGCATCACGAAGCGCGCGTTGCAGCGCCCAACTGCTCATGTCATTGCTCCGATCATCCTCGGTCGCCGCCGCGCCCAAGCGCGCGCAGCGAGCGCGCAATCCGCGCCCTGATCTGGTCCGCGCGCGCCATCAAGGCGGGAACCAGGGTTGGCCGCGCCGGTCTTTGCCGGCTGCCGAACTCTGCAAACCAGCCATCCCGCGACACGATCAGCCAGGACAGCGGCTCAGCGCCGCGCACGACCTCGATCGGCACGGACGGCGCCGATCCGCTCGCGCGCGGCTTAGCCGACGCGGCCATGGCCTCGCGGCGCACCTCATCGGCGCCGGCGCGCAGCGCCGCCTCCAGCGCCAGCGGACGTTCCAGACGCTTGCGCAAGCCGCCAGGCCCGCGCCATCTGACATTCGTGCGCAGCTTCACAGCCCGCGCTCCACGCACACACATCTCAGCCACTGGCCGCGACCGTCCTCATCGAGCACAGCGCGAATATCGAACACGCGCTCACCCATGCAGAACCTGCAGTCGGGCTGCACATCGGGGTGGTGACGGATGATGATGTCGACCACGCGCTCGCCGGCGATCTGCGCAGCCGTGAGACTTTCCTTGCCGCTGCTTGCGCGGATCTGCGCCCACAGCCAGTCAACACGGTGCCAGCTCAGCAGCGCGCCGCCGCCGCCATCATCGCTGCGCACGGGACGCTCCAGCGCCACGCGCGCCCGCAGCGCGCCAATGCGCGCGCTCATAGCCGCACCTGCTGATAGGGCGCAAGCAGGCTGCGCACGCCCAGCGGCAATTCCGCAGGGCTGTCGAACACGACCGGCTCGCGCTCCTGATACCAATGGGCAATCAGCATCATGAGCGCCTGGCGCAGCGGGCCGGGCACATCACTTGGATGTTCGCCGTGCCCCACCGAAACCGTGATCTCGATGCCGCTGACCCGCCGCCCCGGCGCTGGCCAGACCCCGGCATGCGCCCATATGCGCGCACGCAGGGCCCGGGCATCAAAGCCATACATATCGGAATCGAGCGCTGATGCCTGGCCTTCCCAATCAAGCAGCCGGATCGTCTTCACCGTTATCAGCGGCCCCAGAGGCAGGCGCACGATACCGTCGTCCGGCCATTCATCGAGGAAAAGCGACCAGTCCTGCGCGATAAGCGCAATATCGAGCGCCCGCTCGATATGCACGCGCGCGGCAAGGATAAGGCTGGCCACAACGGCATTTTCATCATCCGTGCCGATGCGCAGATAGTCCTTGGCCTCAGCCAGGCTCACCGGCTCGACTTGCGGGCCGGCCGTCAGGATCAACGCCATGACTCAATCCTTCATCCGCGTGTGACAAAAAAAGTGGCCGCGGCGGGGAGGAAACACCGCGGCCACGCTCGGGCAAAACTGCCGGGAAAGGGGATCAGGCCGTGCCGAATTTCAGCAGCTTGATGGCGTTGAAATCCTGAACGCCGCCGCCGACCCGTTTGGTCGTGTAGAACAGCACATAGGGTTTGGCGGAGAAGGGATCGCGCAGGATGCGCATGCCGATCCGGTCAACGACCAGATAGCCGCGCTGAAAATCACCGAAGGCGATCGCGAGCGCGTCTTCGGCAATTCCGGGCATGTCCTCGGTCTCGGTGACGGGGAAGCCGAGCAGCAGGGGCGCCGTGCCCGCTTCGCTCGCCGGCTGCCAGATATAGTTGCCGTCACTGTCCTTGATCTTGCGGACCTCGCCCTGGGTAGCGCGGTTCATCACCCAGCTGGCGCCACGGCGATAGCCCGAGCCGATCGTGTAGATCAGGTCGAACAGGTCATGCTCCGGATCCTCGGCCTTGAATTCACCGGCAACACCGGTTGCCAGATAGCCGATCTGGCCCCAGGTCCAGCTTGCATTGGCAACATTCGTATAGCTGAGGAAGCCCTTGGGCGCGGTGGTGCCGTTGCCGGCGACGAAAGCGGTGTTTTCCTGTTCGGCAAAGGCGACGCGAACTTCTTCGGCGATCCAGGCATCGATATCGACGGCTGAATCATCGAGCAGCGTCTGGGTGGCCGCCGGCATGGCATAAAGTTCCATGGTCGGGAAGCTCAGCTCCGCCAGCACGGGGCTGTCGGTCTGCGTGCGGTCCGCGCTTTCGCCCACCCAGCCGGCAGCCGCGCCGGTCGTGGTGAAGGGCTTCTTGAAGCTGGCGCTGGAGACCTGACGGACGCCGGAGATCGAGCGGATCGGCGAGACCTCGCCAAGCGAGCGCATGATCGTGGTCTCGATCTCGGTCGGCACAGTGTAACCGCCATCCGGGCCCGAGCCGACCGACATCGCTTTTTCTTCCAGCCGGCGCAGATTGGTGGTCTCGCCATGACGGATATAGCCATGAAATGCGGCCTTGTGCTCACATGACGCGGCGTTGCCGAAGCTGGGGCCGTCGCCGCGGCGGGGCCGCTGTGCCTTGATCGCCAGCATGTCCACGGTGCGCTTGTGATCGTCGATGGCGCGGTTGATGCGCGCAAGCTTCTCTTCGGTCACGACATCGCTGGTCAACCGCTCCTCGATTTCGGCGAGGCGCTCGTCATTGGTCTGCTTGAAGGCTTCAAAGGCGCGCATGAACTCATGAAACGCATTCGCCATTTCGACGGCGGAAACCTCCGGCTCGGCCTTGGTTTCCAGTTCGGTGTATCTCAATTCTTCCATTTCATCCTCGTTTGCACTTGCGGGTTTCGTCCGCGGCGATGCTCAGACGCCGGGCTGCCGCCTCCAGCGCGGGCATGAAAGCAGGCGCGGGCGAGCGGCGCTTCAGCGCATTCACTCGCGCCCCGCCCAGCATGGGGAAGGTCACGATGGATATTTCCCACAGATCGACCTGCGCCAGCCGGCGCGTGCCCGGCTCCGGGCCGCGCCATCTCTTGATCACGCGAAAGCCGATGGACAGGCCATCCAGCCCGCCGCTGCGCAGCAAGCAATGAACCTCACGCGCCCGGCCGACACCGGACAACAACCGTCCGCGGACAAACAGCCCCTGCCCGTCTTCGCGGATATCGTCCCACACGCCGATCGGCTCACTCGGGTCGTGCTGGAACAGCATGCGGATGCCGCGCACGCCGCGCGCCGCCAGACTGGCGCGAAAAGCGCCGGGCAGCACGATATCGCCGCCCGTATCGCGCACACCGAACAGGCTCGCATAGCCCGAGAAGCTGCCATCAGCAGCCGGTGTCGGCGCGCGCGGGCTTGCGGTCCGAGCTGGCTGTCGCGGGACGGTCGTCAGTTTGGCGTGCATGGCGCGTCGCCTCCCTCGGTGGGGCCATAGCCGATCGCTGCGCGTTTCTCGTTGGTGGTCAGGAACGATGCCTTCTCCACCCGCTCCCACAGCGCCGCGCGCTCAGACGCCAGCGCCGCCACCTGATCGAGCGCGGGGCGCAGCTCAAGCTCGCCCCCATAGACCGGCCCGAGCCAGCCCGAGAGGGCCTTCAGCGTGCGGCTGACCAGAGGCAGCACGGTCTGTCGCCAGAACACGCGGTTGGCTTCCTGATAGTTGGAATAGGTATTGTCGCCGGGAATGCCGAGCAGCATCGGCGGCACGCCAAGCGCCAGCGCGATCTCGCGCGCCGCCAGGTTCTTGGCGCTGATGAAATCCATGTCGCGCGGGCTCATCGACATCATCTTCCAGTCGAGACCGCCTTCAAGCAGCAGCGGGCGCCCGGCATTGCCGGGGCCGGCATAATTGTGCTCCAGCTCATCCTTCAGCCGCGCGAACTGCTCCTCGCTCATGTGCCCGTCGCCGGCGGTATAGACGAGCGCGCCAGACGGCCGTGCGGCATTGTCCAGAAGCGCCTTGTTCCAGATCGAAGCCGCATTGTGGATGTCCACCGCCATCGCGGCCGACTCGAGCGGGCTCAGCCCATAATGATCATTGGCCGGATGATAGAGCCGCATATGCAGGATCGGGCGCAGCCCGTCAGTGTCCTGATCAAAGCGCACGGAATGTCCATCGGCGCTGTATTCATAGGCTTGCGGCCAGCCATCGGCTCCGGGGATGACCCGCACACGATCGGCACGCAGCACATGCAGCTCGCGCACCTCGCCATCCAGGCTCACGGCTTCCAGATAGGCATTGCCGGCGATCAGCAGCGAGCCATACCAGGCTTCCAGCAGATCAGGCCCGCATTCGACCGCGTTCGGGCGCGCCAGCAGATCGCGAAGCGCATGGCGCTCCAGCTCATCGCCGCCTTCAAAACACTGGATCGGAACCGAAGCCGCGGCTTCCGCGATCATGCGCACCGATCGATAGATGATCGGATTTTTCAGGAAACCCTCGCGCGCCAGGTTGGCATAATCGCGCGGCGTCCAGACCGGCTGCCCCTGACCGTGAAGCGCAATGAAGGCTCCGGTGGCGCTGGCCTTGGTGTGCTCGGGGCGCAAGGCCCCCAGCGCCGCGACCAGTCGCTGCGTCCATCTCGGCATGTCTTTTCTCCTGGCCAGAAAGAGCGCCTCAACCGCCCAGCGCCCGCAGGCGCGGCGGCTTGCGCTCGCTCAGCATCAATTCGGTGAGCGCCCACACCAGCGCATCGACCCTGTCGGGGCTGGCGCCGCGCGCATCGTCGGGGCCCAGTGCGCACATTTCGTCTTCCAGTTCGGGAAACGCGCCGACATGAGCAACGAGATTGCGCTCATAAAGCGCGGCAACCGGCTCGGCGCGGGCATATTTGCCCCGGCTTGCCCGGACCATGCGCACCGCAGCGTGCGGCGCTGCCTGATTGATGATCTGCGCCACGAGTTCACCGCCCTGATTGACCTCAGCGACGATGCAGTCGGCCTCAAGACTGTCGTGCAGCCGGGCGACCGCCTGCGCCCAGATCATCGGACGCGCGCCCTGAAGCGTGGCATCCGCCAGCACGAAGGCGCGGCCGTCATCACTGCGCCCGACCGCGATGATGCCGCAGGCATCCGCCTTCGCGCCGCTGGTCACCGGCGGATCGACGCCCACGACGATCCGCGAAAGAGAGGGCGCGACTTGAACCCGCGCCCTCTCGATCGCGTCTCGCTGCCACAGCCCGTCATCGCGATCCTCGATCAGTTCGCCGTCGAGTTCCTGGCGCCCCAGACGGGTACCGCGATAACGCCCGACGATCTCGTCGAGAAAGGCCGGAGCGAGATTTCCTGCATTTGCATAAGTCGCCGCGCGCGTGACGACGGTGCGCGGATCGGCCAGCAGCCGTTTGAGGAGCGGCCCCGCGCGAGGAGTGGTCGTCACCATCTGGCGCGGCTGCTCGCCCAGACGCAGGCCGAACTGAAGCATGTCCCAGGCCGCCTCGGCGTGGCTCCATTTGCCCAGTTCATCGCACCACGCGGCGGCAAACTGTGGCCCGCGCAGGCTTTCAGGATCAGCCGCGGAATAAAGCTGCGCCTTGGCGCCGTTCGGCCATTCCAGTTCGCCGCGAGAGGCAGAATAACGGGGCCGTTCGGCATCTGCATGAACGGCCATGAGACCCGAGACGCCCTCGACCATGATCGCGCGCGCCTCATCGAGTTGCGGCCCGAGCAGCGCGATACGCTCAGCCGGCGCATTGGCAAATGGCGCCAGCCCAAGCGCCATGCCGCGCACCCATTCAGCGCCCGCACGGGTCTTTCCCGCGCCGCGCCCGCCCATGAAGAGCCAGGTCGTCCAGGGGGCGCCGCCCGGCGTGCTCGCTGGCGGCAACTGATCATCACGTGCCCAGACCAGCCAGTCATCGAGCAGGAAGCGGATCTCCTCGGCGCTTAGTGAGCGCAGGAATTCATCGATCCCCGCGTCCGGCGCGCAGCCTCGCAAGGCGCTGCGCAAGCTCTGAGCGCAGTCTGTCGGCATCGCTGGCGCTCAACTGGGCGGATGCTGGATGTGCGTCCTTGCCGCGGCGCGCGCTCCCGGCCTGCGCACTCGCTTTGTCTTCCATCGCCTGGAGCCGCTCGAACAAGCGCACCATGGTGTTGAGTGTGCGTGCATTTCTCTCGCTTTCGGCGGCCGAGACCGCGCCCTCGTTCTGCTTTTCTTCGAATTCGCTCATCTTGCGCTCCAGCGCGCTGTACAATCGGGCGATCAGACGGTTCTTGCCGCCGTGCGCCTGTGGCTTGCTTGTGCGCCCGTCCCGCCCGCGCGAAGCCTTTGCCTGCCCGCGCGAAGCCTTTGCCTGCCCGCGCGAAGCCTTCGCCTGTGCACGCCTCGCCCAGCCCTCGCGCGAGGCGCGGCGATAGAGCGTTGCTGCACTGATCTTGTATTCGGCGCAGATTTGACGAACGCTCAGCTTGCCGAGCGCATAGGCAGAGGCGATGTCCGCCCACCTCGTTGCGTCATCCTCGCTCATTGATGTCCGTGTATGGCTGTTGCCGATCCTGGCCGCTGGCTTGTCCGCGCCGGCCTGCTGCGCGGCAGATCATCAGATGCGCGCTTGCTGCGCCTGTCGACCGGACGAGCAGAAAAATCGGATGGCTTGAGCACCTTGGCGCAAGCGTGGATATCGGTCTTGCGTCAGAAAGTGCGCCAAGGCAATTGATTGGAGTGTTTCGAACGAGCCGGATATCAGGCAAAGGCTCTGTCAGCCTTTCCCAGGCTGGTCAACGCTAGCTCAGGCTCTGATCTGGCGATGGAAATTCAACTGATGGCCTAAATCAGGCTGGGGCGCCGGTCAGTCCGTTCATGTCCGGAATTCGTGATCCATCGGATCAGCAGCGACTATTCGCGGGATTTCCGGGAGAATTCACAGTTTCTTCGCGTAATTGCGATATGCTGGGAAGCGTATAGCAAGATTTCCTGCGAACCCGTATCGCGGTGCTGCCAGACCGAAAGCTACTCCGGCCGCAGTTGCGACACCAAAGAAGCTTGCAACCCACACGTCTCGCGATTTAATCGAACAATACACAAATACCGTGACGCTGTCAATGTAAAAAACAACTGTGCGGTGCTTTTTAGCTTCTTTTCAGGCATGACTGCGTCGCCGGCGCGCCGCCCGATATTGCCTGCGCGCCCCGCGCATGGCAAAGCGGCTGTATGCGGCAAGTCGCTCCTTGGTCTCGCTCACCGCCCAGCCGCGCACCGAGATCCCCGCCTCGTGAACGCTTTCGGGCCGGCCCGAGCGCAGCGGATGCCACCAGAAGAGCGGCTTTCCCTGCGCGCGCAACCGATAGGCGCAGGTGTCAGGCAACCAGTCGAGCGTGCGGCAGATCTGCGGGCTCAGCACGACGCATTCAGGAACCTTCTCCCGGCGGTTTTCATAATCCGAGCAGCGGCAGGCTCCGATATCAAGCAGGCGGCAAGCCAGCCTTGTATCCAGCAATTCGCCGGTATCTTCATCCTCCAGCCGTATCAGGCAACACCGGCCACAGCCATCGCACAGCGCTTCCCATTGCGCCTCGCTCAACTCCTCAAGCGGCAGGCTCACCCAGAATGGCGCCTCGGTTTCGGACATGATCAGAAGTCTTCCTGTCCACAAGTCCGCGCTGCACGCGCGTCCGGGCCATAAATTGGGTGTTTCCTATAGCCGTCGCATGGCCTAAAACATGAATTGAAATCTAGGCCACAAGAGCAGTGTGATTCAAGGTGCGAGATTGGATATTCAAGCCGAACCGCCGCAACAGGCTGGTGGACTGGTGGGCGCTCGATGCCTGGTTCGATTCGAGCCTTTATGGCTTGTGGGCCAGAACCAAGGACTGGGCGGCGGCCTATTCCAACTTCTTCGGCCGGTTTCATGTCTCGGGTTTCCGCAAATTCTGCGCCGAGATCTTTTCTGAAGCAACGACCCTCGTTGTCATCGGCTTTGCCGGGCTGCTCACCTTCGCCATTCCCGCCATCGAGGCGACGACCAACTCCAGCTGGCGCACAGCCGGCGAATATAGCGTGACGGTACTCGATCGGTTCGGCAACGAGATCGGCAAGCGCGGCATTCTTCATTCCGACGAGGTGCCGCTGGAAGAGATCCCGGACCATCTCATCAAGGCGCTGCTGGCCACCGAGGACCGGCGCTTCTTCGAACATTTCGGCCTGGACATACCCGGCACCTTTCGCGCACTTGTCGCCAACATCCGGGCCAACGATGTTGTTCAGGGCGGCAGTTCGCTCAGCCAGCAACTGGCGAAGAACCTCTTTTTGTCATCCGAGCGCTCCTTTGTGCGCAAGATCAACGAAGCGTTCATCGCCCTGTGGCTGGAAGCGCGGCTCACCAAGCGCGAGATATTGAAGCTTTATCTGGACCGGTCCTACATGGGCGGCGGCACGTTCGGAGTGGAAGCCGCCTCGCAATTCTATTTCGGCAAGACGGTGCGCGACATCAATCTGGCCGAAGCCGCCATGCTCGCCGGACTGTTCAAGGCGCCAACGCGCTTTGCGCCCCATGCCAACCCGGCCGACGCCCGTGCGCGCGCCAACCTGGTTCTGACCAGCCTGGTCGACGCTGGCTTCATGACCGAGGGTCAGGTACATGGTGCAAGACTGAATCCAGCAAAGATCGTCGACCGCAGCGACCATTCCAGCCCTGATTACTTCCTCGATTATGCATTCGAGGAAGTGCAGAAGCTCCTGCAAGGCAAGGGGCAGTTCGTGGTGAGCGTGCGCACGACTGTCGACCCCAACCTGCAGAAGATCGCGGAAGACGCTGTCGAATCGACCTTGCGCCGCTTCGGGCGGGCGCAGCGCGCCGAGCAGGCGGCGCTCGTCTCCATGGAGACGGACGGGGCAGTGCGCGCGCTCGTTGGCGGACGCGATTACGGCGAGAGCCAGTTCAACCGCGCCACCTCGGCGCGCCGCCAGCCAGGCTCATCCTTCAAGGTCTACGTCTACATGCTCGCGCTGCAAAACGGCTATCGTCCGGGTTCGCGGGTGGTCGATGGTCCGGTCGGTTGCGGGCGCTGGTCGCCCAAGAACTATTCTGGCGGCTATCGCGGTGCCATGACGCTAGAGCAGGCGCTGGCCCGCTCCACCAATACGGTCGCTGTCAAACTGTCGCTGCAACTCGGGCGCGACAAGGTGGTCGAGACCACGCAGCAACTCGGCATCGAGGGCATCCGGCCGAGCTGTTCGATGGCGCTGGGCGACACCGGCATAACGCCCATCAGCCATACCGCCGGCTTTGCAACCTTTGCGGCCGGCGGCAAGCTGGTCACTCCTTATGCCGTCACCGAAATCAGAACCACTTCCGGCGAACTCATCTATTCGCGTGAGCGTGATGCGACCGAGCAGCCGCAGATTTTCGAGCAGGCCAGTGTCGAGATGCTCAACCAGATGCTTGCCAAGGTGGTGACCGAAGGCACGGGACGGCGCGCGCAACTGGACTTCACCTATTCAGCTGGCAAGACCGGCACCAGTTCGAGCTATCGAGATGCATGGTTCCTGGGCTACACCGGCCAGTATGTGACCGGCGTCTGGTTCGGCAATGACAGCTATCAGCCGATGGGCCGGGTCACCGGCGGCGGGCTGCCGGCGATGACGTGGCATGAATACATGTCGCAGGCTCACGCCAGCATGAACATTCCTCCGATACCCGGCCTTCCGGTACATCCAAAGCAACAGGAAGAGCTTCAGCGGCTGGCCGAGTTGCGCGCATCCGATCCGACGCTGGGCACGGCAGAAACCGCCGAGCGCCGGATGCCCGATCCAACCAGGTTGCTGCTTGAACGGCTCGTCGAGTTGCTTGGCGCTGCGCCCGATATCAGCACCGGCCAGGGCGCAAAGGCAGATCCTGACCCGGTGCGCACCACGGATGAAGCAAGACTTTGAAACTGCCTGCGCCTGAGCGTACGCTGTGAATGCCGGTTTGCGCATTTGTCATGAATGCTCGGCAAGTCCTGCTGAGCGCGAGCTTGATCACATCTTGCGCCGGGCATACCTGAAAGGACGCGACTGCATTGCGAGTGATCCTCAACATCATGGTCTTCGCCGTCGTGGCGCTGGCGGTCGGCCTTGGTACGGCGCGCGTGATGATCACCGACGGCAGCGCCATAAGCACCTCGCGCTTCGGCCCGTGGACTGCCTGGCATTCGCTGGGCGCGGCCAGCGCCGATCCCTACACACTGGCACATGTCTCGCGCGCCGGTACGCTGCCCGTCACCACATCCAGCGCGATCTACCTCACGGCAAAGGTCAACGAGGATGGCGATCTGCTCGATTCAGGCTGTGATTACGCCATCACCATCCCCGACGTCCCGGCCCAGTGGTGGAGCCTTTCGCTGTTTGACAAATCCGGGCGACCGATCCCCAACCCCTCCGACCGCCATTCCTTCAGCCGGGAGAATGTCGTGAGCGGGTTTGACGGCGTCGTGCGCATTCGTGTCGCCCCGCTGGCACGCCCCGGCTACTGGCTGCCATCGGGTGATAGCGGTCAGTTGACCCTGGTTTTTCGCGCCTTTCGCCCCCGCGAAGCGGTTAATCTGGCCGCGGGTGAATTGAGCCCCGATCTGCTGCCGCGCATAACGACGGTGGGCTGTTCATGAAGCTCCCGTGGATCTGGATAGCTGCGGGCGTGGTCACGGGCGGCATCATCCACATCGTCGCCGTGTTGGCGACCCCCTATCTGGCGCGCGAAGACGCCTGGGGCCGGCTCGCCCGCATTTCCGACGTCAACGAGATGCACGTGCTCGCGCCGCTCGCCGATGACGCCGAACGCCTGCCGCTGATGTCGCCCGACATGGGCTATGCCTTCTGCCGCTATGATCTGAGCGAGGGCAATGTCGTCATCAAGGCGCAAATCCCCGACGATGAATGGACCAGCGCGATCTACACCCGCTATGGGGCCAATTATTATGTGATCAGCGGCGCCGACATTCAGCGCGGCAATATCCGCATGCTGCTGGTGCCGCTGGCGCGCCTTGCCGAGGAAGCGAGCACCGAAACGTCGGAGGAGGGCGAGGACCAGATCATCGTTATCGCGCCTGAAATGGAGGGCACCGTGCTGATCCGCATCCCGAATCGTGGACCGGCCTTCACCGAGCGCACCGTCGAGGTGCTGGCCTCGGCGCAGTGCGCCCGCGCCGAAGTGCTGGCGCCGCAGGAGCCCGAGCAGATCCTGCCCCCCGGCACCCCGCCGCTGCCCGAGCGCAGTCTGCGCCCGCCGCGCGGCGCCGATTTGAGCAGCATCAACTAGATCATTCTGCAAAAAAATGTCGGCGCCGGCTCAGCGCCTGAAAAGACATCAGGCCGGCGGACGTCGCATCGGATCTCCCGCGCCCGCCTGCTGGCTTGTTTGCACTTCGCAGCATTCCGAGCGGCCATGACGCTCCATGCGGACGCCGGGAAATATGATGATCCCGCAACGCCGGCGGCGCGTGCGACCGCCCGTCTCGGCCTGCGCATTCCGCCTGGCGGCAAAATCCACCGATGAAATAACATCGCCCATATCCGCACCCGTTCAAAAGCGAAAGCCCTCGCCGCCAGAAGGTTTTCCCGGATCACGGCTAAAATCGCGTTAATGGGGAAGGGCACAAATTGATGCATGCGGATAAAATTCTTCGCCGCGCCGCCAGCCAGCTGCAGGCGTTCCCGCCGCGCTCGCTCATCCGAGGTTGCGGCTTGCGCATCCGGCGCGACGCTACGCTCACATGACACTGAAATCGCGCCCTGCGGGATCGCTGAGCAACAGGACCTGATAGCCAAGGCCCTCAAGGCGCGCCAGCACCATTCCCGCATGCGCGCGATTCTTGGTCTCGATACAGACATCCAGCGTCGCGCCTTTTGCCGGCACGCTCAGGAACATGCGCCTGTGGTTGACTTCCAGAATATTGGCCCCGGCCTCACCCAGACAGGTCGTCACCCGCCCGAGCATGCCCGGCCGGTCGGGAAGGATGATCCGCAGCCAGGTGATCTTGCCCTCGCGCTCGAGCCCGCGCACCATGATCGAGGCGAGCATGCGCGGGTCGATGTTGCCGCCGCACAGCACCAGGCCGACCTTGCGCCCGGCAAATCGATCGTGGTTGGCGAGAACCGCCGCGAGGCCTGCCGCGCCAGCGCCTTCGGCCATGGTCTTTTGCACAACTGCATAGGCGCAGATGGCACGCTCGATATCTTCTTCACTCACGAGAATGATGTCCGATACCCACGCCTTCACGATCGGCAGGCTCAGCGATCCCACCGTCTTGACCGCGATGCCCTCGGCCAGCGTTGCGCCGCCGCAAGACGCCTCTTCGCCGCGCAGTGCAGCATGCATCGAGGGATAAAACGCAGCCTCGACGCCGATGATCTCGACATGTGGCGCAAGCTCGCCGATGGCGGTGGCGATGCCCGCGATCAGACCGCCGCCGCCAACGGGAACGACGACGCAGTCGAGCGCGGGCAGGTCTTCCAGAATTTCCAGCCCGACCGTGCCCTGCCCGGCGATGACCAGCGGGTCATCGTAGGGATGAACCATCGTGAGGTTGCGCTCGGCCCCGATACGCTCGGTTTCCTCGCGCGCTTCGGCCAGCGTCTCTCCCGCCAGGATCACATGGCCGCCCAGAGCCTCGGTATTGCCGACCTTTACGAACGGCGTGCCCACGGGCATGACAATGGTGGCCGCGATGCCCAGCCGGCGGGCGTGAAACGCTACGGACTGGGCGTGGTTGCCGGCCGACAAGGTGATGACGCCGCGCGCGCGCGCCTCAGGCGGCAGCGACAGCAGCTTGACCAGCGCCCCGCGATCCTTGAACGACCCCGTTGCCTGAAGATTTTCATATTTTACGAAGACATCCGCACCGCAAAGCTCGGAGAGCTTCGGCGCCGCGATCATCGGCGTACGCAGCACATCACCGCGAATGAGCCGGGCAGCGTCGTGAATATCTCTCAACGAGACCGCGAGCGCCGGCTTCGCCTCAAGCGGGGGCACCACAGCGCCTGCATCGCCGGCTCACAGCACACCGCCGCGCGCGTGCAAGGCTTCGGCGGCTTCGAGCGCGAAATAGCTGAGCACGCCGCTTGCACCTGCGCGCTTGAACGCCAACAGGCTTTCAAACATCACCCGTTCACGATCAAGCCAGCCATTCTGCGCCGCCGCCAGCAGCATCGCATATTCGCCCGAGACCTGATAGGCGAACACCGGCACATTGAAGCCATCGCTAACCCTCCGCACGATATCCAGATAGGGCATGCCGGGCTTGACCATGACCATGTCCGCGCCTTCGGCGATGTCCAACTCGACCTCGCGCAAAGCCTCATCGGTGTTGGCCGGGTCCATCTGATAGGTCCGCTTGTCCCCTTTAAGCGCGCCCGATGAGCCGACCGCATCACGAAACGGTCCATAAAAGGCCGAGGCGTATTTGGCCGCATAGGACATGATCATCGTGTTGACGTGGCCGGCCTCTTCCAGCGCCTTGCGGATCGCGCCGATGCGCCCGTCCATCATGTCGGACGGCGCCAGCACGTCACATCCTGCATCGGCCTGGACGAGCGATTGCAGCACCAGCGTCTCGATGGTCAGATCATTGGCGATCTCGCCGCCGCTCATGATGCCGTCGTGGCCATGCGACGTGTAGGGATCGAGCGCGACATCGCAGATGACGCCTATGTCCGGCACGGCGCGCTTGATTTCGCGAACAGCGCGGCAGACCAGGTTTGCCGGGTTCACGGCCTCGCTGGCGCGCTCGTTGCGCAGCGCCGGATCGGTATAGGGAAACAGCGCGATGGCCGAGACGCCCCTTGCGGCCGCGCTTTCAGCCGCGCGCACGGCCAGATCGATGGTCAGCCGCTCCACGCCCGGCATCGAGCCAACGGGATCGCGCCGGTTGTCGCCCTCGATTATGAACAGTGGCCAGATGAGATCAGCGGCGCTCAGCGTCGTCTCCTGAACCATGCGCCGCGACCATTCGGCCTGGCGCACACGGCGCATGCGGGTGGCCGGAAAGCCCGCAGCGGGCATTGCCGGGGCGGGGCGCGCCTGTGGCGCGATGGCTGGCTGCGGGGCCAGCTTGCGAGCGGCATTATTGTCCATATTTATTTACACTCGATTGCGCCAAGTTATGTCCAATGGATCATACAGTCTTAGCATCGAACCTGGCGCCTTGCAATTGCCGCGCTGCGTCTGGTGCGTTTGTGCGCCAGAAATTCTTCTCAGTCGATGATGTAGACATATAGTTGTTTAGGACCGTGCGCTCCCTTGATCAAGGTTTGCTCGATATCGGCGGTGCGCGACGGCGCGGAGATCAGGTTGACGGTGCGCGGCATCCGCCCGCGGCCATACACCGCGCGCAACCGCGCCCAGGCCTTTTCATATGAGCCGACGATGTCTTCGCGCCTGATGGCGACCATGTGCACTTCAGGCAGAAAATTCAGCGTCGAGGGATTTTCCGGCCCCGACACCAGGAACAGCGTGCCGGTTTCGGCCGCCCCGGCAAGCGCCTGGCTGAGTGCCACGATATCATCGCGCCGCGCCGGGCCCACACTGCGCGACGGGGCGCCGTCCCAGATGAGCCTTTCAAACAGATCGGCGGTGCCGGTGCGCACATGCTGGGGCAGATTGGCCTGGAGCAGGTCGGCATGAACTGCGCCTGGCAGATCCTGCTCCGTGCCGGGAAAACGCACATGGGCATTCTGAACGCTCAGCATCTGGGCAAAGCGCGCGCACAATTCCTCCGGCGTGCCCTTGGCACTGGCAGGGATCAGCCCAAGCTCGGGCTGCTCCAGCCGGGCGCGCACGCGCCCGCGCCGTCCGGCCTCATCGCCGCGCACATTAAGATGCGCCCGCACCGCGTTCAGGACACGCGCCTTGGCGGTGTCGCCGTCATCTTCTGCAGGCGCGCTCATGTCCGTCTTTTCCGCTTCATCTCGCGCTCGCGCCTTGCCCACAGCGTCTGAAAGGTCTGGCCCGCCGGCGCCGGCAGGTCGCGGTGCCTGGTCCAGCCGCCGGCGAACGGAAACCACGAGAAGCGTGCGCGCGCACCGCCAAGCCGCGCCATAAGGCTTATCGCGGGGCGCGAGAAAAACTGATAGAGGCGCGGGCGGCGCGCAAAGAACGCCCAGCCCCTTAGCGCCAGACGCGCCAGCCCACCGGTCTTGCCGGTGACGAACTCGCGTTCACGCCAGTGGCGCATCATCTTTGGCAAGGGAATGTGCACGGGGCATACGGCCTCGCAGCGGCCGCAGAAGCTGGAGGCGTTGGGCAAATGGCCGGCCTCTTCAATGCCAATGAGCTTGGGCGTGAGCACCGCGCCCATCGGGCCGGGATAGACCCAGCCATAGGCATGGCCGCCGACAGCGCCATAAACCGGACAATGATTGAGACAGGCCCCGCAGCGGATGCAGCGCAGCATGTCCTGAAATTCGGTGCCGAGCATGTCGGAGCGGCCATTGTCGAGCAGCACCACATGGAAGGCTTCGGGCCCATCAACATCGCCGCGCCGACGGCTGCCGGTCGAGAAGGTTGTGTAGGCGGTCATGTCCTGGCCGGTGGCCGAGCGCGCCAGCAGACGCAGCAGCGTGCTGGCATCCTCCAGCGTCGGCACGACTTTTTCAATACTGGCCAGCACGATGTGCACCCGCGGCAGCAACTGGGTCAGATCGCCATTGCCCTCATTGGTGACGATCACCGATGACCCCGTCTCGGCGATCAGGAAATTGGCTCCGGTGATGCCGACATCGGCGCGCAGAAACTTCTCCCGCAAGATGCCCCGCGCCTCGCCCACCAGCGTGGCGGCATCATCGAGATCGCGGCCCTCGGGCAGATGGCGGTGGTGGGTGCGGAAATCCTCGATGATCTGGCTCTTGGTCAGATGCACCGCCGGCGCGATGATGTGGCTGGGCGATTCGTGGCGAAGCTGGATGATGTATTCACCCAGGTCGGTCTCGACCACCTCCAGTCCGGCCGCTTCCAGCGCCTCATTCAGCCCGATCTCCTCGCTGACCATCGACTTGCCCTTGGTGACGCTCAGCGCAACTTCATCGCGGCAGATCCAGGTGATGATCTCGCGCGCCTGCGCAGCCGTAGATGCCCAGTGAACGACACCGCCGGCGGCGATCACCTTGCGCTCATATTCCTCAAGATAAAGATCGAGATGTTCGAGCGTATGATCCTTGATCGCCTTGCCGCGATCGCGCAGCGCGTCGAATTCTGGCAGAGCCTCACGTGCGGCCGAACGCTTGACGATGAACCCCGTGCCGATATTTCCGAGGGCGCGCTGAAGCTGTGCATCCGAGAGCGCGTGAGCGGAATTTTCCTTGAAATTGCGTGAGGTCGCCTTCACTGGACGGCTCCTCCGATGGGCGGCTCATCCGTCATGCCGGCGAGCACCTCGGCCACGTGGCGCGCGGCAATCGGCTTGCCCATGCGCGACAGCTTGCCGGAGATGTTCAGCAGACATCCCAGATCGGCGCCGACGAGCAGCTCGGCATCGGTTGCGCCGACCAGTGCCGCCTTGTCGCTGACCATGGCGTTGGAAATATCGGGATATTTGACCGAGAACAGGCCGCCAAAGCCGCAGCACACCTCCGCCCCGCCGGGCTCGACCAACTCCAGCCCTTCGACCGAATCGAGCAGCTCGCGCGGCTGGGCGCGCGCTCCGTTTTCGCGCAGGCTGGAGCAGCTATCGTGATATGCGACACGCCCCTCATAGCGGGCATTGACGACTTCGATCTTCATCACATCGCGCAGGAACACGACAAGTTCGTAGACCTTGGCGGCAAAGCGGGCCGCTCGGGCGCGCTTTTCATAATCATCGGCGAAGAGCTGCGGATAATGGCGCTTCAACATGCCAGCGCAGGAGCCGGAGGGCACAATGATGAAATCATACGGCTCAAACGCGTCGATCACCTGAAGCGCGATCGAGGCCGCATCGGCGCGGTCGCCCGAATTATAGGCCGGCTGGCCGCAGCAGGTCTGCTGGCGCGGCACGCTCACCTCGCATCCGGCTTCTTCCAGCAGCTTGACGGCGGCAAAACCGACGACTGGGCGGAACAGGTCCACCAGACAGGTCGCAAACAGCGCGACCCTGGGTGATCGGCTGTGGCCGGGTGCCGACACCACCTTGGTGTGCTCCTCGCAGATTGATCCAACTCGGCTTAACGGTGAACGAACCGGGTGCGCAATGCAAGCGGGCATACCACCGCGCCTTCAGCAGGCGGCAAAAAGCCGGGAGGCCAGCCCCCGGCTCTTTGATGCCGCCACACGATCCTCGGATGTTCTGAACCGTGCGGGCGCAATGACTTGCTTACTGGGTCTGCGTTGCCTCGGCCTCGCCACTCGGGGCATCCGGGCTGAACTGATAAAGATAGGCAATCACGTTATCACGCTCTTCCTGGCTTTTGAGACCAGCAAAGCCCATCCGGTTGCCCGGCATGTACCCGCGTGGGTTTTCCAGATAGCCATGAAGCGCCTCGTCGTTCCAGACCAGGCCCTGTTCACCGGCTCCCTTCATCGCAGGCGAATATTTGAAGTCTTCGCGTGCGCCGGCAACCGCGCCAATGACATTGTTGAGCACGGGCCCGACACGGGTCTTGGCATCTTCGCCAACCATGTGGCACGCCTGGCAGCGGCGGAAAATCTTCTCGCCTTCGGCCGGATCGCCCACCGGCTCGGCATGCGCAGCCGTGGCAGCCATGAGCATGACCAGACCCGATGCCGCAAAGCGCAAAGCCAATTTCATAATTCACTCCCTGTTATTGTCTAACCCTACCCAAGCTGCGGAAGAGTTGCACACGAGCATTATACGCTCAACGAAATTTTATGGTTTCATTCAGCCTACTGATCCCAACTAAACTCCCGCGCTCCCCCGATCGTCACCGTGTCACGCTGTCGCGGCCTTGACTTCCGGCTCGGCAACGAGGGGCTTTTCAATGGGCCCGCGCCTCGGCGCAGCGTTACCGGTGGCAGCAAATTCATGTATGTCCGGCACATCGAATTCGCTCTCACGGTACAGCTCGCCAAGGAAATCGAGAAAGACGCGCAGCTTGGCAGGCAGGAACTGACGGCTGGGGTAAACCGCATAAACGCCCACTCCCTGAACTTCGCGATATTCCGGCAGCAGCACGCTCAAACGCCTGTCATCCAGGTCGGAGGCAATGTCCCAGACCGAGCGGAAACCGATACCAAGTCCGCCCAGAATGGCGGCGCGCACGACCTCGCTTGAATTGGTGCGCAAATTGCCCGATACGCGGATCGCTACAGGTCCCTGCGGCCCTTCCAGACGCCAGATGCGGCTTTCGACCGTCGTCACACAGTTGAAGCGATACAGATCATCGAGCGATTGGGGAATACCGGCCTGTTCCAGATAGGCAGGTGCGGCGCACAGTACCCGGCGGCAGGGCGCCAGTTTGCGCGCCACCAGGCTGGAATCGTCAAGCCCTCCAACCCTGATCGCCACGTCGAACCCTTCAGCTACGAGATCGACCGGATGATCCGACACACTCAGTTCGACCTCAAGCTCAGGCTGTTCAGCCATGAACGCCGCCAGATAAGGCGCAAGATGCGCGCAGGCGAAATTGCTTGGCGCGGCGACCTTGAGCAGCCCGCCGGGTCGCTTGTTGCACTGCGACACGAAGGCTTCGGCTTCGTCGATACCCGCCAGGATGTCGGTAATCCGGTCAAAGAACCCCTTGCCGGTCTCCGTAAGCCTTATCTGTCGGGTCGTGCGCTGGAATAGCCTGGTGCCCAGCCTTTTTTCCAGATGACCGATACGTTTGCTGATGACTGCCGGCGACAGCCCCAGTTCTCGTCCTGCTGCCGACATGTTGCCGGCAGTGACGACACGGGAAAATATTTCAAGATCGCTGATGGGTATCACGTCGGCACCATGGGCATGACTTTGAAACTTTTGTTGCCAATTTTGTATACAATGATTGGCTCAGCCCATGCATGTCTGTCAATCCCCCATGGGGTGAAAGGCGAACGCCGGGCACATCACATCGGCTTGACGCCGGTTCATCAGCCGCAACCGCCTAAAAGCCGATCATGCGCGCAGCAAATCGCCACGCTGGATTACCCCGCCTGATTAAGTTAGACTTGCTGCAAGAGACAAAGCGCATTCATGCGGCGCGCATTCATGGCGCCAAGGAAAGGGAAATACCCACTTGTCACATATTGAAATCCCCTCCCCCGACATGAACGTGATGGCTCGGCGCGATGAGATCATTTCCGCGCTGGAGAAGTTGAGCCCGAACGTCGTCAAGGACAAACGAGGTCTTGAGGCATACGAAACCGATGCCCTGATCTCTTATCGCAACGTTCCGCTGGCTGTCGTGCTGCCGACAACGACGCAGGAAGTCTCCGACATTCTGGCGTTCTGTCACCGCGAGGGACTGAAGGTGGTTCCGCGCGGCGCGGGAACCTCGCTCTCGGGCGGCGCACTGCCGCTGCGCGATGCCATCGTCATCGGGGTCAGCCGTATGAACCAGGTGCTGAACGTCAATCTCGATGACCGGTGCGCGCGTGTGCAGACGGGCATCACCAATCTGGCTATCTCACAGGCGGTCAGCGAATTCGGCTTCTTCTATGCGCCGGACCCATCGAGCCAGCTCGCCTGCACGCTTGCGGGCAATATCGCGATGAATTCGGGCGGCGCGCACTGTCTGAAATATGGCGTCACCACCAATAATGTTCTGGGCCTGACCATGGTGCTCATGGACGGGCAGATCGTCGAATTCGGCGGCGACTTCCTCGATGCGCCCGGATATGACTTTGTCGGGTTGATCGTCGGCTCTGAGGGCCAGTTCGGCATCGTCACCGAGGCCGTGGTGCGCATATTGCGCGCATCAGAAGGCGCCCGGCCGATGTTGATGGGCTTTGAAAGCGCTCAGGAGGCCGGCGCCTGCGTGGCCGGCATCATCGGCGCGGGCGTGCTGCCTGTTGCGCTTGAATATATGGACAAGCCCGCCATAAAGATCTGCGAGGATTTCGCCAAGGCCGGCTATCCGCTCGATGTCGAGGCACTGCTGATCGTGGAGGTGGAAGGCTCGGAGCAGGAGATCGCCGACACCTTCGAGCGGATCACCGGCGTCGCTGAGACCTTCAACCCGAAGGTGATGCAGATCGCCACCAGTGCTGAACAGGCCGCCGCCATCTGGCGCGGCCGCAAGTCAGCGTTCGGCGCGATGGGGCGCATAGCCGATTATCTGTGCATGGACGGCGTCATCCCGCTCAGCAAGCTGCCCGAGGTGCTGGTCAGGATTTCAAGCATCTGCCAGGGCTATGGCCTGGCGGTGGCGAACATCTTCCATGCCGGTGACGGCAACCTGCATCCGCTGATCATGTACGACATCAACGATCCCGAGCAGCAGGCCAAGGCCGAAAAATGCGGCGCGGACATTTTGTCCCTGTGCGTGGAAGCGGGCGGCTGTCTGACCGGCGAACATGGTGTAGGAGTGGAAAAACGCGATCTGATGCGGCTGCAATACAACAATGCCGATCTTGATCAGCAGATCCGCATCAAGACGATGTTCGACCCCGCCTGGCAGCTCAATCCGGGCAAGGTCTTCCCGCTCGATCTGCAAATGTCGGCCAGCGTGCCCCATGCTTGACAGCTATCTGCCGGTGAGCGAAGCCGAACTCGGCGCATTCATCTCCGAGGCAGCAAAGCGGAGCATGCCCGTGGAAGTCTGCGGACACGGGAGCAAGCGCGCCATCGGCCGCCCTTGCCAGACCGCCGAGCGCCTGTCCACGGCAAGACTTACCGGCATCACGCTTTACCAGCCCTCCGAACTGGTGATCAGCGCTCATGCCGGCACACCGCTGGCCGATGTCGAAAAGCTTCTGGCCGCCAATCGCCAGATGCTGGCCTTCGAGCCGGCGGACTTGGGACCGCTTTGTGAAAAGCGCGGTGGAAAGCCAAGCATCGGCAGCGTGTTCGCCATCAATACATCGGGCGCGCGGCGCATCCTGCGCGGTGCTGCGCGCGATCATCTGCTCGGCATCCGCGCGGTGAATGGCCGTGGCGAGATCATCAAATGGGGCGGGCGGGTGATGAAGAATGTCACCGGCATCGACCTGGCGCGCGGGCTTTCGGGCTCGTGGGGCACGCTTGCGGTGCTGAGCGAAGTCACCATGAAAGTGCTGCCGATGCCCGAGGATGTCCGCACGCTGCTGCTGTTCGGGCTACCCGATGAAGCCGCGCTTGCCGTCATGTGCGCGGCCATGAATTCGCCCTATGAAGTGTCTGGCACGGTGCATCTTCCCGCCAACATGGCAGCCCGGCTCGGCAACGAGGAACTTGCAGGCATCGGGCGGGCGGTGACAGCGATAAGGGTGGAGAATTTCCCCGCCGCGGTCGCGTATCGCTGCGACAAGCTCAGCAGCCAGCTCGGCAGCTTCGGCGAGCTGTACAGTCTCGATCACGACGCCTCGCTGCAATTCTGGGACGACATGCGCAACCATGTTCATCTGGCCGGCTCCAACACGCCGCTCTGGCGGGTGACGACAGCGCCGAGCCGGGCGGCGGAAATGGTCAACACGGTTGCCAGCCATCTCGATTGTCAGGCGGCCTATGACTGGTCAGGCGGTCTGGTCTGGCTGGAGATGTCGCCCTCGCGCGATGCCGATGCCACCGAGCTGCGCCGGCTGCTTGCCGATTTCGGCGCCCATGCCATGTTGGTGCGCGCGCCGTTGAGCGTGCGCTCGGCTGTCGAGGTATTCCAGCCGCTGCCTGCCGCCAATCTGGCCCTGACGCGAAAGCTGAAAGCGGCATTCGATCCCGCCGGCATATTGAACCCCGGGCGCATTTACCCAGAGGTGTGAGACACGCATGGAAACCCGTTTCGACGAGGCGCAACTCAAGGACCCGGCCATGCAGGAGGTCAATTCGATCCTGCGCACCTGTGTCCATTGCGGTCTGTGCACCGCCACCTGCCCGACTTATGTGCTGCTTGGCGATGAACGCGACAGCCCGCGCGGTCGCATCTATCTGATGAAGAAGATGTTTGAAGGCGGTCACGATGCGACGCCTGAGGTGCGCACTCACATCGACCGCTGCCTGTCGTGCCTGTCATGCATGACCACCTGCCCCAGCGGCGTCGATTACATGCATCTGGTGGACATGGCGCGCGTGCATATCGAAAAGACCTCGACGCGCCCGCTGAAGGACCGGCTCATCCGCCGCATGCTGGCGATGATCGTGCCCTATCCCGGCCGCTTCCGGCTCGCCATCATGGCCGCGCGCATCGGACGTCCGCTTGGCGCGCTGTTCCGGTCCGTGGGACTGAAGGAAATGGCCGCCATGCTCGATCTGGCTCCGCGCACAAGGACCGAGGGCCGCAAGATGCCGGCTTCCGGCATCGTCAAGGCGGCCCGCTCGCGCACCAGGGGCCGCGTGATCATGCTGCGCGGCTGCGCCCAGACCGTCCTGCGTCCAGCGATCAACGATGCGACGCTGCGTCTCCTGAGCGGCCAGGGTATCGAGGTTGTCATGCCCGTGGGCGAAGGTTGCTGCGGGGCCCTTGTCCATCACATGGGACGCGAAGACGATGCCTTCATCGCGGCCAAACGCAACATCGACGCGTGGGAACAGGCCATGGCGCAGGGGCCGGTCGATGCTATCATCATCAATGCCTCTGGCTGCGGCACCATGGTCAAGGATTACGCCCACCTGTTGAAGCATGATCCAGAATATGCCGAGCGCGCCGCCCGCATGGCCGAACTGGCCGTTGATATCAGCGAATATCTGCGCCGGATCGAGATGGACGCGCCCAAAGCGTGGACCGACATCCGCGTGGCCTATCATTCGGCCTGCTCCATGCAGCATGGCCAGCGCATCACCAGCGAGCCGCGTGAACTGTTGCGCGAGGCCGGCTATTCGGTTCTTGAAATCCCCGAAGGCCATCTGTGCTGCGGCTCGGCTGGCACCTACAACATGCTCCAACCTGAGATTTCGGGCATGCTGAAGGAGCGCAAGCTGGCCAATATCATGCGCAAGTCACCCGATTGCGTGGCAACCGGCAATATCGGCTGTCTGACGCAACTGGCCAGCGCCGGACAGGTGCCCGTGGTCCATACGGTAGAATTGCTGGATTGGGCCCATGGCGGGCCGTGCCCGGCCGAGATCGCCCATTTGCGTCATCGCCGGCGCGAGGTCAGGTCCCTGTTTGCCACCGAATTGAGTGTCAGCCAGGCATAAGCGCGGCTGATCTCATGGACCGGATCAACGGCGGCAAGGCCCGTCAGGCGCTTATCCTCAGTCCTTGCCGCATCGCCAGATCTTGATCGCAAGCCCGGCCATCCAGTTCTGGCGGCGCGTGATCTCCTCGGCTGTCCATTTATCCGCCTCAACCACCGACGCCGTCAATCTGACCGGTTCACTGGCAAAAGCCTTGCGCTTGATGGCAAACGGCATGTTGCCCAGTTCGCGGTTCAGGCCGATTTCCAGCAGCGTCATGTTGCCGAGACGATGGACATATTTTTCAACCCCGCCGGGAAAATCGCGCCGCTGGGTGCCCCACTCGCCGGTAAAGCGCTTGGGCAGGATATGTTCCAGATCGGTTGCCTGCTGAGCGGAACCGTGTGGCTGGCAATCTTCGAGACTGTCGTTCAAGCGGGACAGAATATAGCGCGCCAACCCATTCTGGCGAATGGTCTTGCGGGAAAAAGCGGAATGGAATTCGCTGTCGCTCGGATAAAGTTTCTTGAGATAGAGATCGAAGATTTCGCCGGTATCGACACGGCCGCTTTCGCGGATATGACGGGCCATGTCGATCAGCACTGGCAACAGGCGCGACGGGCTCATGTTGCAGATCGTGGTATATCGGAAGACGAAATTCACCAGACATTCAAGATATTCGGGAAATGCACTCCGGTCTGTTTCCAGCGCCGCCAGCAGCGCAATGAACACCTGTTCCGAGCGCAGCAGGCCAAGCGACTCGATCTGCTCGCGCACCGCCACCTGCTCGTGTTGCGCAAACTGCGTCCACACAAGGCTCTTTTGATCGCGCAAGGCGGCATAGAGTTCTGAAGCAACGCAGAGTTCAGATGCATATCGGCTGGTCAGTTCCGGGCTCGTCATCGCCGCCTTGATATCGGAGAACAGCCCGGCGCGGCTGATCGCTCCGCGGCTCGACATCCAATGATGGCGCACCAGCTTCAGCACCCGCTCGTTGCCGAGATTTTCCTCCATCATCTCCCAGTCGTTCTGGGTCTGCGGCAGAAGCGGACCTGATGCCGACAACAGATGATTCTTCAGCAGATCGGCCTCCGAGAGGTCCAGACCGCGGTCATTCAAGGTCTCGAACAGCTTGAAGGCGTCATAGTCACTGCGCACATCCAGACGGATGACGAAGATCTGCTCATCGAGCGCCCGCCGGACCGCCTCAAACAGCCGCTGCGACGTCCAGCCATTGGCGAAATATTCTCCCAGCCTGTCGTGCATGTAGCAGAAACAGTCCGCGAGCAAGCGGTTTGAAGGCGCCAGCGTATCATCAGAGCGCATGCGCGAAAGTTCGCGAACCGGACAATCGCCGATCAGGAACCGCTCGAAGAATGACCGGTCGATACGGTTCAACTGAATCCGGGGCCTGAGGTCCTCATTGTCTTGCGTATCCTGCAGCAGATATTCCTGTGCCGCGATCTGCACCAGCCTGTCCTCGCCACGCTCGCGAAAGTGGCTCTTCAATGCGGAAATCAGCACCGAGGTGGTGATCAGCCGTTGCTGGCCGTCGATCACGACCGCATCATTGTCCTGCGGCTTGTTGATCACGATGGCGCCAAGGAAATATTCAGCGCTGGGGATATCGAAAGTCTGAAAAATGTCCTGCCAGAAGACGCTGACCTGGCTTTCGTCCCAGGCGTAATTCCTTTGGAAACGGGGAACGACGAACGTTCGTTCCGCCCTGAAAAGGTTTCCGAGAGGAAGAACAGCACTCGTTACTGGGGCCATCAGTTCCTGCCCTGACAACAATTTTAATTTTAGTGAAATCGTGGAACGAAAGCAAATTTCCCTGGGATGAATACCTGAGGCGCGCTTCCAAGTCCGTATAAATCTCTTGCCGGTAATGGTGAGCGCCGGTGTCTCGAACTTCCCGGTCGCATCCCCCAATGCACGAGAGAGGCGTGGTTAACCTCTTTTGCCTCGTTTGGCAACCGTGACGAGGGTGTGGGATCGGCTGACGGCTAGTCCGCCTCAAGGCGCCAAGCGCGCTCATGAGATCGGCGCAGGCCTCAACCGTCGCCCAGTTGGCCCGAGAGCTGTGCCCGGATCACGGCCGTAAGTGCGCGGAGCTGGGTTTCGGGCATGTCTGCGGCCAGCACGAAGCGCACGCCATCGGTGCTCCAGCTAGCGGTGCGGACCCCGTTCTGTGCATCGAGCGAGACCTCAGAAGGCGGCCCGCCCGCCATGATGTAAAAGGCGACAAATGGCTCGCCGGTCCCCGAATAGGAAAGCTGCATGAGCTGGCTGCCGCGATATGACATGATCTGGCCGCGCCGGAACGCGAGGCCCTGGCGGGTCAGGTTCGGCAGGACAATATCGCGCTGGACCATTCGCGAGAGCTGCATGGTGACGAGTTCGGGGTTTTCCTGAGCGGCTGCGGATGCTTCCACCGTCGCGCTGGTGAAGAAGGAATGCAGCCGGCTCATCTCTGCTGCCCAGCGGGCGATACCCACCGGAACCTGTTCGGTGATCTTCGAGACCACCGGGCGCGGCTCATCGCGCCAAAGCTTGGCGGCTCCATAGCCGCCAGCGGCCGCGATCACTGCAAAGACCAGCGCCCACACCAGCGGTCTGCGGTTTCTCTCAGCCGGCGCATCATGCAATCTGTCAGGTACGGATTTCACCGCCAGGTGCGGCTTGCGGGCATCGCCAGGTCTTGGAGCCGCGCGGCCGGGCTCGGGTGGCTGACGCCGCGCCAGCGCCTCGAAGACTTCGATGAGCTGAGCCTGGGTACGCTGAAATCCGGCCAGCCGCCGGCGCAGGTCCGGTTCAGACGCAGCCATGCGCGCCACGGAAGCGGCCTGGGTCTCGCCAAGCTGCCCATCGACATAGGCGATCAGCAATTCATCCGAAAGCTGGCTCATGCCGCCCTCCCGGGCGAAGCGCCCGCGCGCGTGCCTGATCCGCGCGGGCCCGCATCATCATTGCCTGAACCGGCAGCGGCCTGGTGATCGAGCCAGTGACCCATGGCCACATGGCCGCGCACGACGCGTGTCATGACCGATTTGACAGTGGCTCCGAAAATCTCGGCGACCTCGTCATAAGACAGGCCTTCGCCATAAACGAGCAGCATCGTTGCACGCTGCTGTGCCGGCAGGCTCGCAATCATCTTGGCAAGCCCCTTGAAGCGTTCAGCAGCCTCGGGCGACGCCGCCGGCAGGGCAAAGCAACGCGGATCGGGGCGCTTTTGCGGCTGGGGCGACTGAGCGACATAATGCTTCAGCCACAGCGTATGCAGAACGCCATAGGCCCACAGCACCATTGATGTCTGGCCGCGTTCCTGATCGGCTCGCGCCAGCAACTCGCGCATGCATGCCCTGGTCAGCGATTCCGCAGCCCCCGGCGCGCCGGTCAGGGCCAGCGCGAATGCATGCAGGCGCGGGTATAGCCGTTCAAGTCTTTCAGGCAGGTTGGTGCCAGTCCGGGGTTGTGGTGCCATGACGCGCGCCCTCACTATTTGCATTCATGAGCAGTCGCGATCCCGCATCCGCTGCCCCCCCGAAGACCCCCCGGGATGGGACATGACCGCAAGCCGGTTCTGCTATTGCTTTCGCAACCGTGAAGGAAAAGGGTTTAGATCTGGTGAAGACTGCGCGTGTGCCATGCATTTTTGCAACTGACGCGCGGCTCGCCCCGGGCGCCGCCATCGCTCTGCCTTAATATTGGGCTATTTGAATAGATTATGGGTAGTTTGTGACGAATTGGGACTTGAATAAATCGGGGCAGACAATTTGCCAGATTCTCGTTTGGCATGATCACAGCGCACAAAATGGTCGTGCCTTGCAGGGCTGGTTGTACCTTGCAGCCTGATCATGCCTTGCAGGGGTCATGCCTTGCAGGGTGGTCATGGAGATTACGCAATCCGCGCAGTGATATGGCAAGACTGGCAAGTCTCCGCCAAGGCGTGCTCAAAAGCCGCGCGACAGTATGTATATCAGCTATTCATTAAGGCCACGCAAGGGTTGTTGCTCGCATCTGGCCAGATAGTGCGACATTAATCCGTTGCAACCTTGACAGGAAGAAGACGATGCAAAGACATGATGCGCACAACTTGCGTTTGCGCACTAGCGCCAGCGCGGTTCAGCCGGCGCATGCACCCTTCCGTGCGCTGCGCGACGTTACCGCCGACGCGCCTGATATTGCTCAGCCGGAAATCTCCCGGGAAATATCCCGAAAAGCCGAGCCCGCCAAGCGGCTGATCTCAGCCGGCGAGCGCACAGTGTCGGCAATCGCTTCTGCGCGCAAGGGACATCTGAACGGTTCGGCGATGCGTCGCAGTTATCTGCGCGCGCTGGTGCCGATCCATGCAATGGTCGGCGATCGCCCCTATGAAAAGCTGCTGTTCAAAAAAAGTCGTCCCGAAACGGCCAACGGCTCAAGAGAGCATCTTCCAGGCGCCGAGCGCGCCGCAAGCGCGGTCGTCTATGACGGTCCGATCCATGCCTTTGTGCTCGACTGGGTCCTTTCCGGCCTCGCCAGCGATTTCCGCGGCTATGCCTTTGTCGACTTTCGCGCCGGACGCGGACGGACGATGCTCTATGCCTCGATGCGCAATTTCGACCGGGTCGTGGGCTTTGAATATAGCCAGGAAAATCTCGACGACGCCAAGCTGAACATTTCCCAGTTTCCGCGCTCGCTGATGACCTGCCGTGATGTGGAATGCTGGCGCGGCGACGGCTCGGGCATCACGATCCCGGACCAGCCGCTTGTGCTGTTCTTCCCCAACGCCTATCGCGAGCGGTTCATGGCGCTTATCCTCAGCCATATCTCGGCGTCATACCGGCTGAATCCGCGGCGGATCTATGTGATTCTCGAAAATCCGTCCCGCGAGCCTCTGGCCGGGCAGGAGGATATCTTCCACGAGCACAAGCTGCCGGCCGCTGTGCGCCTCAAGCTGAAATTCTTTGCGCCTGTTGGGCTGTCGGTCTATCGCTCGCTCGTCTGAAAGCCTGTAATCCGCCGAAGGCGGTTCATGGCGGCGTATTGGCGGCGTATTGGCCGCGTATTGGCCGCAGTTGCGTGTTTTCCTTCTTTTGCCGGGGTAAAAAGGAGGCTCACCATGCGAATGAACAAATGCCACCGGGAAAAAGGGCGTACTGCCGGCCATCTGGCCTTGGGCGCCTTTGTCCTGAGCCTGACGACAGCGATATCCGGCCCGATCGTCTCCCCGGCGCACGCAACCGAAAAGCCCCCCGTCAGCCTGAGCGCCGAGCTCGCGCATACAGTGCTCAAGGAGGGTGAAAGCACAAAGACCTATCTGCGCATAAGTCTGGCCGGCGCCACAAGCCAGAACACCGCTGAGCGCACGCCAGCCAACATTGCCATCGTCATCGATCGTTCAGGGTCAATGCGTGGAGAGCGTATCGCCGGTGCGAGGGAAGCCGCCAAACTGGCGCTCGGCCGTCTGCGCCCAGGCGACTTCGCCGCGCTCGTTGTCTTCAACAATCAGATCGGCGTGCCTATCGAGGCCAGTCCGGCCGACGACATTGCCAACTTCGACGCGATCATCGACCGGCTCGACGCCATGGGCACGACGGCGCTTTATGGCGGCGTGGAGACAGGCGTCGATCAGGTGCTCCGCTATCTTGAGCCCCACCGTGTCAACCGGGTGATCCTGCTGTCGGATGGCCAGGCCAATGTCGGCCCGTCCTCTCCGCACGAGATTGCCGGGCTGGGGCGCAAAGCCGCCGGCGAGGGCATCTCCATAACGACCATCGGACTAGGGCTCGATTATCATGAAGATCTGATGAGCCAGCTCGCGCTTGCAAGCGACGGCAACCATGCCTTTGTCGAACATCCCGATGATCTGGTGAGGATCTTCGATCTGGAGTTTGGCGATGTGCTTTCGGTGGTCGCCCAGAATGCGCGCATCCAGATGAGCTTTCCTGATGGGATCAGACCGTTACGGGCGCTTGGTCGCGAGGCAAAGATCGACGGCCAGACAGTCAGCCTCGATCTGCGCCAGATCTATGCAGGGCAGGAAAAATATCTGATGCTGGAGGTGGAAATCGACGCCTCAGCAGCACGCGGCGAGCCAGAAGCCGCGCACATCTCGGCTGAATTCGTCGATACGCTGACCCGCCAGCCGCAGCGCTTGGAGGCACGCCCGGTGCTTGCATTTTCCAGCGATGACGTCAGGATCAAAGCCGCGCGCAACCCCGATGTGCTGGCAGCCGCCGCAGCCCAGATCGCGACCTCGCAGAGCGAACTGGCCGTCTCGCTCCGCGACGCCGGCAAGGTGGAAGCAGCCGTGACGGTGTTGCGCGACAATGCCGCTTATCTCGCCGAGCAGGCCCGCGTCCTTGCAGCGCCCGAGTTGGACGCGATGGCTAAGGAGAATCTGGATGATGCAAACAGCGTGAGTGGCGCTGAATGGGATCGCCAGCGCAAGGACATGCGGGCGCGTCAGCATCGCGAGAAGACCCAGCAGGCTTATTGACGGAGCCTGCCGACGAGACCCGAAAGAAAGCCGCCCGCGCCGCCTTGGCGGAGCGGGCGCGCAGGGTCGATTTTCGCGATGGGAAAAGCAGGTTTCAATCAGGCTTGTCCGGCCCGCCAGCGTACAGACATGGTGCGTCTCATTCAAAATGAGTGCCCTTGCCCAGCGGAAAGCCGCGCAGGAATTCAGCGCCTGACATCGGCCGCTTGCCTGCACGCTGTACGCGCGTCAGACGCACCGCCTGGGTCCCGCAGGCAACCGTGAGCTGATTGTCAAGCAACTGGCCCGGCTCGCCATGTCCCTGGACGAAGACCGAGCGCAGCACCCTGATCCGCTCCGGCCGGCCACCGAGCAGCGCCTCGAACCAGGCGCCGGGATAAGGCGACATTGCCCTGATCCGGTTATGCACGTTCTCGCCGTGATCCTGCCACACGATACGCGCTTCGGCCTTGCCGATCTTCTTGGCGTAGGTGACGCCCTCTTTCGGCTGGCGGTGACAGCGCAGCTGGCCCATTTCCAGCCGCTCGAGGCCTGCCGCCATCAGCCGCGCACCAACCAGCGCCAGTTCGTCATGCAATTCGCCCGCCGTCATGTCCTGAGCGATCGCGACGCGCTCGCGCAGGCATACCGGACCGGTGTCGAGCCCCTCATCCATGCGCATGACACACGCGCCGGTCTGCTTGTCGCCCGACATGATCGCGCGCTGAATCGGCGCAGCGCCCCGCCAGCGCGGCAGCAGCGAGGCATGCAGGTTCAGAAAGCCGAATTCGGGAATATCAAGGATCGGCCGCGGCAGGACAACGCCATAGGCGACGACAATGCCGACCTGAACGCCAAGATCGGCCAGCGCCGCAACGGCTTCGGGCTGGCGCAGACTGGAGGGTGTGAAGACCGGTATTCCGGCCTCATCGGCAAAGCGGTGCACGGGAGATTTACGCATGCCCATGCCGCGCCCGGCCTCGCGGGGCGGCTGCGAATAGACGGCGGCAACGTCATGGCCGGCGCTGATGATTTCGCTCAGCGTCGGGACCGCGAAATCGGGCGTTCCCATGAAGACCAGTCGCAGCATCTATGATCCAGAGTTGATCCGCTCGGAGCGGACTTTGTGTGTGCTAAATTGTCAGGGTGCGATTAGACCGCCGATCCACCCCGACGATCAGCGAAGGCGCCACTGATACCACCGCGACTTGCATCCGCCCAGCCAAACCGCATTTGCAGTGGATGCATGTGAATAACAAAGCCGCCTCAGACGGCCTCGCCGGTCTTTTGCGCCTTGAGGAAACGCCTGATCAGCATATGGCGCTTCAGCCGCGTCAGATGATCAATGAACAATACGCCATCGAGATGATCGACCTCGTGCTGAACCACCGTTGACAAGAGCCCCTCGCAGACGATTTCCTGCGCTCTGCCGTCACGATCGAGATAGCGCACACGGCACGATGCCGGCCGTTCGACCTCGGCGAACAGCTCGGGCAGGGACAGGCAGCCCTCCTCATGGGTGCGCCCCTCATCGCCGCGCTCGATGATCTCGGGATTGATCATGAAGAGCGGCGCCTTGGGCGCATCATCGCGGGCAATATCCATCACCAGCGCCCGTCGCGATACGCCGACTTGCGGGGCGGCCAGACCGATACCCGGCGCATCGTACATGGTCTCCAGCATGTCATCGAGCAGCCGGCGCACGTCCTCGTCCACACGCTCGAAGGGGCGTGCCGGCTGGCGCAGGATCGGCGCTGGAAACTTGATGATTTCGAGAATGCTCATAACCGAATTAGATAGCGAGCGCAGGGGGCGAGGTCAAACCCGCGGCTCCTGTTTCATTCCGGTTTCATCGGCCCTGATCATCGCCCCGGCCGGGCTGTTCGCCAGCGCTTGCGTCCTTATTCATGATCGCCAGCGTAAGCGCAGCAAGTGCTGCGCCGATGAACTGGCAAATCACCATGCCGGCCAGAGCCTCAGGCGCGATACCGACCGCGCTGCCAGTTATGGTGCGCGCCAGGCTCAGCGCGGGGTTGGCGGATGCAAGGCTGATCGTGATGAAGCCGGCGAGCGCCAGAGCGGCCCCTGCCCACAGCGCCAGCAGGGGCGTGGCACGCCGCTGCCCTCCCAGCATCACGACCACGATCAGCCAGGCGGCAAACACCTCCCCCAGCCAGATAGCGAACCCACCGGCAGGCGCCGCGCCTGTCTGCACGCCGCCCATGTCCAGCATGGCATGGGCCAGCACGACGCCAGCCAGCGCGCCGACGCACTGAGCCGCCATTCGCGCGCCAGCCTCGATCGGGCCGGATCTGGCGCGCAGCATCATCGCAAAGCTCAACGCCGGGTTGAAATGGGCGCGCAGCCCCGCGCCAAAGGCAAAGATCGCCAGACCGAGCGCAGCGCCCATGAACAGCGCAACTGCGAGCCGCACGCCAAGCGGATCCGCGCCCGGCACACGCGCGGCCATCACCGCTGCGCCGATCAGCCCCGCGCTGATAAGTCCTGTGCCCAGAGCCTCGCGCGCCAGCATGCGCCAGCCGGGCAAGCCCCCTGCGGCCAATGCCTCGCTCGCCAGCCTGTCGCGCAAGCCAGCCCTACCCATGTGTTTCGTAGGGCTTCATGCCATGCCCTCCCCCCCGCGCAGCCTTCTTCAGTGTGCCGCCATACCGGCAAAAGGCACAAAACCGGTTCCCGCATGATTGAAATCCAGATCGCCGGGATGAAGGATCTGCGCCAGGATCTCGAGGCTTTCGACGAGGCGTGGGCCGGGCCTGTTGAAATATTGATTGCCATCGGCAACGAAAACGCGGCCCGAGCGAACCGCGCTAAGCTCTGACCAGCCGGGACGCGACGCCAGAGCCGCCATCTCGCGCAGGCTGCGAGCGATGTCGAAGCCACACGGCGTGATCACGATCACATCCGGGTCGGCCTCGCGAAGCTGGTCCCATTCAAGCCACGGCGCATGATCGCCGGCCTTGGCAAAGAGACACTCGCCGCCCGCCAGCGTGATCAACTCGGGCATCCAGCCTCCCGCACCCATGAGCGGGTCGATCCATTCGATGCAGGCGACCCGCTGGCGCGGCGCGCCAAGCCTCATGACCGCCTGGTCTACCGCGTCAATACGCGCGCGCAAATCGGTGATCAGGGTTTCGCCCCGCGCCCCCACACCAAGCGCCTGCGCCACCTTCGCCATATCGGCCCAGACATCGCCAAGCGAATTGGGGCGCAGCGACACAACGCTCACTGGCCTGCCAGTCCAGTCGCACAAGGCGGCTTCCACATCCGCAAGGCTCGCGGCGCACACCTCGCACTGGTCCTGCGTGACGATCACATCCGGGCCAAGCTGCGCCAGCCTTTCAGCGAACACCCGGTAGACGGCCGTGCCCTCCTGGATGATCGCCTTGACCCTCTGGTCGATGTCATAGCTCGTGCCATCCAGAGGAAACTTGGGCTCGGTCAACGCCGGCAGGTCGGCTATGGCGGCTGGAAAGTCGCATTCGTGAGACCGGCCCACGAGCGCGCTTTGACAGCCCAGGGCACAGACGATTTCCGTCGCGCTGGGAATGAGGCTGACTATTCGCATCGGTGCTGGCTCCCTGGCTGCGTTCACTTGAGGAACATCGGCTGCCCCTGAACGCGGGCGATGCGCGGCAGGTAGGCGCCGGCATCATAAAACGCCTCGACATCGACCCGGCGCGCGCCCTGCGCGCTGATATCGGCGGGCTTGGTGGTGTAGACGCCATCCTCGATCGACATCATCAGGCCGCGCTTGCCCTCATCGAGCAGTTGCACCGCCATCGTGCCGAAATTGCGCCCCACCATCAGGTCCATGGCATCGGGCGCGCCGGCGCGCAGCAGATAAGCGAGGTTCTGGTTCATCACGTTGATGCCGGTCTGCTCCTTGATCACCGCGCCGACATCCTGGCCGATGCCGCCGAGCTTGCGATGGCCATATGCGTCGGCGGGGCCGCTCTGGACGATCTCCCCATCCTTGAAATGGGCCCCTTCAGAAACCACGACAATGGCATAGTTCGAGGCGTTGCGCGCGCGGTCTTCGGCCAGCAGGTGCGCGACCTTTTCACCGTCGAAAGGAACCTCTGCAATAAGCACTCGGTCAACGCCCGCCAGATAGCCGGTGATGAACGCGGATTCGCCCGAATTGCGGCCAAACATCTCAACGACCATGATCCGCTCATGGCTGCCCGCAGGCGTGCGCAGACGGTTGATCAGCTCGACGCCGCGATTGACGCAGGTTGAAAAGCCGATGCAGTAATCGGTGCCGAACACATCATTGTCCATGGTCTTGGGGATGCACATCGTTGCCTGGCCTTCGCGGTGCAGGCGCGCGGCATAAGACAGCGTGTCGTCGCCGCCAATGGCAATCAGCACATCGAGCTTCAGATGCTCCAGCACCTTCAGCACGTGATCGGTCGCATCGATCTTTTCCTCGGGCGCCGATGTGGCATAGCGGGCCTGAAGGTGGGCGGGCAGGTCCTTGTGCGGCGTTGCCGAAGGCTTGGTGCGCGACGTGTGCAAGAAGGTGCCGCCGGTGCGCGCCACTTTACGTACCGCGGCAGGATCAAGCGCCAGCGTCCAATTTGCCAGCGTTTCGGGATCGCCAGGATCGATTGCTAGCGGTGCGGCCCAGCCACGGCGCAGACCCGTCACGCGCCAGCCGCGCGTGCTCGCTTCTTCCACCACGGCCTTGATCGCCGCGTTCAATCCTGGCACATCGCCGCCGCCGGTCAGAATTCCGAGATGCATTGTCTTCCCCGATGATTGTGTGGCAATAGTGAAGTGCCTTGGTCATAAAGCGAAATTGGCCTCATGCCAATGCGCAGGGATGGATCGAGGCGCGGCCCTAACGCTTCGCTGGTGTTCCGAAAAGATGAGTCCCATCAACATACATATCGAATGCGATCTGGACCCCGACGAGTTTCTCGACATCCTCAGCCGATCGGGCCTGGGCGAACGCCGGCCTGTCGATGACCGCGCGCGGATCGAGGCCATGTGCGCCAATGCAAATCTGATAATCGCCGCGCGTGAGGGCGCAGAGCTTGTCGGCATCTGTCGCTGCGTGACCGATTTTGCCTATTTCTGCTATTGCAGCGATCTGGCAGTGGATCGGCGCATGCAGGGACGCGGCATCGGCACGAGGATGCTGAAGCTGGCAAAGGCAAGCATCCACCCGTCGGCCAAGCTCTATCTGGTTTCGGCTCCGGGCGCGATTTCCTATTACAAGCATATCGGCATGACGCATATCGAACAGTGCTACGCCATGCTGCCTCCAAACTGACAGATACGGGAGCATCCCATGGCGGAAAAGACCAGCGCTGGAAACTTCTTTGAAGATTTCACACCCGGCCAGATCCTGAAGCATGCGACGCCGCGCACCATCACGACCGGTGACAACGCGCTGTACACCGCGCTTTATGGCAGCCGCTTCGCGCTTCAGTCCGCCGACAGCTTTGCCCAGGCGATCGGCTATTTAGCAAGTCCGGTCGATGATCTTCTCGTATTTCATGTCGTGTTCGGCAAGACCGTGCCCGACATCTCGCTGAATGCGGTGGCCAATCTGGGCTATGCCGATTGCCGTTTCCTGAAGCCGGTTCACCCAGGCGACACGCTGAGCGCCACCTCCGAGGTGATTGGCGTCAAGCCCAATTCGGACGGGCGCACGGGCATCGTCTATCTGCGCTCGACAGGCCGCAATCAGCATGGCGGCAGCGTACTCGATTATGTGCGCTGGGTAATGGTGATGCGGCGCGAGCGCGAGGACGAAGCCGGCGAGGCGCTGGTGCCTGATCTGCCCAAGACAGTCCCGACCGATCAGCTTGGTGCGGCCGTGCCGTCGCTGCGGACCGATTTTTATGATTTCGATCTGGCCGGATCACCGCATCGCTGGGGCGATTACCAGCCCGGCGAGATGATCGATCATTTCGACGGGGTGACGATAGAGGAGGCCGAGCATCAGCTTGCCACACGGCTTTATCAGAACACGGCGCGGGTGCACTTCAACCAGCACGCGGAAAAGGACGGACGGTTCGGCCGCCGGCTGGTCTATGGCGGCCACATAATTTCCCTGGCGCGGGCGATCAGCTTCAACGGCCTTGCCAACGCATTTCATCTGTGTGCGATCAATGCCGGGCGCCATGTCGCCCCCGTGTTTGCTGGCGACACGGTCTTTGCGTGGTCACAGGTGCTGGCGCGCGAGCCGATCCCGGGGCGCGAGGATATTGGCGCGCTCAGAGTGCGCACGATCGCGACGAAGAACCGCCCTTGCCTCGATTTCCCGCACATGAGCGGCGAGGCCACCTACGACCCGAGCGTGGTTCTGGAGCTTGATTACTGGGTCGCGCTGCCGCGCTGAAACCTCGCCGGGAGCAGCGCCGGCCCCATGTCGGCGACCGCCGCCGCGATCATCTGCATCGCGCAGGCGTTTCCTCGCCACGGCCCGGGCGGAAGCGATCCTCGATCTCTTCGATCATCGGTGCGAAGCGGGGTTTTTCCTCGGTGGGAAAGCTTATCGAGAGGACATTGACGATCCGTCCGGCGCAGGAAAACATCACCTTCTGATAATAGATCGTGTTGCCGCGGAAACCGGAGAGCACGAACCAGGTCTTGCCGAGCGGGCTGTAAGTCAGCTCGTCATAACCGCCGAACTCTTCCAGCACCGTGGCGCGGTAGTCTCGCAGCGACAGGGCTTGCGTGTTGTGAGCGCCGAACACCACGATGCGCGCGCGCCCGTCAGGCGTGACGAATGCCCGGCCATCGCCCTCCTCGGTTTCCGGCTCACTTTCGAACCAGCGGTCGGGATAGACAAGGCGATAGCCAAAGCGTTCGTTGGTGTAGACGGCCCATTCACCGACCGGCGGCAACACCATCTGCGCCATCGCTGCACCCGCCGACATACATGCCATCACGAGGCATGCAACAACGCTCAGCAACTTGGATAGGTTGACGCTCATCAGCCCCCCAGCAGGTCCAAAACACGCCCAGACCCAGAGTGTAAAGACCTTGCATGCAGGTCGCAACAGGCAGGCTCAGCGCAGCGCGCTGCGTTCGACTTCAAGTCCGGCAAAGAAGCGAAGGATCACCTCGGCGGCCGAGATGTCGTTGTTCTGCGCGCCCAGGAAGATGCCAAGACCCGGCCCGACCTGCACCGGCGAACCGGGCACCCGGTGGCCGCCACCCTCAACACGCAGCAGAATCACCGGCGCGTCATCCTCGCAATCGGTGCTGAAGAACATGACGACGCGCGAGCCGTCATCGGGATCACGGTCGGGCAGTTCGCGGCGGCCCGCTCGCGCCTTGCAGCGATTGTTCTGATACCAGAAATCGACCATGTCGCTGGTGGACACGACCGTGCCGAAATCGCGGCGAAAGCCCAGCCGCCCGCCATCATAGGGCACCAGCGTGTCCTCGGTCGCGTTGATCATCATGATCGGCACCGGACCAGACGGCGAGCAACGCTCGATGACATTGATCGGCATGTTGGCGATCACCGAGGCAAAGCCGGCAAACACGCCTGAGGTCTCGCATGCCAGGCGCTGGACCATCATGCCGCCGTTTGAGACGCCCATGATGAATATGCGCTCGGGATCAGCAAGGCCGCGCCGGTCGAGGCTGCGCGCCAGTCGCACCAGAAACTCGACATCATCCGGCTCGCCGCCAAACGCCCGGCGCCGGAAAGGCGCGCCGCGGCCATCATTCCAGCCGCCGTTCAGCCCATCTGGATAGATGACGATGAAACCGTCGCGCTCGGCAAGCTCATCGAACGCCATGATGGCGCGCATGCGCTCGCCATTGCCGAGACCGCCGTGCAGCGCGATGATTGCCGGAGCCGGGCGGCGGCGTTCGGCCACGCTATCGGGCACGAAGATGGAATAGCTGCGCTTCTGACCCTCGACGCTGATGCTGCCGAACAGCACATCCGCAACCGCCTTGCCCGGTAGCATTGAAACCGCCAAAACCGCAAGACCCAGAGCCGCGGCACCAAGCCATCTGGCAAGACAAGACGTCATCTTGGTTGATCTCCCCATCATTCACCCGCACATGCGCTGCGACACGGGCGGCGTTATTTCGTGTGTCATGTTCAACTGGGTATACGAACCGGAACGCCAATCCCGTCGCCTGGTCTATGATATCATCACAACTATGCGATGCGACATGAGCTTGATTGATCTTTATTGCTGCATTGCGGTAAAACTGTGCTGACCAATCAGGACAAGGTGATCCATGCCACACTCTCCTTCGCGCGCCCCGCGGCCCCTATCCCCGCATCTGCAAATCTATTCGCCGCTCATTTCGATGGTGATGTCGATCTTTCACCGGATTACGGGCGTGGCCTTGTATTTCGCCATTCTGCTGCTTGCATGGTGGCTTGTCGCTGCCGCCAGCGGACCTGTGTACTACGACTATGTCACCGGCCTGATGGGCTCGCCAATCGGTCTGCTGATCCTGATCGGCGCGACCTGGGCGCTGATCCATCATGCGCTGGGCGGCATCCGCCATCTGATATGGGATACCGGCAGAGGCTTTGAGATCGCGTCCGTGCGCCGCCTCGCCTGGCTCAGCCTGATCGGTTCGCTGAGCCTCACCGTAATTTTGTGGGCGGTGATCTTCGCCAAGCTTGGAGGCTTTTGACATGTCGCTGCGAACACCTCTGGGGCGCGCACGCGGTTGGGGTTCGGCGCGCGATGGCACGGGTCATTTCCGCTGGCAGCGTCTGAGCGCGATCATCAATCTGCTTGGCATCATTTTCCTTGCCTACACCGCGATATATCTGGCCGGCGCCTCCCATGCGGAAGTGAAAGCCTATTTCTACTCTCCCCTGCCCGGCTCTTTGATGTTGTGGCTCATCTTTTCCGCCTGCTTCCATATGGCGCTGGGCATGCAGGTGATCATCGAGGATTATGTTCACTCATCGGGAATCCGAACATTGCTGCTCGTATTCAACACGGCCTTCACGTCATTCATCGCTCTGGTGTGCGCGCTTGCTGTCTTGAAGCTGAGCCTGGGAGTTTAAGTCATGGACAAGACCACTAACGGACATGCGGCCAGCGCTCCGGGCGTCAACGGCCGAGCCTACCCGTTCAACGACCACACCTATGATGTCGTTGTTGTCGGCGCCGGCGGAGCGGGCCTGCGCGCCACGCTCGGTTGTGCCGAAGCCGGACTGAAGACCGCCTGCGTGACCAAGGTATTCCCCACCCGCTCGCACACTGTCGCCGCCCAGGGCGGCATCGCCGCTTCGCTCGGCAACATGGGGCCCGACGACTGGCGCTGGCACATGTTCGATACCGTCAAGGGCTCGGACTGGCTGGGCGATCAGGACGCGATCGAATATCTGTGCCGCCACGCACCCGCCGCGGTCTATGAACTGGAACATTACGGCATGCCGTTCTCGCGCACCGATGACGGGCGCATCTACCAGCGCCCATTCGGCGGCATGACCACCCAGTATGGCGAAGGCCCGCCCGCCCAGCGCACCTGCGCGGCGGCCGATCGCACTGGCCATGCCATGCTGCACACGCTTTATGGCCAGAGCCTGCGCCACTCCGCTGAGTTCTTCATCGAATATTTCGTTCTCGACCTGATCATGGATGAAGACGGCGTGTGCCGCGGCGTGGTGGCGCTGTCGCTCGATGATGGCTCGGTTCACCGCATCCGAGCGCACAAGACCATTCTTGCCACCGGCGGCTATGGCCGGGCCTATTTCTCCTGCACCAGCGCGCACACCTGCACCGGGGATGGCAACGCCATGGTGCTGCGCGCCGGCTTGCCGCTCCAGGACATGGAGTTCGTGCAATTCCACCCCACCGGCATTTACGGCGCCGGCGTACTCATCACCGAGGGCGCGCGCGGGGAAGGCGGCTACCTGACCAATTCGGAAGGCGAGCGCTACATGGAGCGTTATGCGCCGCACGCCAAGGATCTGGCCTCACGTGACGTCGTCTCGCGCGCCAGCACCATCGAGATCCGCGAAGGGCGCGGCGTCGGCCCGAAGAAGGACCATGTCTATCTGCATCTTGAGCATCTCGACCCGGATGTGCTGGCCGAGCGTCTGCCCGGCATCACCGAATCGGCCAAGGTGTTCTCCAATGTCGATCTGACACGCGAACCCATTCCGGTGATTCCGACGGTGCATTATAATATGGGCGGTATTCCGACGAACTTCCTCGGCGAGGTCCTGTGCCCGCGCGGGGGCAATTCCGATGCGCCTGTTCCCGGGCTGATGGCGATCGGCGAAGCGGCCTGCGCCTCAGTTCATGGGGCAAACCGGCTCGGCTCGAACTCGCTGATCGACCTTGTCGTGTTCGGCCGCGCCGCGGCGATCCATTGTTCCGAGACGATCGAGGCCGGCAGCTCGCACCGCGAGTTGCCCGCAAATGCCGGCGAGGCCAGCATCGCCCGGCTCGATCATTTCCGCTATGCCGATGGCGGTACGCCGACTTCCGCCCTGCGCCTGCGGATGCAACAGACGATGCAGGAACATTGCGCCGTCTTCCGCACGGCCGAACTGCTCGAAGAGGGCCAGCGCAAGGTTACCGAAATCTGGTCGGGCATGAGCGACATCAAGGTCAGCGACCGCTCGCTGATCTGGAATACCGACCTCATCGAGACCCTCGAATTCGACAATCTGATCGCCCAATCGGCAGTGACCGTGACCGGGGCGCTCAACCGGCTGGAAAGCCGCGGCGCGCATGCGCGTGAAGATTATCCCGACCGCAACGATGCGGAGTGGATGAAACACACTCTCGCCTGGGCCGATGTCGAGGAAAAGACCGTGCGGCTCGATTATCGTCCGGTTCACAGCTTCACGCTGACCAACGATATCAGCTATATCGAACCTAAGGCGCGCGTTTACTGAACCGGCATGTCCATGCGCCTTCATTTAGCCCCTGATGGCTGACAAAAGCTCATCGCGAGGCGCCAGACAAGCGCCTCGCCTGGTCATAGGGTGCGAGGGGATGGCGAGATGGCTACGACATTTGCCGATATCTGGAGCCGTGTGGCGCGCAGCCCTGGGTTCAAGTTCTTTCTCGTCTGCCTGCTTGTCCTGCTGGTCACCATACCGCTGCTGATCGTCTGGGCCGTCGTCTCCGACCGCTCCCAGCGCGCCGACAGTGTCCAGCGCGAGATAGCCTCGATCTGGGGCGGCCCCCAGGACGTGCTCGGCCCCTATCTGGTCGTGCCCTACACGGTACTCATTGAAACCACCACCGGCGACCAGACCAGTTCGCGCTTTGAAGAGCGCCGTGCGATATTCCTGCCCGAAGCGCTCGATGTCAGTGGCGACGCGACCAGCGAGGTCCGGCGGCGCTCGATCTATGACGTGACCGTCTATACTGCGGAACTGAACATTTCCGGCCGCTTTGCCAGCCCCGACATCCGCAAGGTCGATCCCGACGCGCGCGAGGTACGCTGGAATGATGCGATCATCATGCTGGGCATCAGCGATGTGTCGGGGCTCAAACAGTCATCGGGCCTTCGGCTGGCCGGCGCGCCGCGCCCGCTCGAACCCAGCCTGGGCCTGCCGCCCAGCGCCGGCACTGGCGTGCAGCCGCGCTTTCCCGCCGAACCCATCTTCTTTGAGCCCAGCATCGGCATCGTCAATCAAAACCTGAGCGGCATCCACGCGCGCCTTTACGACACCGGCGCGCAGGTGAGCGAGACGCCTGGCGCATTTGACTTCGACCTCTCGCTCAGCTTTGCCGGCTCATCGAAGCTGACCTTTTCCCCGGTTGCGCGCGAGACCAGCGTCAGCCTGCGCTCCGACTGGCCGCACCCCAGTTTCACCGGCTCTTTCCTTCCCGACGAGCGCGAGATCACTGCCGAAGGCTTTTCCGCGCGCTGGCAGATCCCCCATCTGGCGCGCAGCGTACCGCAGGAGTGGACCCTGGCGCCCCAGCAGTTCAATCTCGACCCGTTCGGCGGCGCCAAGCTGGGCGTTAATTTCTTCGTTCCCGTGGATTATTACAATCTTGTGGACCGCGCCGCGAAATACGGGATCATGTTCGTGGCCGTGGCGTTTGGTGCGGTGTTCCTGCTGGAGATGCTTGCGGGCACCCGCGTTCATGCGGTCCAGTATATTTTCGTCGGCCTGGCCATGGTGTTCTTCTACGTGCTGCTGCTGTCGGTCGCGGAGCATTGGGGCTTTCTGGGCGCATATATCCTCTCGGCGGTGGCGACCGGCGTGCTGATATCGACCTATGTCGCCATGGCCATGGGGAGTGCGGCGAAAGGCATCATCATGATGCTCGTTTTCCTGTTTCTTTACGGCCTGCTTTACCTCATCCTGCAGCTTGAGGATTACGCGTTGCTGGCTGGTGCGATTGCCGGCTTCATATTGCTGGCGGCGGCGATGTTCGCGACATTGCGCATAGACTGGTCCGGCGATGATAGCGGCCTGGGGCTGCGAACCCAAACCGAGGCATAGAATTCATGGTACAGCTCACGCTTCCGAAGAATTCCACGATCAGTGAAGGCCGCAGCTGGAACAAGCCGTCTAACGGCGCGGCCAAGGCGATGAAACCGTTTCGCGTCTATCGCTGGAGCCCCGATGACGGGGAGAACCCACGCATGGACACCTATTATGTCGACACCGCCGATTGCGGGCCGATGGTTCTGGACGCACTCATCAAGATCAAGAACGAGATCGACCCGACACTGACCTTTCGCCGATCCTGCCGCGAGGGCATCTGCGGGTCGTGTGCCATGAACATCGACGGTACGAACACGCTGGCCTGCACGAAGGCGACAGCCGATGTCAGCGGCGCCGTGTCGGTCTATCCGCTGCCGCACATGAGCGTCGTCAAGGACCTCGTTCCCGATCTCACTCACTTCTATGCGCAGCACCGCATGATCCAGCCGTGGCTCGAGACGACATCGACCAAGCCGGAAAAGGAATGGCGTCAGAGCCGCGAGGACCGCGCCAAGCTCGATGGGCTTTATGAATGCATCATGTGCGCCTGCTGCTCCACCTCATGCCCCAGCTACTGGTGGAATTCGGACCGCTATCTCGGTCCGGCCGTGCTGTTGCAGGCGCATCGCTGGGTCGTGGACAGTCGCGATGAGGCCACGGGTGAACGGCTCGATCAGCTTGAAGACCCGTTCCGGCTTTATCGTTGTCACACGATCATGAACTGCACGCAGGCGTGCCCGAAGGGCCTCAATCCGGCCAAGGCCATTGCCGAAACCAAGAAGATGATGGTCGAACGCCGCGGGTGACGAGCAATGGCTGCGCCGAGGCGCGTGCCATTATCCGGCAAAGACGAAGCCAAGCTTCAACTGCTGCTGCTTCAGGGCTGAAGCAGGCGTCGGGCGATGACCTGCGCCTGAATTTCGGCGGCACCTTCAAAAATGTTCAGAATGCGGGCGTCGCACAGCACGCGGCTGATCGGATATTCCAGGGCAAAGCCGTTGCCGCCATGGATTTGCAGCGCGCTGTCGGCCGCCGCCCAGGCCACACGCGCCGATAGCAGCTTGGCCATGCCCGCCTCGACATCGCAGCGCCGATCCTGATCCTTTTCGCGCGCGGCGAAATAGGTCAGCCCGCGTGCGGCATGAATTTCCGCCGCCATCATCGCCAGCTTGTCGGCAACGCGCGGGAACGCGATGATCGGCTTGCCGAACTGCTCGCGCTCGCGTGCATAGCGCAAGCCAAGCTCAAGCGCGTTCTGCGCAACGCCCACAGCGCGCGCCGCGGTCTGGATGCGCGCCGCTTCGAACGTCGCCATGAGCTGCTTGAAGCCCTGCCCTTCGACCCCGCCCAGCAGGTTTTCCGCCGGCACCTCGAAGCCATCGAGCGAAATGTCATATTCCTTCATGCCGCGATAGCCCAGCACCTCGATCTCGCCACCGCTCATGCCGGGCGCCGGGAACGGGTCAGCGTCGGTCCCGCGCGGCTTCTCGGCGAGGAACATCGACAGCCCCTTGTAGCCCGGCTCGTTCGGATCGGTACGCGCAAGGATGGTCATCATGTCCGCACGCACGGGATGGGTGATCCAGGTCTTCTGGCCGGTGAGCCGGTAGATGTCGCCGTCGCGCACTGCCCTTGTCTTGAGGGAAGCCAGGTCGGAACCGACATTGGGCTCGGTAAAGACAGCGGTCGGCAGGATCTCGCCGCTGGCGATCCCGGGCAGCCACTTCTCTTTTTGCGCCTGCGTGCCGCCAAGCAGAATGAGTTCAGCCGCGATCTCCGAGCGCGTGCCGAGCGAGCCAACCCCGATATAGCCGCGCGACAGTTCCTCGGAAACCAGACACATGGCTTCCTTGCCGAGGCCCATACCGCCGAATGCCTCGGGAATGGTCAGGCCGAAAACGCCCAACTCGCTCATCTGGGAGATGATTTCGAGCGGGATGTAGTCATTCGCCAGATGCCACTCATGCGCGTGGGGGACGACTTCGGCATCGCTGAAGCGGCGGATTTCGTCGCGCATGGCCTCGTAGGTTTCATCAAGACCGCTATCGCCGAAGGTGGCCGCGCCTTCGCGTTCGCCCATCAGCGCCACCAGCCGGGCACGCACGCGCGGCGTATTACCCTCGCCAATGAGCTGGCGGACCGGGGGGGCCATGCAGGCTTCGAGATCAGCCGCGGCGACACCAAGCGCGGCAGGGCGGATGATCTCGCTCTGGCTGATCGGGATACCGCCGAAAAGCTGGCTCAGATATTCAGCAAAGACAATCTGCGTGAGCAGCGCGTCGATTTCCTCAAAGCGCCCCTGCTCAAGCCCGCGTGCCGCCTGACCACGAAGCTGAACCAGCGCCTGCTCGTAAGTCGCCATCCAGGCGAGCCCATGAGTGATGTGCTGTTCACGCTCCATTGCGCCCATGTCCAGCGCGCCGTCGCGCATGACGGCTTGCAGCACCGCCTGACGGACCAGACCGTTCAGCCTCGCGACATGCTCGAGCGCGCCGTCCATCAGCGCCGGCAGATCATGAAGGACGACCCCGGTGGCTTGCGCTCTCGGCTGCGTCGCGGCGATGGTCATGTCGTGGCTCCCAGCTTGTTCACTCCACTTTTCAGAATACACGTTTGCGCGCCAATGCCCAATCTCGGGCTTACGGCTGTGTCAAGGTGACGCCACCGCGCGCGACCACAACCGAGCAGCATTGCGCATGCGGGATCAGGATTTCTTACCAAGCAGGGCGCGGAAGAAACGGGTGACGGCGCTGGTCTGCTGGGCGCTGTCTTGTGCTGATCTATCCTCAGCTTCTCGCTGCGTTTCGGCTTTCGTGGCAAACATATGCTCCAGCGAGGCATTTTCGTGCGCCGCGTCTGCGGTCGGGCTTGTCGGGCTAGCCACCTCGACCGCCTCTTGCACGCTGTCGGCGGCGTCTTCCGCCTCCTGGCGCACATCAACCATGGCACTGACGGCCTGTGCTTCGACGGAGGCGGCGAATTCACGCGCGCTTTCACTATATTTCTCTGCTGCCGATGCCGCCCATGCCTGCGCCGACTGCGCGCCCTCGCGCACGTCGCTCGCCGCCTGCTCGCCAGCTTCCTGAATGTCGTGCGCGGCGTCTGCTGTCGCCTGGCGCGCATCATCCACGGCGCTGCCCGCCTGCGCTTCAACCGAAGCGGCGAATTCGCGCGCGCTCGCGCCGGTTTTCTCGGCTACCGATGCCGCCCATGCCTGCGCCGACTGTGCGCCCTCGCGCGCGTCGCTCGCCGCCCTTTCCGCCATCTCCTGCGCGCTCTGCGTCGCCTGGCCCATCAGTCCCTGCGCCGATTCAGACACCCGCGCCATGGTGTCTTTCGCGGCCTGCGCGGCCTGACCCATGGTGTCGCGTGCGCTTTCAGCGGCATGGCTCGCAACCTCCTGCGCACTATCCAACGCACCGCCGGCCTTTGCTTCGACAGAGGCCGCAAATTCGCGTGCGCTCTCGCTGGCTTTTTCCGATACGGATGCCGCCCATGCCTGTGCCGTCTCGCCGGCGGCCGAAACCCCCAGCGCCGCCTTGCTCGCGCTCATGTAATAGGCATTGCCGGTCAGCACACCGCCACCGCCGCCGGGTTCGCCCGATGAGGGTTCCGCACCGGCTTGATTGTCGTTGGCCGCACCGCCCAGTCGGTCGCTTAGCGCGTCGAGCTTATCGGCCACCGCAGCCACCACTGCCTGCTGCTGATCCTGAGGGGCGTGAGCGGCCAGTTCCAGTTCGCCCATGAGTCCGTCCAGTTCGTTGGCAGTCTGGAAGAAGTCGTTGCCGCTCAGTTCGCTGTCGGCGCGCTGGCGCAGTTCGCGGATCTTGTCAGCCAGTGCCGGGGATACAATCGAACCTTCAGTCATGACGGACCTCATGGGAATAAATTGAGATGTGATCGAAATGCCTTCATGGCGCGATCATAATGATATGACACGTCGAGTCGACAGTTTTTGGCCGATTTCCAGACCCCAGAACGTGAGGCGCCAACGCCAGTCCGATCAGCTTTCGGTCCGCGCCGTGGGCTTATCCGTAACGTGCCCTCGACACCTCGATGACATCATCGAAGGTGCGAAGGCCCGAATGCGGCGCATTCACCAGCACGGCCATATTGCCCGGGCGGTGCTCGTTGCGCCACATGCGCATGTGCGCCTTGGGTATGTCGGTCCAGGGGAAGACTTCCGACATGCACGGGTCGATGCGGCGCTCGACCACAAGCTGGTTGGCCTGAGCGGCCTGCTTGAGATGAGCGAAATGTGAACCCTGAACGCGCTTTTGATGCATCCACAGATAGCGCGCATCCATGGTCAGCTTGTAGCCTGTGGTGCCGGCGCAGATGACCACCATGCCGCCGCGCTTGACCACGAAGGTGGAAACGGGAAAGGTCGCCTCGCCCGGATGCTCGAAGACGAAATCGACGTTAACGCCCTTGCCGGTGATCTCCCAGATGGCCTTGCCGAACTTGCGCACTTCCGCGAACCAAGCTTTGTATTCATCGGAGTTGACCTTGGGCAATTCGCCCCAGCAGTCGAAGTCCTTGCGGTTGAGCACACCCTTGGCGCCGAGCGAGAGCACGAAATCGCGCTTGTCCTCATCGGAAATCACGCCGATCGCATTCGCCCCCGAGGTGGCGCAAAGCTGGATCGCCATCGAGCCGAGTCCGCCGCTCGCGCCCCAGACCAGCACATTGTGCCCCGGGCGCAGCACATGCGGGCGATGGCCAAATAGCATGCGATAGGCCGTCGCCAGCGTCAGCGTGTAACAGGCCGACTCCTCCCATGTCAGATGGCGCGGGCGCTGCATCAACTGGCGGTCCTGCACGCGACAGAACTGCGCAAAGGAGCCATCGGGCGATTCATATCCCCAGATGCGCTGGCTTGGCGAGAACATCGGGTCGCCGCCATTGCATTCCTCGTCGTCGCCGTCGTCCTGATTGCAGTGGATGACAACCTCGTCGCCGACTTTCCAGCGCCGCACCTTGGAGCCTACGGCCCAGACGATGCCCGAGGCATCAGAGCCGGCGACATGAAACGGGTTATTGTGGCCATCAAGCGTCGAGATCGGCTCGCCGAGAGCGGCCCAGACGCCGTTATAGTTCACGCCGGCCGCCATCACGAGCACAAGCACATCGTGGCTGTCGAGTTCCCAGGTTGGGACCACTTCCACCTGCATCGCCTGATCGGGCGGGCCATGGCGCTCCTTGCGGATCGTCCACGCATACATGTTTTTCGGCACATGGCCCATCGGCGGGATCTCGCCGATTTCGTAAAGATCCTTGAGCGCCGTACCGGTCTCGTTCGCCCCTTGAGGCCTGTCATCGTGAAAAGCGGGTTGGGACATGAAACTCTCCTGAACCGTAGCCTTGTGCGCCGCCCGGCGCGATCGCGGAGCCGAGCCCCATCCTCGCGCCGAAATCCGTGGAACGAATTCGCCCTGTGTGCCTGTTTTGGCGGCACCCTGCACGCCGATGGTTCGTTATCCGCCCGCCAATTGCAAGGCTTTTTTGCAGCGCAGCAATCATCGCAAGCATTACCGCCTCCAGCTTTGCCGGTCAATGTTGCCAAATTGCGCTAGCGAGACGCATAATTGCGTAAAATTGCGTCAAGCTGCCCCCAGAAAAAAGCTTCGTCATGATATCCGGTAATCCGCGCAATTTCCTTGCCATCTCGCGCCAGCACAAAAGTCGGCGTGTAGACCAGCGGGGCAAACTGCGCAAAGGTCTTGCGGGCGTCAGTGATCTCGATGCGCTCAAGCGGGGCGATCCGGGCTTCGGCCGTCTTATCGTAGATGCTGCCGACCTCGGCCTCCCAGCGATCGCAATAAGGGCAACCCGGCAGGTGGATCATGTACAGGCGCAGGCCTGAAAACTCGGCATGGCCTGGCAAGGGCATCATCAGGGCGAGCAGGCCGATCCCCATCATCAGCAACAATGTGGTCCGGCGCCGCCCTGTCGCCACCCCGGAGCCGCGCTGTGCCGGCCAAACCATATTCATGATCTCACCCAGTCGCATGCCTGCGCGCAGATCAATAGATGCGCATCATTATTATCGCATGCGCTGTCAATCGTTGCGCGTGAAAAGGGAACCCATTATCTTCATGTCTCGTCGATCGCCAGTCCGCAAACCTGTTGGTGTGCGGAAATTGTGGCCTTTTCGCTCTTGCGCGGGACGCCGTGGTGCGTTGATCTGCGCATCAGTAAACCATGGGCGCAAACCCGCGCTCCGGAACGTGTCAAATGACCAGATCAGGCTTTTCCAGACGCCGCATGTTAACAAGCATGCTTGCGGGCGCCGCCATAGTCGGAGGAGCCGGCCCAGCTTCCATCTGGAGCGCAGGCGCGCAGGATATCGGCGATGCGCAACAATGGCGCCGGCATGTCGAAACCATCACCGGCGATGCCCCGATCACGGAAGACAAGGTGCTGCTCGAATTGCCCGAGGTCGCAGAAAACGGCAACACTGTCCCCTATTCGGTTCTGGTCGAAAGCCCGATGACCGAACAGGACCATGTCAGGGCGCTCTACATCATCGCCAGCGCCAACCCGCAGCCCGAGGTAGCCACATTCTTCTTCACACCGCAAAACGGCAAGGCCCAGATCTTCAGCCGCATGCGCCTGCGCGATAGCCAGGATGTCATTGCCGTGGCGCAAATGAGCGACGGACGCTTTTTCATGGGACGCCGCAGCATACAAGTCGCAATAAGCTGTTGCGGCGCCTGAGCGCGCGGGGGAAATCAACATGTTCACGCGGCCAAGGATCACCATGCCGGCTTCGGCCAGATCGGGCGAAGTGATCATGATCAGTACGATGATCTCGCATCGGATGGAAACAGGCCTGCGCCGCGACCAGGACACCGGCGAACAAGTCGAGCGGTTGATCATCAACTCGCTGGCCGTGACTTTCAATGGCAAGCAGGTGTTCGCCACCCGGCTTTATCCCGCGGTTGCAGCCAATCCCTATATCGCCTTTCATTTCCGCGTTGATGAGGCGGGTGAATTCATCTTCACCTGGACCGACGACAGGGGCGAAAGCTGGACCCAGACACGGCGCATCGAGGTTCAATAGATGTGCATGTCAGCGCGTGCCGAGCCATCCAGACGCACCGACGCCAGACCAAGCAAGGCCAGATCGGGGCGTGTCACCACACCGGCGAAAACCCGCTGCATGCGCGCGCGCATCTTGCCCTTGTCCTCGAAAGCCTGACGGAACGCGCGCCAGTCGGCAAACGGCAGCCACGCACCGGCCACGCCGCCGACGATGAACACACCGTCCCAGGCCGCTGTCGCAAGAACCAGATCGCCGCTGACACGCCCGAGCCAACGGCTGAAAAGCTCAAGCGTGCGCTGCGCAGCCCGGTCATCGGCGTTGCCAAACAGATCGCCGGCGCGCACATCTTCAGCACCAAGCGCCTGAGAAAGCCCCCCGCAGGCGCGGTAGAGCCGGCCCAGCGCGGGGCCGGAAAGCACATCTTCCACACTCACCCCGCGGCCCAGCCCCAGCCTCTCCAGCACGATGCGTTCGTGTTCGCTCGCCTGACAGAAGCTCATGTGACCGGCTTCGCTCGGGCAGGCGACAGGCTCGCGCGGCCCGCGCACCAGAGTGGCCGCGCCAAAGCCGGTACCGCCATTCACCGCGATCCGGCGCCCACTCGTGCCATGCTGAGCCAGTTCCGGCCCCGAAGCCTGACTGACATCGCCCGCGCCGAGTGTCGCCAGCGCATGGGCGACCGCCTCCAGATCGTTGAACACCCGAACCGGCACACCGCCCAGCTTCGCGGAAATCTCCGCTTCATCGAGCCGCCAGCGGGCATTGGTCAACTGGATGCTGCCGTTGTCCACCGGGCCGGCCCCGGCTATCGCGGCAGCCGTGATGACGACATCGGTCTGATCGGCGCGGTCTGTCAGATAGGCGGTCATCGCCTGCGCAAAGTCTGGAAAATCGGCAACCGCAAGCGTGCAGACCCCATCTGGTCGCGCGCCGTGCGCATCCGCCACCAGGCCAAAGCGCGCATTGGTGCCACCGATATCGGCGATCAGGCGCGCGCCGCTCACGCGCTGACCTCGCGCTGAACCTCCCGCAACGAATTCAGGAAATCCTCGCGCCATTTGACGACGTTGTTTTCGCGCACCCGGGCAAGCAGATCCCGGTGACGCTCGCGGCGCTCTTCGACCGGCATCGACAGCGCCCGGTTCATGGCCGCGACCATGTCATCTGTGTCATAGGGATTGACGATCAGCGCTTCCTTCAACTCTTCGGCGGCGCCGGCAAAGCGCGACAGCACCAGCACGCCGGGATTGTCGTCATCCTGCGCGGCGACAAATTCCTTGGCGACCAGGTTCATGCCATCGCGCAGCGGCGTCACGAGGCCGACATCGCTGCCGCGCAGCAGCGCAGCGAGTGTGTCGCGGGGCACATGGCTGTGAATGTAGCGCACCGGCGTCCAGTCATAATTGCCGAACTCGCCGTTGATGTGGCCCGACAGGGCTTCAAGCTCCTGACGGATCTCGACATAGGCCGTTACGTCTTCGCGTGTGGGCGGGGCGATCTGCATCAGCGTGACGGTCTTGCGATAGTCCGGATAGGTATCCATCAACCGCTGAAAGGCGCGAAAGCGCTCGGGAATGCCCTTGGTATAATCGAGCCGGTCCACGCCGATGATGATCGAACTGGAGATCGTCCGGCGCTGCAGGGTCTGAATGTGCCAGTCGGCTTGCTCGGTGCGCGCCATTTGCGTGAACGCATCGGTGTCGATGCCGATGGGAAAGACCTTGGCAAGCACCCGCCGCTCTTCAAGCTCCATGCGCCCGTCATTGGTGATGCTGCCGCCCAACGCCTCGATGATCGCTCGGCTCAGATTGCCCACGTCGGTCATGGTCTGGAAACCCACCAGATCATAATCGAACAGCGAGCGCACCAGCTCGCCATACTGAGGTATGGCCGCAAGCACATCGGGTGAGGGAAATGGGATGTGCAGGAAAAAGCCGATCCTGTGGTTCACGCCCAGCTTGCGCAACTCACTTGCGAGCGGGATGAGATGATAATCGTGCACCCAGATCACGTCATCGGGCGAAAGCATTTCCTTCAGCTCGCGCGCAAACCGGCGCACGACATCCATGTAGCCGTTCCAGTGCCCAGGCTCGAAGCGGGCGATATCGAGACGGTAGTGAAAGATCGGCCACAAGGCCCCGTTCGAATAGCCGAGGTAGTAATCGCGATATTCGCTCTCCGACAGTGGCATCGTCGCGAGGCTGACATTGCCGTGGGTCTCGATGCTTACGGGCTGCGGCTCGCCATTCGCGCAGATATCGCCGCTCCATCCAAGCCACAATCCGCCGTGGCGCTGAAGCGCGTCCTGAAGCGCGACCGCTAGCCCACCAGAGCGCGCACCCCCGCTCCAGTCGGCCACGCGGTTGGAGACGACAACAAGACGCGTCATAATATTCCCTCCCATGGCCGCGATAATCGCATCGCGCCGTTTATTATGCCAACCATCGAATAGGTCTGGGGGAAATTGCCCCATAATTCTCCGGTGACCGGATCGACATCTTCCGACAGCAGCCCCAGATGATTGCGGCTGGCCAGCAGTGACTCGAATATATCACGCGCGCGCCCTTTTTCGCCCATGCGCGCCAGTGCATCGAGCCGCCAGAAGGCACAGATGTTGAACGCGGTGTCGGGCACGCCGAAATCGTCCGGGGCCTCGTATCGTTTCATGTGAACGCCCGATGCGAGGTGCTTTTCCATCTGCTGCACGGTCGAAACGAAGCGCGGATCATCTGGTGCGATGAAGCCGATCTCACCCATCAGCAGGACGCTCGCATCCAGATCGCGGCCGCCGAAACTCTCGACGAACGACTTGCGCTCCTCACTCCAGGCGCGCTCGAGGATGGTCGCCTTGATGCGCTGGGCGCGCTCGTACCAGTATGCCGCCCTGTCGGAATTGCCCATCACGCGGGCAATGGTGGCCAGCCGGTCGCAGGCCGCCCAGCACATCAGGCTCGATGAGGTGTGCACCCGCGAGCGCGAGCGCAGCTCCCACATGCCGGCGTCCGGTTGGTCATAAAGCTTGAAGGCCTGCTCGCCAGCGGCCTCCAGCCGATGGAAATCTTCGGCACCTGCCCTGCGGAACAGCCGGGCATCGAGAAAGGCCTGCGCCGCGCCGAGCACGACATTGCCGTAGACATCATACTGGAAATGTTCATGCGCCTGATTGCCGATGCGCACCGGCCCCATGCCGCGATAGCCGGGCAGCGAAGCCACCATGCTTTCGGTAAGCTGACGCTCCAGCCCCACTCCGAACACCGGTTGGAGATGATCACTGTTGGATGTGCTGACGACGTTTTGCAGCCAGCGGAAATAATCCTCAAGCGTGCTCATCGCCGACAGGCTGTTGAGCGCACGCACGACAAAGAACGCATCACGCAGCCAGCAGAAGCGATAGTCCCAGTTGCGCCCCGAATTGGGGCTTTCGGGAATGCTGGTGGTCATGGCGGCGATGATCGCGCCGGTCGGCTCGTAGGTGCACAGTTTCAGCGTGATCGCCGCCCGGATGACGGCGTCCTGCCATTCGTAGGGAATGGCGAGCGTGCGCACCCATCCGCGCCAATAGGCCGCTGTATGCTCCTCATAGCTGCGCGCGGTGTCGCGGATGCCGGTCTCCAGCGTTTCATCAGGCCCAAACAGCAGGCTGAGCGGCTCTTCGATGATGAACGGTGTCTCCTGCATGATGTAATCGAGCGGCGCATCGGTTGTCAGTCGCATGGTCAGGCCGGAACCGACGAAGCGAATATGGTTGGAACCGAAGGTGATCTGCGGGGTCGTCGCGCCATAGTCAAAACGAGGGCGCACCCTGATGCGGATGCGCGGGCTGCCGCTGATGGGAATGACCCGGCGCACCAGCATCATTGGCCGGAAGACGCGCCCGCGAGAGGTGAAGCGCGGCGCGAAATCAACCACCTCGATGACGCCGGTGGGCGACTCAAGCCGCGTCCGCAGCACCGCGGTATTGTGATCATAGGACTGCGAGGAGGCACGCAGGTCGATCATCTCGATGGCAAAGAGCCCGCCTTCAGGATCTGCGGGCGGTGCGCCCAGCAGCGCATGGAACACCGGGTCGCCGTCAAACCGCGGCAGGCAACACCACATGATCCGCGCCTGCGCGTCGATCAACGCGCCAAAACCGCAATTGCCGATAACGCCGAGATCAAGTCCGCTCACATCACGCTCCCATTGGATATCATTGCTGCGCCGCGCGCAGATTCGCCGGATTCAGGTGTGCGGGAAAAACTGTTCGCAAACAAAGCCGCGAATGGCCGGAGCCAGACTTATCCCGATAGCGGCATTGCACCGCCACCCTTTGCCATGGTCTGATTACAACACGGGCTAAAAACCTGGCAAGGCGGCGTGTCAGCGCGATCGGGAATTGCACATCAGCAACTTTAGTATAATACCGGTGGCATGCAGGGACATTAACCTAAGGCTTGCTCGCGCAGCGTGAATTTTTATGATCCGGTGATCATGCTGACGTGGTGGGACAATAGGGCTAGTCGCGCAGGGTCGTTCTGGTCTGGCGCATCATCGTGAAGGATCGAGCCTGGATGGAATATTTTCTGCAGCAGCTAATCAACGGCATCACCCTCGGTTCGATCTACGGGCTGATCGCCATCGGCTACACGATGGTTTACGGCATCATCGGCATGATCAACTTCGCCCACGGCGACATCTTCATGGTCGGAGCGTTCATCGCACTGATCTCGTTCGTGCTGCTGGTTTCGCTTGGCGTGACCTTCATTCCCCTGGCGCTGCTCATCGTGCTGATGATCTCGATGATCTTCACATCGGCGTGGGGCTGGTCGCTGGAGCGCGTGGCCTACCGGCCTTTGCGCCAGTCGTTTCGTCTAGCGCCGCTGATCACCGCCATCGGTATGTCCATCGTGCTGCAGAATTTCGTCCAGCTCACTCAGGGTGCGCGGGTCAAGCCGCTTCAACCCGTGGTCACGGGCGGCTACACCGTCATGGAGGGCGAGAGCTTCAACGTGATCCTGTCGAACATCCAGATCCTGATCGTCATCACCACCATCGTGCTCATGACCGTCTTTTCGCTCATCATCGCCCAGACGCCGCTCGGGCGCGCCCAGCGCGCCTGCGAACAGGACCGCACGATGGCGGCACTGGCCGGCATCAATGTCGATCGCACCATCTCGCTCACTTTCGTCACAGGCGCCGCGCTCGCATCGGTCGCCGGGCTCATGTTCCTGCTCTATTATGGCGTGATAGATTTCTTCATCGGCTTCGTCGCCGGCATCAAGGCGTTCACCGCCGCCGTGCTTGGCGGTATCGGTTCACTTCCCGGCGCGATGCTCGGAGGCATGATCATCGGACTGATCGAGGTCTTCTGGGCCGGCTATTTCACCACCGAATACAAAGATGTCGCCGCCTTCTCCATTCTGGCCATCGTGCTGATCTTCCTGCCTTCAGGACTGCTCGGCAAACCCGAAGTGGAGAAGGTCTGACATCATGACCGAAGCCATCAGACAGACCGTGGCCGTGCCGCGCAAGGACAAGCCGTTCATCGATGCGCTGAAAGACGCTGCAATCGCAGGTTTCCTCGCTTTCGTGCTGTTTGCAACCCTCATCGGCTTCAAGACCGAAACCGGACCGGGCGGCATCGTCTTGAGCTACAGGTTCCAGAACGCCTTCTGGCTGGCTGTTGGCGTGATGGCGGTGCGGCTGCTGTTCGACCTCGTCGTCTGGCGCCGGCTCATCAAGCCGGAAGAGATCGCCCGGCGGCTGCGCCTGACCCAGGGCAATGTCGGTACGCTGGGCATTCTTCTGGCGCTATATGCGCTCGGCGCCCTGTTCTTCGTGCTGCCCGGTGTGCGCGAAGCCTTCATCGAAGGTGCCATGAGCCTTCTCGTCTGGTTGCCGGGCGGGCGCAGCGAGCAGTTGCGCACCCTGATCACCCTCATAAGCTTTGGCTTCATGATCGTCTTTCTTGTCGGCACGGCGATCATCCTGGTCAAGCTGATGCGAGCGGCTGCGAGTGCCCTGACCGGCGGCCAGCCAGGCCCGAGCGAGCTGAGCACGCCGCTGGCTGGCCGAATGGACGAGGCGCTGAGCCGCCCCGGCGGGCTGGGCCTGTGGCGCGATTTCGGCCCTGCGCTGCTGCTGATCGCCGTTGTCCTGCCGCTGCTGGTGATCGGCCCGCAACAACGCTATGCGATCGACACGGCCATTCAGGTGCTGACCTACATCATGCTTGGCTGGGGGCTCAACATCGTCGTCGGGCTGGCCGGCCTGCTCGATCTCGGCTATGTCGCGTTCTATGCCGTTGGCGCCTATACATTCGCCCTCATCGCCACGCAATTCGGCCTGTCATTCTGGGTTTGCCTGCCGATCGCGGGTGCGTTCGCCGCGCTCTGGGGTGTGATGCTCGGCTATCCGGTGCTACGGCTTCGCGGTGATTATCTCGCCATCGTGACGCTGGCTTTCGGCGAGATCATCCGCGTCGTGCTGCTCAACTGGTACACGCTGACCAATGGTCCGGACGGCATCTCGCGCATCCCGCGCATCACCTTCTTCGGCATCGAGTTCGACCGCTTCTCGGAAAACTCCTTCCACAACTATTTCGGCCTGAAATTCGACCCCAATCACCGGGTCATCTTCACCTACTACGTCATTCTCGCCCTTGCGATGTTTACCCATTTCGTCGCGACGCGCTTGCGCCGGCTGCCAATAGGGCGAGCCTGGGAAGCACTGCGCGAGGACGAGATCGCGTGCCGGACACTCGGCATCAACACCGTTACGACCAAGCTCACGGCGTTCGGCATCGGCGCCATGTTCGGAGGTATCGCAGGGGCCTTCTTTGCCACGCGCCAGGGCTTCATCAGTCCGGAATCCTTCAGCTTCCAGGAGTCCGCGCTGATTCTCGCCATCGTCGTGCTCGGCGGTCTCGGCAGCCAGATCGGCGTTGTGATCGCCGCGGTGGTCCTCATCGGCTCATCCGAATTCTTCCGCGACCTCGAACAATATCGCATGCTTATCTTCGGCGCCTGCATGGTGACCATCATGGTCTGGCGCCCGCGTGGCCTGATCTCCACCCGCATGCCGACAATCGCGCTGAAGGAGCGACGAGGTATCGCGGCAGAAGCGGTATCGCAGGGGCGTGGATGATGAAGACCGCAGACAAGCCCATACTCGAGGTCGAGCAACTCACGATGCGTTTCGGCGGTCTGGTCGCCATCGATCATCTGTCATTCGCGCCTCAACGCGGCAAGATCTCGGCGATCATCGGCCCGAACGGCGCGGGCAAAACCACGGTTTTCAATTGCATCACCGGCTTTTACAAGCCCAGCGAAGGCATGATCCGGCTGAACCATGCCGATGGAAAAAGCTTTCTGCTGGAGCGCATGGAAGATCACCGGATCGCCGCTGAGGCGCGCGTGGCGCGCACCTTCCAGAACATCCGCCTGTTCGGCGGCATGAGCGTGCTGGAAAACCTGCTCGTTGCTCAGCACACCGTGCTGCGCCACGCCTCGCTTTACTCGATCGCCGGCCTGCTGGGGCTGGAGCGGTTTCGCCGCGCCGAACGCGAGGCCGTGGAGTTCGCCTGCTATTGGCTGGAGAAGGTCAATCTGATCGAGCGCGCCGACAATGCCGCCTCCGATCTGCCCTATGGCCAGCAGCGCCGGCTCGAGATTGCTCGCGCCATGTGCACCCGCCCTGTTCTGCTCTGCCTCGATGAACCTGCTGCCGGCCTCAATCCAAGGGAAACGGCCGAACTGGACCAGCTTCTTGTCTCGATCCGCGATGATGAGGACATGTCTATCCTGCTGATCGAGCATGACATGGGTCTGGTGATGGGCATCTCCGATCATATCACCGTGCTCGATTACGGCCGCAAGATCTCCGACGGCACGCCCGAACATGTGCGCAACGACCCGGCCGTGATCGCTGCCTATCTAGGCGTCGACGAGGATACCGCCGAGGATCTGACCGGCAAGGAGGCCATGCCATGAGCCAGCCTCTGTTGCAGGTGCGCGGGGTGGAAACCTACTATGGCAATATCATCGCCTTGCGCGGCGTCGACATGGACGTCAATGAAGGCGAGATCGTCACGCTGATCGGCGCCAACGGCGCGGGCAAGACGACGATGATGATGACCATCTGCGGCCTGCCCCAGGCGCGCAGCGGGCATGTGTTCTTCCGCGGCCAGGACATCACGCGCATGCCGACCCACCACATCATGCATCTGTCGATCGCCCAGGTGCCGGAGGGCCGGCGCATCTTTCCGCGCATGAGCGTGCTGGAAAACCTTCAGATCGGCGCCATCCTCAATCCGGAGGACACTTTTTCGGAAGACCTGGAAATGGTCTATGAGCTGTTCCCGGTGCTCAAGGCCCGTCAGAATCAGCGCGGTGGCACGCTGTCGGGCGGCGAACAGCAGATGCTGGCGATCGGCCGCGCCCTGATGGGGCGCCCCAGGCTTCTGCTGCTCGATGAACCCTCGCTGGGGCTGGCGCCGATCATCGTCCAGCAGATCTTCAAGGTGCTGCGCAGGCTGAACGAGGAACAGGGGCTGACCGTTTTCCTGGTCGAGCAGAACGCCTATCATGCGCTGCGGCTCGCCCACCGGGGCTATGTCATGAAGAACGGCGTCATAACCCTTTCGGGTACCGGCAGCGAGTTGCTCAACCGTGACGATGTCCGCGCGGCCTATCTTGAAGGCGGTCACTGAATGGAGCGCGACATCATGCACCTTCGCCTGGCCATCGCGCGCCCCCACCGCCCACAGCAAAGAGCATGCAGATGAGTTCACTTTTCATCGAAAAATCAGTCTGGGCCTTCGTGATGGTCACCGTCCTGTTCGGCGGCGGAGCGGCCTTCCTGACCGGCCGCGCGATGGCGCGCGGATGGCGCTCGTTCTGGCTGGCGCTCTATTACATGCTCATTCTCGGCATGGCCATTCGCTTTCTGCATCACGGCCTGTTTGCCAACGCCACGCTGGAAAGCTGGCGCGATGCGCAGGGCGATCTGTTCTCGCTGCATTACTACATCACCGACACGCTGATCCTGATCATTGCCGCAGGCATCGGCTATCGTCTGGAGCGGGTACGCCAGATGACCAAGCAATATCGCTGGCTCTATGAACGCACTGGGCCGTTCACCTGGGCGGAGCGATCTCGTACGCAAGTCCAACAATCCGCCTCAAAGCCGGACTAGAAAAACAGTCCTCACTCGTGCTAACACATAGATTAAATTTCATTTCTGTCCTCATAACCACAAACCCGGAGAGTAAGAATGAGAAAGATGCTAGCCGCATTGGCCGCGATCGGATTGATCGCGGGCTTGCAAGGGCCGGTCCAGGCGCAGGATACCATCTCCATAGCCGTCGTCGGTCCCATGACCGGTCAGTATGCCACCTTCGGCGCCCAGATGAAGGCCGGCGCCGAACTGGCGGCTGAAGACATCAATGCTGCCGGGGGTGTGCTCGGCAAGATGCTCGATCTGTCCGTTGGCGATGATGCCTGCGATCCCAAACAGGCCGTTTCGGTTGCCGGCCAGCTCGCCGGGCGCGGCGTGACGTTCGTCGCCGGCCATTTCTGCTCGGGCTCCTCGATCCCGGCCAGCCAAGTCTATTCCGAAGAAGGCGTGTTGCAGATTTCGCCGGCTTCCACCAACCCGAAATTCACCGATGAGCGCCCCGGCCCTGGCGTCTTCCGCGTCTGCGGCCGTGACGATCAGCAGGGCTCGGTGGTCGGTGCCTACATCGCCGAGAATTTCCCCGATGTGAGTGTCGCGATCCTTCACGACAAGACGGCCTACGGCAAGGGTCTGGCCGACGAAGTGCAGAAGTCCCTGAATGCCGCTGGCAAGACCGAAGAGCTTTATGAAGCCATCACAGCCGGAGAGCGCGACTATTCAGCCGTCGTCTCGAAGATGAAGCAGGCGGGCATCGGTCTCGTCTTCCTTGGCGGCTATCACACCGAAGCCGGCCTGATCGTGCGCCAGATGCGCGAACAGGGCATGGACACCATCATGATGGGCGGCGACGCGCTTGTGACCGACGAATATTGGCAGATCACGGGTGAAGCCGGCGAGGGTACCCTGATGAGCTTCTCGCCCGACCCGCGCAAGAACCCGGCCGCCACTGACCTGGTAACCCGTTTCCGCGACAAGGGCATCGAGCCTGAGGGCTATGTGCTTTACACCTATGCCGCCGTGCAGGCCTGGAAGGCAGCTGCGGAAAAAGCCGGAACAGTCGACATCGAGCCGATGGTCGAGGCCCTCAACACGACAGAGTTCGCCACCGCGATCGGCGACTTCCGCTTTGACGATAAGGGCGACCCGAACCTGCCGCCCTACGCCGTCTATCGCTGGTCGGACGGTCAGTACGTTCAGATTACCGAATAATGATGCGCGGCTGCGTGGCAGCCTCGTAGTCATGCAACAGCATGCAGAAGCCCGTCCCGTAAGGTGCGGGCTTCTTTTTTGTCCCTTTGTGTCCACCCCTGCCCGCATGTTCATGAAAAACCGTTTGCCGACAGGAAAAAAGAGCCATGAGTGAGCATCAGACCGGCGCCATTGCCCTGCCGCAGGCAATATCGGACCGGGCGGCAATCATCATCTCCCACTATCAGGCCGCGTGAGCGCGGGCTTGCGGGGCGCCACAATTCTTGACCGACATCAATGTGCTATCGTCCCTGCTGGACTAGGCTTTCAGGTTGAAGCCGGGAGGAAAAAACAATGTTCAAATCCATTCTCGTCACCGTCGATCTGGCCCATGAAGGCAAGGGGCAGGCCCTGCTGGAAATGGCGCAAAAGCTGTTGGAGCCAGGCGGGCGCCTTGTCCTCGTTCATGTGATCGCGAATATCCCGGCGTCGGTCGAGGCCGAGTTGCCGGCGGGACTGCGCGAAAGCGCGCATGCCTCCACGCTTGAGGACCTGAAGAGCCTTGCAGGCACATCGGGCGTACAGACCCTCGCCCTGCTCAGGAGCGGGCATACCTCGACAGAGCTTCTGGCGGCCGCAGCGGATCATGAGTGCGACCTGATCATGGTGGCTTCGCACCGGCCCGGCCTTCAGGACTATTTCCTCGGCTCGACCGCAGCCCGGGTTGTTCGCCATGCAGAATGTTCGGTGCTGGTGATGCGCTAGAGGATTTTCCACGCAAAGCATGAGCCTCCTGGCGCCACTTTTCAGCGTTTGTGCCGCGCGCTGAGTATATCGGTATGTGAGCGATATCCGCGCTGATAGGATTGCGAGATCGACCCGAGCGTGCCACGCCATTGCTCGGGCGGCTGGCGGTCGGCCAGCAAATCGGGAATGTGGATGGTGTCAAAGCCGCAGGCCCAGGCAAACGCGAACTGGTCCGCGATCACAGGGCCGAGTGCGCGCAACTCACCGGCAAATCCACCCTTTCGCAACAAGCGCGCCAGTGAAAAGCCACGCCCGTCGCTGAAGGCCGGGAACTCCACAGCGATAAGATCGAGGCGTCGGCCAAGGCCGAGCACCTCCTCAACACCGGCCGTATTGGCCATGCGAACGCCGAGTGGCCGATCGGAAAGGCGCTGGTCCGCGCCATCGCGCAGGCGTGCGAGCGAGACGATGACGGCGCCATCTTCTGGAAGCGTCTCATCATCATTGATCATGCGCCAGATGTCGCGCGCCTCGCCATTCACATCAATGAGCGGCATAAAGTGCCTCCTTGAATGGTTCCGATCCGACCCGGCGATAGGTCTCGAGGAAGGTCTCGCCATCCCTGCGCACCCCCATATAGCGATCGACCAGCCGCTCGATGGCCTCGACCACCTCATCGGCCGCCAGGCCCGGACCAGCGCGCTCGCCAATGGCCGCATGTTCCGTGGCGTCGCCGCCCAGCGTGATCTGATAGAATTCTTCCCCTGCCTTGTTCAGCCCGAGGATGCCGATATGTCCGGCATGGTGGTGGCCGCAGGCATTGATGCAGCCGGAAATCTTGATCGCCAACGGGCCTATCTCGCGCTGGCGCCCGACATCGGCAAATCGGCGCGAAATGGCCTGGGCGATTGGGATCGAGCGCGCCGTGGCAAGAGCGCAGTAATCAAGCCCCGGACAGGCGATAATGTCGGTGATCAGCCCGCGGTTTGGCTCGGCGAGGCCCAGTTCCACGAGACCTTGCCAAAGCGCATGCAGGTCATCCTTGCGCACATCGGGCAGCACGATGTTCTGCTCGTGGGTGACGCGCAACTCGCCGAATGAAAACCGCTCGGCCAGATCGGCCAGGCCGCGCATGTCCGCTGATGAGGCATCACCGGGCTCGCCGCCGGTGCGCTTCAATGTCACCACAGCGCTGATATAGCCGGGCACCTTGTGCGGATGCGTGTTCTGTTGTGCCCACGCGGCAAAGGCGGGCTCGCGCGCACGCGCCTCGATCAGCGCCCTGGAGCCATCTGGCAAGGGCGCATAGTCCGGCGGGGCGAAATAAGCCGCGATGCGAGCCAGTTCGGCTTCTTCGATGCTGCCGTCGGTCCGTGTCATGGCCGCATATTCGGTCTCGACCTGCTCGCGGAACCTCTCGATGCCGATCTCGTGCACCAAGATCTTGATGCGCGCCTTGTATTTGTTGTCGCGGCGGCCGTACAGATTGTAAACGCGCATGATGGCTTCGAGATAAGCGAGCAGATCGGCCGGCGCGATGAAGTCGCGTACCACCTTGCCGATCATCGGCGTGCGCCCCTGCCCGCCGCCGACGATGACCTCATAGCCCGGCTCGCCGCGCAGACCGCGCAGCATGCGCAGGCCGATATCGTGAAAATAGACGGCGGCGCGGTCGTTGGGTGATCCGGTCACGGCGATCTTGAACTTGCGCGGCAGGAAGCTGAACTCGGGATGCAGGCTCGACCACTGGCGGATCAGTTCTGCGGTCGGGCGCGGATCCTCGATCTCGTCAACGGCAACGCCTGCAAACGGGTCTGAGGTCACATTGCGGATGCAGTTGCCGGAAGTCTGGATGGCATGCATCTCGACCTCGGCAAGCTCTTCAAGGATGTCGGCGACATCGGCGAGTTCGGGCCAGTTGTACTGAATGTTCTGGCGGGTGGTGAAATGGCCATAGCCGCGGTCATACCGATCGGCGATATCGGCAAGCCGGCGCATCTGCACCGATGACAGCGCGCCATAGGGAATGGCGACGCGCAGCATGTAGGCATGGAGCTGGAGATACAGCCCGTTCATCAGCCGCAGCGGCCGGAACTCATCCTCGCTCAGCGAACCATCAAGGCGGCGCGCGATCTGGTCGCGGAACTGTTCCACGCGCTCACGGACAAAGCGCGCATCGAATTCGTCATAGCGGTACATGTTCCCTCACTGGAGTATCAGAAGCCCATCCACGGGTCTGCATAAGTCAGGCTCTGGTCGTGGCCTGCGGGCTTGTGGTGATAGCGCGTCGCCTGCCCCGGAATACGCTTGCCCGTGCAGGCGCCATTTGCCTGGGCGCAGTAGCGCTCGCGCGAGACGTCGATGCTGGGGCCGGTAACGCGCATGCGCTCACGCATCTCGACAGGAACCGGGCGGCTGTCCTCGCCAATAGTGACATCGACCAGATATGGGCCGACCACTAAACCGGGCTGTTTCAAAGCATGTTCCAAAAGCTCATGCGCTTCGTGCGCATCGCCGGCAATCCGTGCCAGGGCAATATCGCTCGTCCATTCATCTGCGCCCAGGAAGACCGAGCGCCCGCTCAACAGCAGGTTGGCCGTCACGACCTGCGGCACATAAGCTTTTGCCATGACCTAACCTCCTAAACCGCCTCTTGCCGCGCGGCGCTGATCTGGAGGCCGTGGGCCATCGATCCGCGCGCGCTCAGGCCGACGAAAATGATTGCCGGTCCGGTGATCCCGGTTGAGGCGATATCCGAACCCATCCCGCCAAGCCGGGTGCTCACCAGCCGCTGTGACGGGCGCGAAGCATTCTCGATGATCGTGACGGGCGTGTCGGGGTGCGCTCCATGCAGCAACAGCCGACCCTGGACGAAACGGGCCGCGCCCACGCCCATGTAGATGGCGAAACACGCGCCGGGCTGTGCAAGCGTGCGCCAATCCTGTTCGGCATAGCCTTTTGCATCATGCGCGGTGATGAAGCTGATCGACCCGTTGCGTCCGCGCCGGGTCAGCGATCGCCCCAGCGCGGCTCCGGCGGCCGATGCCGCAGTGATCCCCGGCACGACCTCCCAGTCGATGCCCGCTTCTTCCAGCGCGTCCAACTCCTCATCAGCGCGTCCGAACATGAGCGGATCGCCCGATTTCAGCCGCACGACGACAGCGCCTGCCTTGGCATGCGCGATCATCGCGGCGTTGATGTCCTCCTGCTTCCAGGCCGGACCGCCTGCCCGCTTGCCGGTTTCGATGAGCAGCGCTTCACGCCGCGCGATCTCGAGGATACGCGGATCGACGAGCTGGTCATACAGAACGACGTCGGCGTCGCGAAGCAGGCGTCGGGCCTTCAGCGTCAGCAGCTCGGGATCGCCGGGGCCGGCGCCGACCAGTATGACCCGGCCATGTGACGGCTGTGGCCGCTCGTGCGCATCAACGCGAGCCTTCAATGCCGCGCGCACCTCTTCCTCACCGCCGCGGACCAGGGCATCGGGGCCGAAATCGGCAAAATAGTCCGCCCAGAAAGCGCGCCGCTGCCGTCCTGCGGGCAGTCTTTCGGCCAGATCGCGGAATTCACCGGCGAGCCGCGCCAATGTCCCTGTGCTTACATCAATCATGTCTTCGATCTGCGCCTTGATCTTGCGCGCCAGCACCGGGGCCGTGCCTTCGGTGCCGATGGCGATGCACAGCGGGTTGCGGTCAACGAGCGCCGGCGTGATGAACTGCGACATCTCAAGATTGTCGACGACATTGACCAGCACGCCGGCGGCCTCGGCCATCTTGCGCACCCGACCATCGGCAACCTCATCATCGGCGGCGGCATAGACGAGGCGCGCTCCCGGCAGATCGCAGGCCAGCAATTCGCGGCTGAACAAAGTGATCTTTCCAGATCCCGCCCAGCCGATCACATCTGCGCATGGGTCGCGGCCATAGACTTCGATGTGAGCCCCTGTCTTCAGCAACAGGCGCAGCTTGGCCGAAGCGGTTTCTCCAGCCCCTGCAACCAGGACCCGCGCGGCCTGCAGATCGACGAAAATAGGGAAATGGCGCATGATGGCTCCTGATCATTCCTCGGCGCGCGTGATGCTCAATCCGTCAAGTTCAGGTCCCGGGAGATCCGGCACGACAGGCGCGAGTTGGGCTGCACGCCGGGCAGTTCATCGAACTTGAATTCCTCGTCCTCGCTCGGCGGACAAAACCTGACGAGCCGGCTCATGGGAAATTGTTCTTTCATGGGCTGAAGACTGTCCTGCATGCGCCCGGCAACATGAATGGCCAGAGCTTTTTCTGGAACGAAACGCGATTATGTGGTGGAAAAATAGACTGGCGTTTTGTGTGCGGCAACGCACATCCATGTGAACCGAATTTTGTTCATCATGCCAGCGGCATGGCGGGCCAGCGGGCCGCGTACTCATGGCAAAGCGGAACGCAGATCGCACCACGGCGAAAAGGCTCCGGCAGTGTGCACACAGCCTCGGCAGAAGCCGGGAACCCATGCCGGATCGCATTCAGAGCGCGTTCAAGGAAACCGGAGCCAGTGAACTCGCTCTAGGCGAGCAACTGCGGCGCCTATCGCGCCACTTCATTATTGGTGACCCCGGCACGACTCGAACGTGCGACCTAGTGATTAGAAGTCACTTGCTCTATCCAGCTGAGCTACGGGGCCATAACTCGTGCATGCGGCGATGCCGGCACGCCGTCGTCAATGTGTCCAGCTACCAATGCGGCCATAGCGGAAATTGTCGGCATAGGCCTTCTTGACCCGACGCCGCGGCGCTGCCTCGCGCACCCGATAGGGGATGCCGTGGCTCTTGGCATAGGCAACAGCTTCGTCCTTGGTGTCAAAACGCAGGACCACCTGGGCGCGCGTGTCATCTGTGCTGGTCCAGCCCATCAGCGGATCCGTCTGGCGTTTCGAGGCGCGTTCGAACACCAGGACCCACCTGTCGAGGGCGCGGCCGGACTGCATGGCGGTCTTGTCCGGCTTGTAAATCCACGCAACCATTCGCTCATGCCTCATGCGTTATGGGCCGGCAGTGGGTAGGCCGATGGTCGGGGCAGCAAGATTCGAACTTGCGACCCCCTGGTCCCAAACCAGGTGCGCTACCAGACTGCGCTATGCCCCGATATCGATATCGCTCACTTTATGACTGTCGCCCGGCTTTACGGTCAAGCGCAAATACGGAGGTTGCGACTTCGCCTGTCATGCAAATGATATTGCAAATATCTGATATTTGCGACATGACAATTCAACGGCAAATTGGCAGGTGGGAATGCCTGCGGCCTGACGGCCATGCGCCCACTTATCGCAGGAGACTGAAGAATGAGCACGACCGAGACGCTCCATGGCGGCACGCTGGAAATTCTGAGCCCCGATGAGACCAAGGCCCGCCTGGATCGAAACGAGATCGTGTTGATCGACGTGCGCACGCCCGCCGAATATGCCTTTGAGCGCATCGACGGCGCTCTGCTCTTCCCGCTTTCATCGTTCGACGCGCACAAGCTGCCCGGACAGGAAACCAAGCCGATCGTGTTTCATTGCGGCTCGGGCGCGCGGTCGCAGCAGGTGGCAGAGGCTTGCCTGAGCGCCGGCATCAGGCACATTGCGCACATGAACGGCGGACTGATGGCCTGGAAGTCGGCGCAACTGCCCTATATTTCCACCGACATGGCGACCGGCGGGCCGATCAGGCGCGGCTGAGGGGCTAGAACAGCCTGCCACCGTTCGGCACGACATGGCTGGGCGAGATCAGCACCACCTCGCCGTCGCCGTCAGGAAAGCCGAGCGTCAGCACTTCGGAACGCATCGGGCCGATCTGGCGCGGCGGAAAGTTGACCACGGCAGCGACCTGCTTGCCGATCAGGCCAGCCGGCTCGTAATGTCTGGTTATCTGCGCCGAGCTTTTTTTCACCCCGATGATTTCGCCAAAATCGATCCACAGCTTGAGCGAAGGCTTGCGGGCTTCCGGGAAGGGCTGGGCATCGACAATGGTACCGACGCGAATATCGACCTTCAGGAAATCCTCATAACCGATTTCCGCGCCGGGTTCATCCTTGGCCATGCCGCCCTCGTCGTCGTCGGATCAAAAAGTCTGCGGCGCGCCCGGTGTGGAGCTTGCCGGCGCGCTCGGCGATGGCGGAGTTGCCGTCGGGGTGGCGGTGCCTGACTTGCCGCCTGAATGTGCGCGCGGTCCGCGCATCGGTGACAGCGCCGAGACCGCCCGCCGTCCGGCTTCGCAGATCGAATTGAGCCGCATCGTCACGCTTTCGGCGCGGCGCAACCGCCGGTCGAGGGCGGCCATCGTGCGGGACAAGGCCGGGTCATCGTCCTCAAACCAGACGTTGAGCACCTGGGAGTAGATCGACACGAGGCCCGACACGCGCGCCAGCCCGGCAGGTCCTTCTCCGCTGATGCCGGCGGCCTGTAGCATCCAGTACATGCTGCTCATCGTCGGGCGCAACAGCGCACTGGCCTGTGCCGGATCACGGCCGATATCTTCATAGATGCGCTGCAGGGCACTCTTGTAGGGCTGCGCGATCTCAAAACGGGTCATCATCACGTCAAACAGTCTGTCGCGTGCGCTCTGACCAGCCGAAGGCTGCGGGAATTTCGCCAGGACGGCCGCGTCGATCTCGCGGCGAAACCCAGAAAGCACGGAGGTCTTCGAGGTGAAGTCCTTGCGCAACTCGGCCATGTTGAGACCGGCTTTTTCCGCGATGTCAGGCAGACCGATATCGCTCCAGCCGCGCTCGGCTGCGAGCGTCATGGCCGCCGTGATGATCCTGCTCTTGTTGCTCATATCATCGAACATAACAAAACCCTTGCATCTGTGGTTGCCGCATGACCAAGACGCTCAAGCACGACCTGTCATGCGCCCGCCGGAAGCAGCGGCGGCCTTTCCTTCACAATAGTGCACCGGCAAAGCGTTTCAACGTCTAACCGCCATCCGCGTCAATCTTGCGGTGGTGCCCCAGGCGCACCAGCAGCCGTTCCAGGCTTGCATCCCTGATGCCGGCTTCGCGCAGATGCGCGACCGTATTGGCCAGATATTCTATGTTGGCGCCCGATCGCCCCCGGCTGCGCCGGACGATTCCGGCCTTGCGCTCCACCGACAGGTTGCACGCATATTGGGGATGGCGGGTATCAACCAGATAGCAGAGCGCTCTGACGGTACTCTCGCCCTTGCGCGAAAGCTCGACGGGGCGCGACGCCTCGCGATAGACCAGCGTGACCTGTTCGCGCCGCCGCAGATAGGCGATGGTCTCGCGTGCGCGGCATGGCGCCACAAGAAATGCCAGCCCGTCGCACATGCCGCCCGGCTCCAGCCCGAGCACCAGACCGGGATGGCGCGGCGTGCCGCGGTGAACCACGGAATAGACGCAAAGTGACCTGTGCGCACCGATCAGCCGGGCAGGCACGGCTTCCTCGAAGACGAACCCCGGCCGCCACATCAGAGACCCGTAAGCGAAAATCCATATGCCGTCTTCTGCGCCATCCCTCTTTTCTGCACCATCCCTCATGGCGCAGGATGGCCGCTGCATCCGCTTGCTGTTTCTGCAATTGGCAGGACCACGGTCATTCGAACTCCATGATCACGGCATCGACCGCCAGACTGTCACCTGGCGCGGCGTTGATCTTGGCCACGACGCCGTCGCGTTCCGCGCGCAGGATGTTTTCCATCTTCATCGCTTCCACTGTGCACAGCGTCTCGCCCGATTTCACCTCCTGCCCTTCGCTGACGGCGATCGAGACGACCGTGCCGGGCATGGGACACAGCAGCAGTTTTGAGGTGTCCGCGGGCGCCTTGACCAGCATCAGACTGGCAAGTTCAGCTTCCCTCTCGGTAAAGACCCGGGCGCTCACCTGAATACCGGCATGGCTGAGGATCACGCCATTGAGAACCGGGCGGACCTGAGCGGCAATTTGCACATCATCTATCAGCCCCGACCAGATGGGCTGACCGGGCCACCAATCGGAGGTGACGCTCAATTCGCGCCTTGGGCTGCCATCCGCCGCCAGCAAGTGCAGACCCAGCGTCTTGCCATTGTTCGCTCCGACGAGAACGCGCTCGCTGGCGCCAGCAATATCGACGACCCGGCGCGCAGAAAACTGCACCTCACGCCCGCCCATCTGCCCCGAAATATGCCGCCGCCGCTGATTGTTCACATGATCGATCGCCACCGCGATCGCGGCCAGCACGTCGCGTTCGGCCTCTTCGGGCGCGCGCGCAGAAAAGCCCTCGGGATAGACTTCGGCGATGAAACCGGTGGAGATGTCGCCGTCGCGCCATCGCGGATGGGTCATCAGGGCGCTGAGGAACGGGATGTTGTGCTCGATGCCATCAATGTAGAAATTGTCGAGCGCCCGCGACATATGCCCGATCGCCGCCAGCCGGTCCGGCGCATGGGTTATGAGCTTGGCGATCATCGGATCATAATGGATGGGGATTTCACCGCCTTCATCGACGCCGGTATCGATGCGGACGCTGTGCCCATCCACGCTGCCCTCCTGCGGCTGGACGTAACGCACCAGGCGGCCGATCGAGGGAAGGAAATTGCGCCTTGGGTCTTCGGCATAGATGCGGCTCTCGATCGCCCAGCCATTGATGCGCACATCATCCTGCGCCAGCGGCAGCTTCTCGCCGGCGGCAATGCGGATCATCAACTCGACCAGATCAAGCCCGGTGATCATCTCTGTCACTGGATGCTCGACCTGGAGCCTGGTGTTCATCTCGAGAAAATAGAAGTTGCGCTGCTGATCGACGATGAACTCGACCGTGCCGGCGCTGACATAATCAACCGCACGCGCCAGCGCTACGGCCTGGGCGCCCATCTTCTGGCGGGTTTCTTCATCGAGGAATGGGCTGGGCGCTTCTTCGACAACTTTCTGGTTGCGCCGCTGGACCGAGCATTCGCGCTCGTTGAGGTGGATCACGTTGCCATGACGGTCGGCCAGAACCTGGATCTCGATATGGCGCGGGCGCTCGATGAACTTCTCGATGAACACACGGTCATCGCCAAAGCTGGATCTGGCCTCCGACATCGACGATGAAAAGCCTTCGGCCACCTCATCGGCGCTGTAAGCGATACGCATTCCCTTGCCGCCACCGCCGGCCGACGCCTTGATCATGACAGGAAAGCCGATCTGTTCAGCCGTCGCAACGGCCTCGGCGACATCGGCAATGACACCACCGGCGCCGGGCACGGTATTGACCCCGGCCCTGGCGGCAAACTCCTTCGACGTGATCTTGTCGCCCATCACCTCGATGGCTTTTACATTCGGGCCGATGAACGTGATGCCGGCAGCCTCCAGCGCGCGGGCAAAGCCGGCGTTTTCCGACAAGAAGCCATAGCCGGGATGGATCGCCTGCGCCCCGGTATCGCGCGCAGCGGCGATGATGCGCTCGATCGACAGATAAGATTGCGCCGCGGCAGCCGGGCCGATATTGACCGCTTCATCGGCCATCTCGACATGAAGTGCGTCATTGTCCGCATCGGAATAGACCGCGACCGTGGCGATGCCCATCTTGCGCGCAGCCCTGATGACCCGGCAGGCGATTTCGCCCCGGTTGGCGATGAGGATCTTGTTGAACATGCGGCGTGCTCCCAGAGGATCAGGGTCATGATTGTTTAGCATTTTTAGCACAATACGCGTTCAGCAAACCGGATCAATGCCCGGCTCTCAATCCGCTGCATTTTCAAAAGGCCGGTTAGATCCCGCGAAGGCGAAACAACGCGGGATGGACACATGAATGAGACTGCGCGCCGTGGCAGCCGGGCTTGCTATTCGGCCTTCAAGCTCAGGATATAGGCGATGATGTCGGCCAGTTCGTTGCGTGAAAGCTGGACCTCGGGCATGGCCGGATGCGGAACGAGGATGAATGTCTCAATTCGTTCAGCACTGGCACCGGGGCGCGCGGCGATTTCGGCAAAGCTTGGCACATCGGCAAGAACGCGCTCGGGCGTGCCGCTCCCGACATCATGGCAGTTGCTGCACAAGGCGCCGGCGAGACGCGCCCCGTTGCGGATATCATCGCCCGGCGGGCTGGACTGCGCCAATCCGGGGAAGATGAAGCCTACGAGTACAAGCAAGGCTGCGGCGAAGACAGGTTTGATCATGACATGCGCTCTTGATGGCTGATGGAAAACGGGGCCCTTGTTGAGCACACCATAGACAAGCCAGTTGCCCGGCACCAAGACCTGGATCAATTCGACAGGCGTTTGTCACGCACGTGATTGCAGGACTGGCGAGGGCAAGGGACCTCGCGATGCGCGATGTCGCGCGCGGCGCTCCTCAACCCTTCTTCTCCCACGCGCCGCTAGCGGTCTGCTGCCAATAAGTGACGTCATGACCGGCGGATTTCGCGCTTTTCCATTGTTCGCGCGCCTGCGCAAGCGCGCCCTCATCACGCCCATCGAACAGGATGACGACCCGCTGAAAGGCCGCCGCATCGCCTACCGGCGCGCCGTCCACGACGAAGCGGATATTCGCACCATTGGGATTGACCTCGCCTGCCGCAATGATGACCGGCTGGCGCGCGGCATCTTTTTCCTCGGCACGGCCGTGGGGCAGGAAAGAATCGTCGCGATACGTCCACAGGGCACTGTCGAGCGCCGCCGCGCGCTCGGGCGATCCCGCCTGCACCACCGCGCGCCAGCCGCGCTCGAGGCTTTTCTCCAGCAGCACCGGCAGGACCTGTTCAAGCGGGCGCCGATCCAGATGGTAAAACCAGATCTCGGTCATCAGCGCACTCAGGTCTCGTGATAGGGGTTCTTGCCGGCGCGAAAGAACATGCGCAGCGGCGTGCCGGCAAAGCCGAACTGATCGCGCAGCCCGTTCAGCAGATAGCGTTCATAGGACTGGGGCACCTCCTTGGGCCGCGAACAAAATACGACGAAACGCGGCGGGCGGGCGCCGGGCTGTGTCATGAACCGCAGCTTGAGCCGCCGGCCGCCCGGCGCAGGCGGCGGATAGGCCGCCACCGCATCCGCCAGCCAACGGTTCAGCACGCCGGTGGAAAGCCGCTTGTTCCAGCGCTCATGCGCGCCGACCACCTCGCGCATCAGTCGGTCCAGACCCAGACGGGTCAACGCGCTGATGGGCACCACGCCGACACCCCGGATCTGGGGCAGCAGACGCTCCACGGCCTCACGCACGGCCTTCAGTTGTGCGGTCTTCTCCTCCACCAGGTCCCATTTGTTGAGCGCGATGACAATCGCCCGGCCTTCTTCCGCCGCCAGGGCCGCAATATGCAGATCCTGCTTTTCCAGTGCGCGCGTGGGCTCCAGCAAGATGATGACCACTTCGGCAAAACGGATCGCGCGCAAGGCATCACCGACCGAAAGCTTCTCGGCTTCCTCGTTGACGCGCGCCCTGCGCCTAAGCCCGGCCGTGTCGAACAGCTGAAAGGCGCGCCCGCCCCATTGCAGATCAAGCGCAATCGCATCGCGCGTTAGCCCCGGCTCAGGCCCGGTTATCACCCTGTCCTCGCCGATCAGCGCGTTGACGAGCGTCGATTTGCCGGCATTCGGGCGCCCGATCACCGCGACCTTGATGGCGGATGCAGGCTCGCCCGCCAAGTGCTCAGCAGGCGATGCGCCGCGTTGCGCCAGCAGCGCCTCGATGGCGTCGTTCATGCGCGTGTAAAGCTCGCCGATCCCCTCGCCATGTTCGGCCGAAATCGCCACCGGATCGCCGAAGCCGAGGCGGAAAGCGTCATAATAACCAGCATCGCCCGAACGCCCCTCGGACTTGTTGGTCACGACCAGCGCCGGCTTGCCGGCTTCGCGCACCAATGCGGCGAAACCTTCATCTGCGGGGGTCAGCCCGGCGCGGGCGTCGATGACGAAGAGGACCAGATCGGCGCCGGCAATGGCCAGTTCGCTCTGGGCCCGCATGCGCTCGGCGATCGAGCCGCGTTCTGCTTCTTCCAGGCCTGCAGTGTCGATGAGGGTCAGCGTATGCTCGCCAAGCTCCAGATCGGCCTCGCGGCGGTCGCGCGTCAGGCCGGGCATCGGGGCAACCAGGGCCAGCCGGCGCCCGGCGAGCCGATTGAACAGGGTGGACTTGCCGACATTTGGCCGTCCGACAATGGCGACGCGCAATTTCATGGCGCTGATTTCATGACACTGATCCGGACAGGCAAGCAGCTATGGGCACATGACCGCCTTGGCCGCGACGCAGGAGCCATGCCGGCACGGAAACGGCCGGTACGCACCCTTATCCGCTCGGATGTCCGCGTCAGTTCATGGCAATCAGGCGAGCGCCGTCGGTAAGCACGTACATCTTGCCGCTGGCGACCACGGGAGGAATGAACACGCCGGTACCAAGATTGGTCGAACCCTGAACCTTGCCGGTGCTCGCATCCACACTGGTCAGAACTCCAGTGTTCGATATCAGCCAAAGCCTACCGCTGGCAAGCACCGGGCCGTTCCAGAACCGGGCGGAGGGCAATTCCGCCACCCATTTCACGGCGCCGTCCTTGCGGTTCAAAGCGGCCAGATTGCCGGAGCCATCGACGATGAAGACCGTATCGCCGGCCACCCACGGCGTCTGCGAGCCGGAAATGTCGCGTGCCCACATCCGCGCGCCGGATCTGATGTCGGTGGCGATCATGCGCCCGGCGCTGCTGATCGCGAAAACGGTACCGCCATCGATGACGGGGCGCGCCGTGTCGCCGACGCGCTGGCCGCTGATCGCGGCCCGAACGCGCGCCAGGCTGTCGGTCCATTTGGCCTCGCCCGTGGCGACATCAAAAGCCAGCAATTCACCCGATGGATAGGGCACAACCACGATATTGCCCGAGACGGCAGCGCTCGCATTGCTGATAAAGACGGCTGATTCGGGCAGTCCGCGCGCGCTCCACAATTGTGAACCATCTTCCAGCGACAGCGCGAACAACTCACTTTCGGCGTTGACGACGAAAACCCGGCCATCGGCCACCGTGGGCGCCATACGGAACGGCAGTCCGAGAGGCTTCTGCCACAGTACGGCTCCGGAAGCAGGATTGAGCGCGACAACCGTGCCAAAGCCCGTGGCGACGACAAGCTTGCCGCCCTCGATCGCCAGCCCGCCGCCAAAGCCCGCATTACGGTCTTCGTTTTCAGGCACGAGCGAGCGCTCCCAGACCTGGGCGCCGCTGCCGGTGGAAAAGGCGCGCACCATGCCGCGCGTGTCCAGTGTGTAGATGCGTCCGCTGGCGACAATCGGAATGGCGGTAAGACGCCCGCTGGAGCTTGATCCCCGGCCGATATCGGCGCGCCAGCGCTCACGTATGCCGCCGCTGAGAATGAGGTGGCCGGGCGCATTGGTGGCGATGCCGCCGGGCTGTGACCATTCGGGATTTTCCTTTTGTGCCGGAAGCTGGACAGGCTGGCTGGCGGGCGCGGCGGCCAGCACGTCAGAGGCTTCATCCTGCATGACGGAAATACGTTCGCCCGGCAGTTTTTCCTCTTCCGAATCAAAGATGCTGGTGATGCTGGACAGGGATGGGCCGGAGGTGCAACCAGCCAAGCCGGATATGGCGATGGTGATGGCAAAAATGGCCCATATCATGGGCCGGCGGCGCTCGCTTGCTTGGATGGTTGGCATGTCCGTTCCTTCTGGGTGGGGCCTGCACAAGACCAAGCGAGACACCCTGTCAATTGCTCTGCGCAGCATCCGGGCTCGGCGCCGTGCTTTCTGCTGCAACCGCCGGGGCGACAAGCAAACCCAGCATCATCTGCGCGCGCTCGCGCATGGGCGCCGGCGCATCGGGATCGCGCAACAACTCTTCATAAAGCCGTTGTGCTTCAGACTGATCGCCGGCCCTGTAAGCAGCCAGCGCCAGCAGTTCGCGCGCCGAGTGACGCCAGGGATGGCTTGCCTCGGTCATCCCTTCGAGCCTGCGCCCGACTTCTTCACGCTGCGCCGTATCGACCAGAAGGCTTGCTGCCTGCACCTTGGCAAACCCGGAAAGCATGACATCCGCGGCGCTGCTGCTCGCCACACGGTCATAAGCGCGTATGGCCTCATCCCTGTTGCCTTTCGCGGCCTCGATCGCGGCGATCCGCAAGCCGCCAAGAACCGAATAGCCGGCGACACCGTTCTGCGCAAGGCCGCGAAAACGATCTTCGGCCGTATCAGCGGCATCGTCGCCCAGGCGCGAGGCTTCCAGGAAGCTAGCACCGTCTTCACTGGCGCGAGAGGTCTGCCACCAGTTCCAAGACTGATATCCGCCAACGCCAAGCACGATCGCCCCCATCACGCCCAAGACATAAACGCCGTATTTTTCCCACAGGCTGGCCAGCTTTTCCTGACGCAGTTCCTGTTCAACCTCGCGGAAGATATCACTGTCACTCATGATTCGCTTTTCCCCGCACGCTTTATCCCCGGCTTCAGCCCGGAGCCGTTCCTGCGCGTCTTTTGCACCGCCTGCTCCCGGCGCGCCGCCGCACCATCACGCACGCTTTAAGTTACGTGCCAATAACAGCGCAGAATTTGCGCTCGGTGTGCAGGCACAGCTTGATTTCGCCACCGCGCGCTGACGATCTTCGCTCCATCCCTCACGATCATATCGGGCCGCACAACACAGGCTTCAACTTTAAGTCCGTCTGTTTAGCTGCCGGTCCTTTTCGGCTTTTTCGTGACAGGCGGGGCCGCACCGACGCTCTCTTCACGCATGGCATAGACATGCTCGGCCGCGGGAAAGGCGCGCGTGCGCACCTCGGTGGCATAGTCCAGGACCGCGGCCTCGATGCTCTCGCCCAAATGCGCGAAGCGTTTCACGAATTTGGGCACGCGCGGCGACAGGCCGAGCATGTCTTCAAGGACGAGTATTTGCCCGTCACATTCCGCCGACGCGCCAATGCCTATGGTCGGGATCGGGATCAGCCGCGTGATGCGCGCCGCAAGCAGCTCGGCGACCCCTTCAACCACCACTGCGAACGCGCCGGCTTCGGCAACGGCGCACGCATCCGCTTCTATTGCCGCCCATTCGCTGCGAATGCGCCCCTGCGTCTTGAAGCCCCCCAGCACGTTAACCGACTGGGGCGTCAGCCCGATATGCGCCATGACGGGTATCCCGCGCTCGCTCAGGTGACGGATCGTCTCGGCCATGCGCGCGCCGCCTTCCAGCTTGATGGCGCCGCAGCCTGTCTCCTTCATCACCCGCGCGGCGTTGCGAAATGCCTCTCCGGGACTTTCCTCATAGCTGCCGAACGGCATGTCGACCACAACCAGTGCACGGGTCGAGCCGCGCACCACCGCAGCGCCGTGCATGATCATCAGATCGAGCGGCACCGGCACGGTCGTTTCATAGCCGTGCATGACCATCCCCAGAGAGTCGCCCACCAGCATGAAATCGACATGCGGGTCAATCAGTCTTGCGGTGTGGGCGTGATACGCCGTCAGCGACACGATCGGCTCGCAGCCCTTGCGCGCGGCAATATCAGGAGCAGTCATGCGGGCAGGCGCGGGCTTAATCGACATGAGCATTCCTACCTGGAGAGAATTGCAACAAAAGTTTGAAAATGCTGCCATACATATAACAACTATCCGCTGTTCGCAAAGCCATGCTGGATTTCGGGCCCGTGATGGCGCCTGGCGCATTTAGAGCCAAATTAACGATATCAGGCAAATTTTCTTCTCATTTGATGAAAATACGCCTTTGCTCACAGTCACGTATTTCGCGTGAGTAAACTGAGGGCAAAATCATGTTCGCGCATGTCATCATCGGGGTTATGCTTGCCGTCCTAGGGGTAGGAACGGTTCAGGCTGCTCCCCTTACCACCATCGAACCGGCTGTCTTGCGTACGCCGATGGCTGTCTCCCCGCCAGGCCAGATGCGCATGTTCATCCGCCCCGCTGCGGATCTGGGCTGCGAAGAAGAAGATCTGCGCTATCGCCACGATCGCTACCATGATCGGCGTCATTACCAGCATGATGACTGTGATTATCGCGAGCGCGGCGACTATCGTGACCACGACCGCTATCGCCGGCATGACCGCTATGGTGATCGTGACAGATATCGCGGCGATATGCGCTCTTCCGAGCGTTATCATGATCATGATCGTGAACATGCCGACCGCGACCGCCATCACGACCATGACCGGCATGATGATCATGACCAGCATGACGATCATGACAATTACGATGACCATAACGACGACGAGCGCGACGAAGGTCAAGATTACGATGATCGCGCCAGCGACGACCGGACTCGTCCCCGGGACATGCGGCATTATCGCGAGCCATATCGACCCTCGCACACGCATCGCTATCGCGACACCCGTCAGCCGCCGCATGCGGACCGCTACCGCGACACCTACCGGCCTTCGCAGTATGACATGCGCACCGATCAGCCGCGTTATCACGGTACGCAGAGGTCGCGTTACGACTGGCGCGAGCGCTATGTTCGGCGCCACAGCCCTTCTTATGACTATCGCACGCGCCGATCCTATTACGATCGTTATGACTTTGATGGGTACGAAGAAGATGTCGTACCGTTCGCACCCTTTCCCGACAACACGCCGCCCTCGGCTGAACAAACCGGTGATCCCTACGATCCCAGAAGTTTTCGTCCGTCAAGTTATCGTCCGGTTCGACAGGGCAGCCTGATACATGTCAGCCACCGTGATCACTATAGTGGCAAAGACAATCCCACATATGATCGACACGAGCACAGCGAATATTATTACGATTACGATATCGAAGACGAAAATTCCGGCCCTAAAAAAAAAGAAGCTGCGGACTTATTTGCTGGCTTAACCGTATAGCCGAAGATGATTTCATACCCTCGCCCGCATATGAGCGCTCAGAATGTGGCTATGGCTGCGAGCGCAGCTACATGCGTTTATATTGCGAGCGGCATTCGTGGCAGGACCACACAGGATGCTGGCACTGTCCGTCCGGGTGCCATGCGCTTTACGGCCCGTGCCGGAACTGGCGCTGCAAATTCGAATGACTTCATTATCGTCACCAACCGGCTGGCGCAGGGTAGAAGAGCTGAAGTTTCTACCTCGCTGCCGGCAAAACGGAGCACCCGCCCTGGGGCGCATGATTGCGGACATATGACAACCATCGGGCAGAGTTGGGAACCAGGGGCTCAACGCGCGCATTCTGCCCGTAGCGGACCCGTGATGGGCCGGCTGACAGACTGAAGGAGATACGAGACATGCGCATTATTGTTCATCTGGGGTTGGCTCTGGCTTTCGGGATATTGATCATGGGCGTGCCCCAGACACAAGCCAACGCTGCGCCGCTTCCAACGGTGCAAAGCCTGCTGGCTCTGGTTGAGCCCGCACCGGCGCTGAAGGTGTCACGCCACTATGATGGTGAGTATGGTTATTGTTACGGCGAGCATCTGAAATGCCGGTATAATCAAGGCTTCGGCTGGCGCTATCGCCGTTGCATGAGCCATGCCGGCTGCGGCTACAGCGAGCCTCGCCGTGACGAACATGACGTTATTCATGATTGCCGCCACTGGCATAATGAATGCAGGAAGAACTGGTTTTATCCCGAGGACATCCGCGGCTGTCTGCGGTTTCACGGCTGCGAATACTGATCCTGCGGAACTGTTCCGCCTGACCCATCGCATCAAGGCCGCCTCGTGAGGGGCGGCCTTCATGCATCAGGATCCGCCGCAGTCGTCCAGACATCAACGCCAGGCTAATATGAGGCCACGCCAGTTGGGCGCGCCGGTTTCATTCCCACTCGATGGTCAACAGGCTTGAGTTTGCATTGTAATTATTGGACTTT
>DAIMZI010000005.1:0-118317 GCA_036734025.1 Dichotomicrobium sp.
TCGAAGCTATTGATCGCGGCATCCAGCGCCCCGGTGCGGTGCTGCAACTGCCCCAGTTGGTTCCAGCCGCCGGGATCATCCGGGTCCAGCTCGACCGCCTTGGCATAGGCGTCCATCGCTTCCTGTGTGCTGTCCAAGAAGGCCAGCGCGCCCAGCCGCCGGAACCGCTCCGCCGCACTGGCATTCACCTTCGCGCCCTCAGCGGCCTGCGCTTCGGCCAGTTTACGCAGCAGCGTCTTGGCGCGGCTGGTGTCGCCGGTCTCGATGAAGCGCTCCACCGCCGCCGCGCCGTCCGCGCCTTCGGCCGCGACATCGGCCAGACCGGCTTCGGCGCTCCTGGCGATGGCGGCGGCGTCCGCGCCGGTGTCGCCGCCCGGGCTGGCGTTGCGGGCGAGGGCTTCGCGCACGCGCATGGCGATTTCCTCGACGGCTTCCGGCGATAGACCAACCCCGCCTTTGAGCGTGCCATGGATGTCGCCAACCACGCTCTCGACATCCTTGCGCCGCAAGCGCCGGTAGAGGGCGATCATGAAACCGATGACCGCGCCTGCCAGCGTCAGCACCGTAAGCTTGTCGCCAAGGCCGTCGCCCGGTACGCGCTCCCAGAACGCCGCTGCCAGTCCCACAACGTATGCGATCAAATCTGCCATCCGTTCGCCCTCCCGCGCCTGCGCCATAATTACTTTAGCCGCCCGCCATGACGCCGGCGCGACAACCCCGGCCTCAGCCCGGTTTCCTGTCCGCCGCGTTGAGCCGCGCGATCAGGCTGGACGTGTCCCAGCGCTTGCCGCCCATCGCCTGCACCTCGGCATAGAACTGGTCCACCAGCGCGGTGACCGGCAGGCGCGCGCCGTTGTTCTTGGCCTCCGACATGGCGATGCCCAGGTCCTTGCGCATCCAGTCCACGGCAAAGCCGAAATCGAATTCGCCGCGGTTCATCGTCTCCCAGCGGTTGTCCATCTGCCAGCTTTGCGCCGCGCCCTTGGAAATCGTCTCCATCACGGCAGGAATGTCGAGCCCCGCCTGCTGGGCGAAGTGAATACCCTCCGACAGTCCCTGCACCAGCCCGGCGATGCAGATCTGGTTGACCATCTTGGTGAGCTGGCCTGCGCCCGCGGGGCCAAGCAGCTTCACCTTCTGCGCGTAACAGTCGATCACCGGCTGGGCGCGCACGAAGTCGGCCTCGTCGCCGCCGACCATCACCGTCAGCTTGCCGTTCTCCGCGCCCGCCTGGCCGCCCGAGACCGGCGCATCGAGAAAACCCGCGCCGCGCTGTTTCGCCGCTGAGTAAAGCTCGCGCGCGATGTCTGCCGAGGCAGTCGTGTTGTCGATGAACACCGCGCCTTCGCCAAGCGTCTGGAACGCGCCGTCCGATCCCAGCGTCACCTGGCGCAGATCGTCGTCATTGCCAACGCAGGCGAACACGAATTCCGCGCCCTCGGCCGCTTGTGCGGGAGTGGCGGCTGCGCGTCCGCCGAACCGGGCCGCCCATTCCTCCGCCTTGGTCGCCGTGCGGTTGTAGACGCTCAGTTCATGTCCGCCCCTCTCGCGAATGTGCCCTGCCATGGGAAAGCCCATGACGCCAAGTCCGATCCAGGCGACCTTGCTCATGAGATATGCTCCGATCCATATTGATGTTTGTAGGAAACTTGTGTCTGATGAGATGTGTGTGTAAGGCTCGTTTCTAGCCTAGCCGCGCGGCCTTCGATACCCCCATGCGGTGTTTTACGCGCCGCGTTGACGCGCGCTATCCGAGCGATCCAGCGCCTACAGGAGGCTCATGCACCAGCCGCCCGAGCCCGCAGTCGCAGCGCCCCGGCTGCCCCTGATCAGCGCCCTGGCGCAGGGGCACAAGCGCGATGTGGCTCATGTGCTCTCGGCCATAGAGGCGCGCGGCCTGGCGGCGGATGTGTGCGCGTTGCTGGATGAGGCCTATGGCGCGCCACGGGCTCATGTGATCGGCCTCACCGGGCCGCCCGGCGTCGGCAAGTCCACGCTCATCGACGCGCTGTTGCGACACTGGCGAGCCGAAGGCCTGCGCGCCGGGGTGCTGGCGGTGGATCCGTCGTCGCAGCGCTCGGGCGGCGCTCTGCTTGGCGATCGTATCCGCATGCGCACCGATCCCGAGGATGCCGGCGTCTTCGTGCGTTCGCTGGCGGCGCGTGGCCGTCTGGGCGGGCTTGCCGATCATGCCTTCGCCGCCACGGTGCTCATGCGCGCGATCTATGACCGTGTCGTGGTCGAGACCGTGGGCGTGGGCCAGTCCGAGGCCGACATCGCCTCGGTGGCCGATACGGTGGTGCTCGGCGTGCAGCCGGGTTCTGGCGATACGCTCCAGTTCATGAAAGCCGGGGTGATGGAAATCCCGCATATAGCGGTGGTGACCAAGGCCGATCTGGGGGCAGCGGCGCGAAGTGCCTTGAGCGACATGAAAGGCGCGCTCAGCCTCAGCGCGTCATCATCGAGCGGATGGCAGGTCCGTTGTCTTGCCGTGTCGGCCGCGGCGGGGCAGGGCTTCGGCGATCTGGTGGAGGCGCTTCAAGCCCATAACGACTGGTTGGGCGGCAGCGGCTTGAGCGCATCGCGCCATGCGCAGGCGGTCGTCTGGCTCAAATCGGAAATCCGCCACCGCTTTGGCACAGAGGGCCTGGCGGCTGCGGCAGACCAGATGCATCTGCCCACCGGCGCGGGGCCATTCGCGCTCGCCAAAGAGATGATCGGCGCCCTCGGGGTGGTGCGCAAGGCCTGATCGCGCCTGTGGCGCGACTGCATTTCGTCAATCAGAAAATCATATCTCCTTAATCTTTCCACAGTTCGCGTGATGATCACACTGCTCATGTGCGGGAAGGGGCGTGCGTATTCGTGCGTATTTGAGGCTCACAGTAATGAAAAATTTACCCGTTTACCCTTTGATGAAAACTCGGCCTGTCGCTCCGGTTCAGCTTGCCCTGCAATCTTTTGATCAGAACCGGGGGCCGTTTGGCCGATGTCTTAATGGCAGTCGGGTACAAGGGGCTTCGATGTCGGGACTTTATGGGGGATGGCGTATCGTCCTGGCGGCTGTGCTTTGCGCCATTCCGCTGGTGACGCTTGGCTATACCGCACGCGATATCAATATTGCCGAGCGCCTGGCACAGTGGCGGTTCCAGATCGAAGTGGCCTTCCTTTCGGGACGCGGCACCGATGTGATGCGCCCCGCACCTGGGAGCATGCGCGCGGCCGAGCTTCCCGTGGCCGCAGCCTACCTGTTTTATGACGCTGGAAAACAGCCGCGGGCCGACCGCTATGTCGATCTGCAACGCAGCCAGACAGCCGGCAAGCGGCCTGCTCCCGTGGCCGCTTCCATGACGCCGATGATCTCTGGCGATCTGTTTGGCGCACCCTCACCGACCATCGCCGTCGTGGAGCGGCGCGCCAAGGCCGACCGGCTCTATCCGGCGAGCGCATCGCTTGTCAGCCACGCAGCTCTCGATCCGGGCGCGCTTGCTGGCGAGCGCGTCAGTGCCGCGTTTTTCATGATGACGCCAAGCGAAGTCGCGATAGCCGATGCGCTGGCCGAGGCCCGCGAGAATGTGCGTGCGCCGTGGCCGGGAGATCAGCATCTCTCGCGGCTGATGAGCGAGGATAACGATGCCCTCTTCGGCGGCATGACCGAAGCCGAGTTTCGCGCCCGCGAGATGCGGTGCATGGCGACCGCGCTTTATTTCGAGGCGCGGGGTGAGCCGAGAACGGGCCAGATCGCCGTTGGCCAGGTGATCATGAACCGTGTGCGCAGCAGCTATTATCCCGATACGATCTGCGGCGTGATCTACCAGGGGCACCGCAATCTCAACGCATGTCAGTTTTCATTCGCCTGTGACGGCAAGCCCGACAAGCCGACCGACATGACGAAATGGGCGACGATGCAGCGGCTTGCGCGCGAACTTACCGCCGGCGAGCACTGGCTCGACGATATCGGCTATGCCACGCACTATCACGCGACCTATGTGCGCCCGACCTGGGCGCGGCCCTTCCGGCGCATCCGAAAGATCGGTCGGCACATTTTTTATGTGGCGCCCAATGTGCCCGTTCAGGTAGCCGACAGCACGGGCTGACGAGCAGCAGCAGCAAAAAGGGCAGCCCGAAGGCCGCCCTTTTCAGATCCGCTATCACGTATCGGGCTTAGACGCTGTAATACATGTCGTATTCGATCGGGTGCGGCATCATTTCGAAGCGCTCCACCTCTTCCATCTTCAACTCGATATAGCCGTCGATCTGATCGTCGGAGAACACACCGCCACGCTTGAGAAATTCGCGATCGTTATCGAGCGTTTCAAGAGCTTCGCGAAGCGTCCGGCAGACGGTCGGGATGCCCTGAAGTTCCTGCGGCGGCAGATCGTACAGGTTCTTGTCCATCGGATCGCCGGGGTGGATGCGGTTCTGGATGCCGTCAAGACCGGCCATCAACATTGCGGCGAAGGCCAGATACGGATTGGCCGCAGGATCGGGGAAGCGGATCTCGATGCGCTTGGCCTTGGGGCTGGAGACGTGCGGGATACGGCACGACGCAGACCGGTTGCGCGACGAATAAGCCAGCAGGACCGGCGCTTCATAGCCCGGCACCAGACGCTTGTAGGAGTTGGTCGTCGGGTTGGAGAAGGCGTTGATCACCTTGGCATGTTTCAGGATGCCGCCGATGTAAAAGAGGCAGGTCTCCGACAGATCGGCATACTGGTTGCCAGCAAATACCGGTTCGCCGCCGCGCCAGATCGACTGGTGCACATGCATGCCGGTGCCATTGTCGCCAAAGATCGGCTTGGGCATGAAGGTGGCCGTCTTGCCATAGGCTTGGGCTACATTGTGCACGACATATTTGTAAAGCTGCACGCCGTCGGCCATGCGCACCAGGGTGGAAAATTTCATGCCGAGTTCGTGCTGCGCCGAGCCCACCTCGTGGTGATGCTTTTCGACGGCAAGGCCCATGTCGGCCATCACGCTGAGCATTTCGGAGCGGATGTCCTGGGCGCTGTCGACCGGCGGCACGGGGAAATAGCCGCCCTTCATGCGCGGGCGGTGGGCCAGGTTGCCCATCTCATAGTCCGTGTCGCTGTTGATCGGCAATTCGATGCTGTCGAGAGTGAAGCCGCAATTGTAGGGCTCGGCGGAAAAACGCACATCGTCGAAGATGAAGAATTCTGGCTCCGGGCCGAAATAGGCCGTGTCGCCGACGCCGGACTGCATCAGATAGGCTTCGGCGTTGCGGGCGGTGCCACGCGGGTCGCGCTCATAGCGCTCGCCGGTGGTCGGCTCGAAGATATCGCAGATAACGGCAAGCGTGGATTGCGCGAAGAACGGGTCCATCGTCGCCGTCTCCGGATCGGGCATCAGGATCATGTCGGACTGGGAAATATCCTTCCAGCCAGCAATCGACGAGCCGTCGAACATGATACCATCGCTCATGGCGTCTTCATCGAAACAGTCAGCCGTCAGGGTGACGTGCTGCAATTTTCCGCGCGGATCGGTGAACCGCAGATCGACGAACTTGATGCTCTCATCGGCAATTCGCTTAAGAATTTCACTCGCGTTTGGCATGCTGCATTCCCTCTTTTTCTACACTCAGGGTTCGGGATGAAAGGTCATGATTGATTGAAGTCAGGGTACATCTTCGTGCGCACGCACGTCATCGCCCTAAAGTTCGGCAAATACGGCAGAGCGCATGGTCGAATTTCATGAGTTTGGTTTTCGTGGCTTGATTTGAGCGGTTCCGCTTTCTTTGTCTGGCATTTTATACATGGCTTGCATTATCAGACCTTGTGCAAACGGACGTGCGCCGACTTCCTGAAAGTCCGGGTAGCAAGCAAAGCCACTCGGGTTCAGGCCGCCGGTTCATTGCGCGGCTATTCTTTACAAGGCGTCCGCGCCGGTTTCGCCGGTACGTATTCTGATGGCTTCCTCCACCGTTGAGATGAATATCTTGCCGTCGCCGATGCGCCCGGTGCGAGCGGCGGCCTGGATCGCGTCCAGAGCCTTTTCAAGCATGTCGTCGGCCAGCACGACCTCTATTTTGACTTTAGGCAGGAAATCAACGACATATTCAGCCCCTCTGTAAAGTTCCGTGTGCCCTTTCTGCCGTCCGAAGCCCTTTGCCTCGGTCACGGTGATGCCCTGGAGGCCGATCTCCTGTAGCGCTTCCTTCACCTCGTCAAGCTTGAAGGGTTTTATAATCGCTTCGATCTTTTTCATTGTGTCGAGTCGTCCTCCCGTTGTGCGCGGGCAATGTCAGCCCGAACAGGCCGCCGGCCACAGCGCCAATCTCGCGACTGCGGCAGTCACGCGCCTGACTTGTCACCCATGTCACGCGCTAGCTAAGCAGAACTCATGCCAAATCGCATGACCGCCTAAAACCAAGGCATGCGAGACCGGCCATGCGGCCGAGCGGCGCGATAAACGCCCAGTCCGGCAGCATATGCATAAAAAATAATCAGCGCGAGCAAAACAAGGGCAGGGTCATGGCTTGGGACGGCCTCGTCTGGCGGACATGCCGTCTGGTCGCGGCTCCCAACGGCTGGATTGTCGGCCATGGCGCAAGCCTGTCCGCCCGACATGTCGGTCTGGTGCTGGCGGCATCAGAAAATTGCGCCGATTAACTGTTGCGGGTCGTTTTGTTAAATCCTAAGGTGCGCTACCTTTCGCCGGCGGTTTCCACGGCCCAGGATCAAAAGTTTGTGCAAGCCGACCCGGCACTGCCACAATTCTCGGATGCTAGTAGATATACGTATCCGAAAATATCGGGCAGCCGTGCTTTTCTTGGCGTTTCATTCCTCAGAATGCGGGCGAACCAGTGCTGGAATTATTGACCAACGACGAGATGACCCGAGCTGAAAAGCTGGCGATTGACGGCGGCACTTCAAGCCTCGTGATGATGGAGAATGCCGGCAACGGCGTTGCTGAGGATGTCGTCAAACGGTTTGCGCGAGGCAGCAAGGTGGTCGTGCTTTGCGGACCCGGGCGCAACGGCGGTGATGGTTTTGTCGCCGCGCGCCGGCTGCGCGAGCGCGGTTATCACATTCGTCTAGCGCTCATGGGAGAGCAGGGCCAGCTTCCATCGGAATGTCAGGAGATGGCTCGGCGCTGGGACGAGACGATCGAGACCATGACGCCGCAGTGCGTCGATGGCGCTCAGGTCATCGTGGATGCCATTTTCGGCGCCGGCCTGCGCGATGAAGTGCGCGACCTGCCGGCCCAGATGATCAGCGAGGTCTCGAAACGCAATCTGCCGGTGGTCGCCGTGGACATGCCGACTGGCATCGACTCGACCTCGGGGCAGATCCTCGGCACTGCCTTCAAGGCCGTGTCCACCGTGTCGTTCTTCCGGCGCAAGACTGGACAGGTGCTGTTGCCGGGCCGGCTGCATTGTGGCGCGGTGACAGCAGTGGACATCGGCATTCCCGCCGCGGTGATGAAGGATGTGGGCCCGCGCGCCTTTTCCAATCAGCCCGATCTCTGGCTCAAATATTTCCCGCGCATGAAGATTGACGGGCACAAATATGATCGCGGCCATGCCGTGATCGTGTCGGGCGAAATGGAGCGCACGGGGGCCGCACGCATGGCGGCACGCGCGGCCATCCGTATCGGCGCCGGCGTGGTTTCGCTCGCGACCACCAAGGCGGCCTTCTACATCAATGCCGCGCAGCTCACCTCGATCATGGTCGATGCGTTCGAAGGCCCGGGCGGTCTCGCCGATCTGCTGGCCGATGAGCGTATCCGCGCCGTGCTCATCGGTCCTGGCGCGGGCATCTCCGATGACACCCAGCAAAATGTCGCGGCTGTGCTGACCAGCGCGGCGTCTGTCGTCATCGATGCTGATGGTCTGAGTGCCTTTGAGGGCAATCCGCCGGCCCTGTTCGATCAGATCAAGTTCCGCGCCGCCCCGGTGATCATGACGCCGCATGACGGCGAATTCGCCCGGCTGTTCCCCGATCTGCTGCAAAACCCCTCAAAGCTTGAGCGGGCGCGTCTGGCGGCCGAGATGTCGGGCGCGGTCGTGGTCCTGAAAGGCCCCGACACGGTGATTGCCGCGCCCAACGGTGTTGCCGGGCTCGTCGAGAATGCCCCGCCATGGCTGGCGACCGCGGGCAGCGGTGACGTGCTTGCGGGCATGATCACGGGCCTGCTCGCTCAGGGCATGGAAGCGCTCGATGCTGCCATGGCCGGCGTCTGGATGCATGGTGATGTGGCGCGGATGGTAGGTCCCGGCATGATCTCGGAAGACATGTCCGATGTCGTGCCGCAGGTGTTGCTTGAACTCGACAAGCGCGGGCAGATCTTCACTCGGATCTAAGCCCCAGGTTCCGGCTTGCCGTGACACCGCTGCATTTGCCGAAACGGCAAACAGGAGCCCGCATCACAAGTGCGATGGCAGTGTGCAAAAATCGTTCATCTGGTCGGCCAGCCCTAAAATTCTCAAGGCCGCGGCCAACAAGATCTCTATTTGCCCTCTCTATTCGCCCTTGGCCCGATTATTCTGGGGTCGATGATCCCGACGGTCTGTTTGATGCACCCGCGCCGGCACGCACAGAACTCTTAGCCGGGGAGCATCCACGCGCCTTTTGATCATCATCGCGGCATGCGCGCGTTTGACGTCACGGACCGCGTCGGCTGTCTGCCAATCTTCGCGAGGACCTCGCGCCATCGCCCGCATCGCCGGGCGGGGTTGATCCGCCCGGCTGCTGCGCTGGCATGCTTATGCACCATATTCCTGCGACTTGAAGCTGAGATGCTTCACGCCGCCCGGCGCATCGGCAATCTTGCGGATATTGCCCCATGTCTGCTTGTAATTGGGGATGATCAGCTCATTGACGCCGGGATTGACGACATTGCCCTGAACCCCGGTCGGATAGGCGAACAGCATGAAGGTCTCGCCTCTGCGCGCGCTCGGCGTCGGATACACCATCGCCTGCGTCGAGCCGCTGTCATTCCACACCTCGACCAGATCGCCGGCGCCCACACTCAGCTCGGTCATATCGTCGGGATGCATCTCGATGAACGGGTAGGGCCAGCGGTCCATGACGAGGTCGTTTTCGACATCGAGATAGGCCGACTGCCAGACATGATTGGCCCGGCCATTGTTGATGAGGAAGGCGAACTTTGCCCTTTGCTCCTCCTTGCCCGGCGCCTGGAGGCCCGACCATTGCGCCACGCAGAACCGAGCCCGGCCGTCCGCAGTGCCGAACTTGCCATCGGTGTAAAGCCGGGTCGTGCCAATGATCCTGCCATTCTCGTCGACGCCTGTGGCCGGTTCCTGGAAACCGTTGGTGCCCATCGCCCGCAGCCGTTCGTAGGTAACGAACTCGCCACCGGCGGCGTTCTGGTGATAGCCGTCCATGAACACGTCTTCTTCGGTCTGCCAGTCAAAGCCCTTGAACTGATCGGCATAAGCGTCGTCGCCCATATCGCGCAGCACGCGCTCCATGTGGTTGGCGAGCCGGGCCGCAATGATCCCGTCGCCCAGGGCCTGGCCCGGCGGGTCCATGTATTTTTCGGTAAGCCGCATGCGCCGCTCGCCGTTCATCGAGGTCAGGTTGATCTCGCCTGACGTGGCCGCCGGCAGCACCACATGGCATGCCTCGCCGATATTGGTCGGCACGATGTCGACATCGACCGCGAACAGGCCGCCGTCATTGATGGCGTCAACGATCGCCGTGACCATCGCTTCGCGGTCGCCATAGGCCACCCGGCTCATGGCGTCCTTGACCTTGTCGGTGCGCTGCTTGTAGACCCGCTTGAATTCCATCGCATTGAGCGTGGTCTTGTAATTGTCGCAGGCCCAGATGTGATGAACGGCGCCCTTGCCCTCGATGAGCAGCCGGTCGACATAGGCCGAGGGGCGTCCGACATGGGCCTCGGATGGGCGCGCATAGCCTTCCTGGTGCCCGCCAAGGCGCACGCAGCCGCCGCCGAGGCGGCCGACGTTGCCGGTGGCCAGGGCAAGGTTCAGCAGGGCCCCGTTGGTGCGGTAATTGTCGTTGCCCCAGATCAGACCCTTTTCATAGGAGAACATCGTGCGCCGCCGCGCGCCGGCATCCTTGGGCTGAGCGATCCACTCGGCAGCCTTCGCGATGTCCTCGGCGCTTACGCCGGTGATCTCGGTGGCCTGCTCCAGGCTGGTGCGATTGGCTTCGAGAGCCGCCTGAAAATCGACAAGCGGGGCGGGCTGCGCATCGCTGTCCCCGCCGATCGGGTCAGAGCCCGGGGTGGCCGTGAACCGGTCGATGAAGTCCTGATCGATCCAGCCCTGATCGGCGATATGGGTGAACAGCGCGTTGAACAGCACCATGTCCGTGCCTGAATTGACCGCCAGGTGCAGGACGTTGTCCTTGCCGGCTTCGGCTTCGCACGCGGCAACTGTGACCGTGCGCCGCGGGTCGACGATGACGATCCGCGCCGCTGCATGGGCTTCGCCGGGCATCATCTCCTGCTTCTTGCCAAGCGATGTCCCGCGCAGGTTCGGCACCCAGTGATTGAGGAAATAATTGGTCTGGGTCTCCAGCGGATTTGCGCCGACGACAAACAGCGTGTCGGCAAGCTGGGCGTCTTCATAGGCGTTGTTCAATTCGCCCACGCCCATGTCGCGCGTGGCATGCACTTCCGAATTGTAGGCAGGGCGATTGTGAATGCGGATGTTCTTCACTTTCATCGCGGTGAAATAGAGCTTGCCCGTGCCCCAGGTGAATTCATAGCCGCCACCTGCGCCGCCATGGTCCGCGGCCGACACGATCAGGTCGTCCTCGCCGCGGTCCTTGATGATCCTCGCAGTTACCCGCGCGACCAGATCGAGGGCGTCGTCCCACGAGGTCGGCTGCATCTGGCCGTAGCGCCAGACGAGCGGCTGGGTAAGGCGCTGCTGCTGGGTCTGATGGACGGTGGAATAGCTCATCTCGGCGATGCGCGCGCCGCGTATCGAGCCGAGGCCGCTATTCACCGAACAGCCGCCATCCGGCTTGATCACCATATGAACGTCGCGACCGTCCTGCTTGACGATGTTGTACATCGAGGGTGAATACCAGGCATCCGTCTCCGCGCCTTGCTGACGGGAGAGATCGACACCAAAGACATTGTCGCTGGCGTCGGTGCTGCCCTGGCGGTTCACCGGCCAGGTGTAGGCGTGATAGCCGCACCCGACGATGCAGTAATGGCAGACGACATTCTTTCGCGTGGCGTCTGCGGGAATGATCGGCAGGCGGCCGATTTCACGTTTGAAGGCCATGTGTCCACTCTCCCTTATGACAGCACATTGTTGAGACGACCGTAGAGCAGTTCATCCAGCCCTTCGGCGTAGATGTCGCCCTTGTCGTCCACGCGCAGTGTGTATTGCGGGAGGTTCTGCGTCGCCTGGCCCCAGATCTGCTGGCCGCCCTTTTCGACGTCGAAGCGCGAATAGTGGCCGGGGCAGTTCAAGGTTCGGTCGCCAGCATTGTAGGACATCGGATAGCCCTTGTGCGGGCAGATGGTCGAAAAGCCCACGATGTCGCTATCGGGGCCAACGCCACCGTCTACCGCCTGGCCGAGCTTGACCAGCACGCCGGGAGCATCATCGTCGGGGTAGGCGACATCAAGCGGCTGATCGACGCTCAGATCGGCAATGTTGGCCAGCCTATTCGATGGGTAGCTCACACGTGCAAGCTGAGCGGCCTTGGCCTTGTGCGGCAACGCGGCTGCGGTCGCAGCGCCGACAGCGGCCACACCTGTTCCATAGAGGAATTGGCGACGGCCGACATCGACCATCGTTCGACAGCGTTTCATGGCGTCCTCCCAGAGACATTTATTTCTTTATAGTTTTTGCTCGATTTGATTTCGAACTGATGTTAGAGAGTGTACACCTTTCAATAGTGCATGCAATATGGAATTGATGGATTCTAAAAACGCAGTCGGGGTATTAGCCGCACTGGCTCATGAAAGCCGGTTGGTGATGTTTCGCATGCTCATCGAGCGTGGGCCGAACGGCATGACGGCGGGCGAACTGTCACAAACCGCAGGTGTAAGCGCCACAAGCGCGTCCTTTCACCTGAAGGAATTGACAAGGGCCGGCCTGGTGCAGTCCACGCGCGATGGCCGTTTCATCCGCTACGCCGTACAGGTTAATACCGTGCGCGCGCTGCTCGCCTTCCTGACCGAAGATTGCTGCTCCGGCCACCCCGAATTGTGCGGCGAAACCTTTACCACCAGTGCCGGGCTGTGCGGTCCGAAGAAAAAAGTCGACGGAACAACCGATGTATAATGTCCTTTTTCTGTGCACGCACAACTCTGCGCGCTCGGTCATGGCCGAATGCATCCTCAATGCACGGGGGGGCGGCAAGTTCTGCGGCTTCAGTGCCGGCAGCCAGCCGCGCGGCGAAATCAATCCGCTTGCGCTCGCCGAACTGACGCGCAGCGGCCATGATGTCAGCGGGCTGCGCTCGAAATCGTGGGACGAGTTTGCCGAACCTGGTGCGCCGCGCATGGATTTCATCTTCACCGTGTGTGGTGACGCAGCAGGCGAGGTATGCCCCGTCTGGCCAGGCCAGCCTATCTCGGCGCATTGGGGCATAGCAGACCCCAGTCGCGCGCAAGGCACGCAGGCGGAGAAAAGCCTGGCTTTTTCAGATGCTTACAAGCTGCTTGATCAGCGCATCGGGACTTTCGTCAATCTGCCGATAGGCACGCTTGACAGGATTTCGCTCCAGCGTCGGCTCGATGATATTGGCGAATGCGCTAAGGCAAGCGCAACGGAAGACGAATAGATCATGATGCCATCTACCCTTGCCCAGCGGCTTGGCGCAGAGGCGCTCGGCACGGGATTTCTTCTGGCGACCGTGGTGGGCTCGGGCATGATGGCCGAGCGGCTGGCAGACGGCAATGTGGCGCTCGCATTATTGTGCAACACGCTGCCCACCGGGGCCATACTGGTCGTGCTGATCACCATGCTGGGCCCCATTTCCGGCGCTCATTTCAACCCGGCTGTCACTGCCGTGTTCTTCATGCGCAGGCAGATGCGCACGCTGGAAGCAATATTATATGTGCTGGTGCAGATCATAAGCGGCATAGCCGGGGTGCTGGCCGCGCATCTGATGTTCAATGACACCGTGTTGCAGGTCTCGGCCAGGCTGCGTGAAGGCCCCTCACAATGGTTCTCCGAAGGCGTCGCCACATTCGGGCTGGTGGCGACCATCCTGCTGACCTTGCGCGCGCGCCCCGACGCCGTCGCCATGGCGGTCGGCCTTTACATCACGGCGGCCTACTGGTTCACCGCATCGACTTCGTTCGCCAACCCGGCCGTGACCATCGCACGCGGCTTCTCCGATACTTTCGCGGGCATCAGCCCGGCGAACATCCCCGCCTTCATCGCCGCACAGTTCATCGGGGCGGGCCTGGCACTTGTCGTTTGCACGTTCCTTACCGACGAGAAGCCGCATCCCAAGACCGCCACCCGTTCGGTGGAGTAGATGCCGGTTGGCGCCGATGGCGCGTTCATTCGCCGGGTTGCGGGCGAGGCTGCCTTTTCTTCAACGCCGGCCGCCACACCCCCAGCACGATATTGGCAAGCGACAGCGCCATGATGGTGAACAGCGTCGACCACTCATAAGTGAGCGCGGCCTCCAGCGCACCGGGCTCTGCCTCGCCCGCGGCAATGCGAGCGGCCATTCCCGCGGCATAATTGGCCTTCGAGCCGATGACTGCGAGCGTGCCCTCGAACATGCCGATGCCAAGCAGCGCCTTGACCCACACCCAGCGCATTTCCTGAAACGGCCGATAGACGGCGATGGCCAGCAGTCCGGTGATCAGCGCGATGGCGAGTGATGGCAGCAGCAGATAATCGCACAGCGCATTGATCGTCTGGCGCATGTCGGCATAGGTGGCGGCGCTGTCCTGCGGGGCGCTCGTCAGGATCACCATGTAGCCGAGCAGTGCGCCGATCAGTCCGCATGAGGCCAGCGTGTGAAAGAATTTGAGGGTCTTGCGCATGGTCGGGAAAATGGCGCTGCGGGCGCGTTGGATGATCGATATGGCCGGCCATGGCCATCATGCGCCGGTTATGTATCAAGAGAATACCATTGGCGCGCTGCCCAAGTCCAACGCCGTGCAGCCTCGGAATGTCAGCCAGTCGAATACGTACCGGACCACGCGCGGGCAAACGCTCAATTTTGGGAAATAAGCCGGAATGGTGGAGCCGAGGGGAATCGAACCCCTGACCTCAGCAGTGCGATTGCTGCGCTCTCCCAACTGAGCTACGGCCCCGGCAGTTCCTCATTTATGAATGCGCCTGATGCTGTGTCAAGCCGCATCTGGCGGGCGCGTGGAGCGCGGCTCCCGGCCAATGGATAATCGTGCCTGCAAGCTTGCGAGCGTGCCGCTTCCCGGCTAAACCTTCGGCTTGAAATGCTGGAAGGGGCACCAATGATCGCACTTCTCCAATTCATCTCCTGGCTGCTTGGGCTTTATGTCACGGTCCTTATCGTCGCTGTCATCCTGAGCTGGCTCATCGCCTTCAACGTGATCAACACCCACAATCAGTTTGTCCGTATCGTCTCGGATGTGCTCTACAGGCTGACCGAGCCCGCGCTGCGCCCCATTCGCAACGTGCTGCCCGATTTCGGCGGCCTCGATCTGTCGCCGGTGGTGCTCATCATCATCATCTATTTCATCCAGAGCGTGGTCATCTATGGCTGGCTGATCCCGCTTTTTGCCGGCCTATGAGAAAGACGCGCACAGCCGATGGCCGCAGCAGATGGCCCCTGTCTGGCGCGCGCCGGCGAGATCTGGTTGCAGGTCCATCTGACGCCGCGTGCTGCGGTTGACCGGGTCGGGGGCGTGAAAAGCGTTGCAAACGGTGCGCGTCTCAAGGTCAGGGTCAGGGCGCTGCCCCACGGAGGCGCAGCAAATGTGGCGCTGATCGCCGTGCTTGCCGACTGGCTCGGCGTGGCGAAATCACGGGTGCGGCTGCGCACAGGCGTCAGGTCACGGCTGAAAGGCGTTGCCGTCATCGGCGCTTGCAAAGCAATGCTGGCGTACGTGAAGAGCAGGCTGGACACGGGGCGCACATGAGCATGAACGAGGCGCAGATCATCGATGGTGCGGCGATCGCTGCCGGCTTGCGCACCCGCGTCGGCGAATTGGCCGCTGGTCTGACGCGCGATCATGGCGTGACGCCGAAGCTGGTGGTCGTGCTGGTGGGCGAGCATCCGGCAAGCCAGATCTACGTCGCCAACAAGGAAAAGCAGGCCGGCGGCGCCGGTATCAGCTCACATGTGCATCGGATGCCCGCGACGAGTTCACAGGCCGAGGTGCTCGATGTGGTAGCGCGGCTCAATGCCGATGCCGGCGTGCATGGCATTCTCGTGCAGATGCCGCTGCCGGATCATATCGACGCAATGTGCATCATCGAGGCTGTCGATCCGGCCAAGGATGTCGATGGGTTTCATCCGCTCAATGCCGGACGCCTCGCCAGCGGGCTTCCAGCCCTGGTGCCGTGCACGCCGGCGGGGTGCATCATCCTGGCAAAATCGGTGCAGCGCGATCTCGGCGGCGCACACGCGGTTGTCATCGGCCGGTCGAACATTGTCGGCAAGCCGCTCGCCCAGTTGCTGCTGCAGGAAAATTGCACCGTGACGATAGCCCATTCGCGCACGCGCGATCTGGCCGATGTGGCGCGCCGCGCCGATATCCTGTTTGCGGCCGTCGGGCGCGCTGAAATGGTGCGCGGCGACTGGATCAAGCCGGGCGCGAGCGTAATCGATGTCGGTATAAACCGGATGGCGCCGCGAGCGGGGGAAAAACGCGGCCGGCTTGTCGGCGATGTCGCGTTTGGTGAAGCCCTCGCACATGCCGGCGCGATCACGCCGGTGCCTGGCGGCGTCGGCCCGATGACGATTGCCTGTCTGCTCGCCAACACGCTGCGCGCGGCACACAGTGCCTGTGGCCTTGCGCCGCCTGTTCTGTGAGGACAATGGCTGCGTGCAGGTGTAAAACGGTCCTGTAAGTCTTTCAGGCCGCCTTGAGGATCGGGGATAGACAGCCGTATGATGCGAGCAATCCGCCTTGTCGCCATGACTGTGCTGATGATGACTGTGCTGATGATGACAGCGCTGATGATGAGTGCGCTTGCGGCAAACGCGCAGGCGCAAACCTACTGCAAGACCCTCACCGGCGAGGTCGAGGGATTCTTCCGCGACAATGTGCAATTCACCGCCGAGCGCTCTCGTGATGAAGCGGTAAAGGCCGAGCTGGCGCGGCGCGCGGAAATGGGCCGCGAGGTGGTCGAGGTCGATGTCGGCGAGACCAGTTGCAAAGCGGTCTATCCGCTTGGCCTTGAGGAATGGCATTGCGTGGCGAGCGCAAAGGTGTGCGTCGCGCGCTGAGCCCGTTCGCCCATCCTCCTTCATGCCTCTGGCTGGCGTGCGCCGGGCCTGCGGCGCGGGGGTGCAGCACGGGTCAAGCCCCCCTTCCAGGTTGTATTTTTTTACCAAAACGGTGACGAATCAGTCATTATCAAGCCATTCCCGTTGGCCTTTGGGTATTGCGTTCAGCCCGGATGCATCGCTGCAGTTGTCGCCCTCTTCGCTCAGGGTGCCGCGCGATCCAAAGGAGAGACAGATCCATGACGGAAGCCGCTTTCTTGAAGCAATCTCAGCAGGAGGTTTGCGGACTAGGTGCGTCGAGAATCCTGTTCTGCGGCAAGTCCTTCATCGCCGATCATACCGGGATGCTGTTCTGGCCGGCAGAGGAAACCCTGATCGTGTCGGATCTATGCCTCGGCAAGGGGTCATACCTTGCCGAAGATGACGCCGTTCTGCCGCCATACGACACGGTTTCCGTGTTTGAAAAGCTCGAGGACGCGCTCAACCGCTATGATCCGGCGCGCGTGATAGCGCTGGGCAACAGCTTTGGCCCGGTCGGCAATTACAGCCGCCGCCTGTCCATCCATGACATCGACTGGCTGGTGGATCTGATGGATGGCCGCGACTGGTATTGGGTGAGTGGCGAGGATGAGCCCGATGTGCCAGACCGCGTTGCCGGCACGGTATGCCCGCACGTGTCGCTGGCAAACATCCGCTTTCGGCATTCGCCTGTTAAGGCCCCTGTCACCCACGAGATAGCGGGCTGCATGCAGCCGGTTGCAATCTTCAATCAATATGGTCGGACGTCGCGCGCACGGTGTTTCGTGTCGAACGGCATGCGGCTGGTGATGCCATCGACGGGTCATTACGGCGCTGGCAACAACGTGCTGGGCGGCGCGTTCAACCCGCTGATGGGCAGTGACGGCCTGTTCGTCTGGGTAATCAGCCACGGTCAGACCTTGCCGATCGCAGCCGGCCAACTGATGGAAGAAGCCGGCGAAGCCACTGCGCTGATGTAAGCTTGTCGTCAGGCAGGCACGAAGCGCGGGCGCCCGAGCACAATACACTGATGAGGCGAGTTGCTGATCATTTATCGGTAACCGAGCGGATGAACGCCACTGCCTCCTGGTCATCCCATTCTGCTGGACCAATCATCCGGGCAATCTCGCGTCCTTGCCGATCGATGATGACGGTTGCCGGCAGGCCCAGAGCCTGAAGCGTGAAATTGAGCCGCGCAGTTTCATCGAGCAGCACCGGCAGATTGTCCGCCTCGATCTCTTCGAGGAAGGCGCGGGGCTGTTTCAGGCCACCGCGATCTATGCTGATCGGCAGCACGGCGAAATCGTCTTCACCAACGATGCCCTGCAACCGGTTCAGCGCCGGCATCTCCTTCACACATGGCGGGCACCATGTTGCCCAGATGTTGACCAGCACGACCTTGCCGCGCCAGTCCTCGAGGGTTCGCGTCTGCCCGTCATCATCTACGAATTCGAAAGCCGGAACGGGCTTTGGTTCGTCGTGGACAAGCAAGGTCTCCAGCGCGCCGGTGTTGGCGTGGGCCGAGCCTGAACTGTCCTCGGCCAGCGTCGCCGCGCCCCGATTTTGTGCGCTTTCAGCAGGCCGAGGCGCCTCGCTCAAACGGGCGCGCTCACCTGTTGCCAATTCGACTGTATAAAAGCCGGCAATTGCGCCTGCCCCCAACACCACGATATAGAAAAGCAACCGGCGCGGCGATATCACGGCGCTGCGTTCCGTCGGTTGGCTGTCGTGTGCATCTGGCTGCTGCGGCATGTTCCGGTACGGTCCTGTGTTGCCAATGAGATAATCGAGAGCTTCATGCCCAACAAGATGTGGGGTGGCCGATTTGCAAGGCCACCCGCCGAGATCATGGCGCAGATCAATGTTTCAATCCATTTTGATCGCCGCCTCTACATCCAGGATATCGCTGGGTCGCAGGCGCATGCGCGCATGCTCGGCGAGACCGGCATCATTACGCGCGAGGAAGCCAGCCAGATCGTTGAGGCGCTCGCGCGCATCGAGGGCGAAATCGAAGCCGGAGAATTCGCCTTTTCCGAAGGTCTGGAAGACATACACATGAACATCGAGGCGAGACTGGCCGAACTGATCGGTCCGCTCGCCGGCAAGCTGCACACGGCCAGATCGCGCAACGACCAGGTGGCGACCGATCTGCGGCTCTTCGTGCGCGATCATCTGGATCGGCTGCAAGGCCAGATTGCCGAGTTGCAAAGCGCGCTGGCGCACCAGGCTCTTGAGCATGCGGCTCTCGTCATGCCGGGCTTTACCCATCTGCAGACCGCGCAGCCCGTGACGCTGGGACATCATCTGCTGGCCTATGTCGAGATGCTGGAGCGCGACCGCACGCGCTTTGCCGATGCGCGCGCCAGATTGAACGAATGTCCGCTCGGCGCGGCGGCGCTTGCCGGCACATCGTTTCCCATCGACCGCGACTTGACCGCGAGCGCGCTGCAATTCGATCGCCCCATGGCCAATTCGCTCGATGCCGTCTCGGCGCGTGATTTCGCCCTGGAGACACTGTCGGCGGGCACCATCCTCGGCGTTCACCTGTCGCGGCTGGCCGAGGAGTTCGTGCTCTGGACGTCCGCCGAGTTCGGTTTCATGCGCCTTAGCGACGCCTTCACCACGGGCTCGTCGATCATGCCGCAAAAGCGCAATCCCGACGCCGCCGAGCTGGTGCGCGCCAAGCTCGGCAGGCTTGCCGGCGCGTTTCAGGGGCTGGTGCTGGTCATGAAGGGGCTGCCGCTGGCTTATTCGAAGGACATGCAGGAGGACAAGGAGCCGGTTTTCGAAGCTCTGGACACGCTGTCGCTGATGCTTGCGGCGATGGCGGGAATGGTCGGCGACATGACGCCGGATGCGCAGCGCATGCGCAAGGCGGCGGCGAACGGCTATTCCACGGCAACCGATCTGGCCGACTGGCTGGTTCGCACCCTCAAGATGCCGTTTCGCGAGGCGCATCATGTCACCGGACGCATCGTCGCGCTGGCCGAAGCACGCGGCGTTGGGCTGGACGGCTTGAGCCTGGAGGAGATGCAGAGCGTCGAGCCGCGCACCAGCGAGAGCGTTTTTGCCGTGCTGAGCGTCGAGAATTCGGTCGCAAGCCGTGTAAGCTTCGGGGGCACAGCGCCGGAAAATGTGCGCGCCCAGGCGAGCAAATGGCTGAAACGGCTGGATGCGGCGCAACAATCGCGCTAATAAGAGGTGCTGTGTCAAAACCCATCAAGTGGTGGCGCGGCGCGAAACGGGGGACTTCGGGCATGAAGTTGTCGATTGCAAGGACGATCATGGTCGTGGCGTTGGTGGCGCTCGGCCTTTCTGCATGCGGGAAGCGTGGTACGCTTGAGCCGCCGCCTGGGGCCGAGGCTCAGCCAAAAGTCGCCAAGGGCGAGGCAGCGTCCGAAAAGCCGCATGAGCCGTTCATCCTCGATGTGCTTCTTCATTGAAGTGGTTCAGGGGTTTTGCCCTTGACGCGGTTGCGCGCGCCACGTTTATAGCCTTGTCATGCATCATTTCACTTATCGCGCCGGCGTGCTTCACGCCGAGGACGTCAGCCTTGCCGCGCTAGCCGGCGCCGTGGGCACGCCCTTTTATTGCTATTCCACAGCCACGCTTGAGCGCCATTACAATGTGTTCGCCAAGGCGCTCTCTTCCCATGACGCGCTGATCTGCTATGCGATAAAGGCTAACTCGAACCTTTCGGTGATCCGCACGCTGGCGCGGCTCGGCGCCGGCATGGATGTGGTGTCGGAGGGCGAGTTGCAACGGGCGCTCGCAGCAGGCGTGCCGGCGGGGCGGATCGTGTTTTCCGGCGTCGGCAAAACGAAGGCCGAGATGGCGCGGGCGCTTGGCGAAAACATCCAGTGCTTCAACGTCGAATCCGATGCCGAGTTGCGCGCCTTGTCGCAGGTGGCGGCGGGTATGGACGCCGTTGCGCGCGTGGCCTTTCGCATCAATCCCGATGTCGATGCGCGCACGCACGCGAAAATCTCCACGGGCCGCGCCGAGGACAAGTTCGGCATTGCCCTTGCTGATGCTGAAGCGATCTACGCGCTGGCTGCCACGCTTCCGGGCATAGAGGCGCGCGGCGTGCACATGCATATCGGCAGCCAGATCACCAGTCTGGAGCCGTTCGAAAGCGCCTTTGCGGTTCTGAGCGATCTGGTAGACCGGCTGCGCGGCGCGGGCCACATCATCGAGTTCGTCAATCTTGGCGGCGGGCTCGGCGTGCCTTATCGCGGCGATGTCGATGTGCCGCCCCACCCTGATGCCTATGCGCAGATCGTGGCGCGCTCGGCGGGCCGGCTTGGTTGCCGACTGCTGTTTGAGCCCGGGCGCATGATCGCCGGCAATGCCGGGGTTCTGGTCAGCCGCGTCATCCATGTGAAGCCGGGCCATGCCCGCAATTTCCTGATCGTCGATGCCGCGATGAACGACCTCATACGCCCGACCCTGTATGACGCCTATCACGACATCTGGCCGGTGGACGAGCATTTGCGATCGGCGCGGCCGCTGGTTCAGGATGTCGTGGGGCCGGTCTGCGAAACCGGCGACTTCCTGGCGCGCGGACGCGATTTACCGCCGTTTGGCGAGGGCGACCTGATCGCGGTAATGACGGCCGGGGCTTATGGCGCGGTTCAGGCGTCCAGCTACAACACGCGCCCGCTTGTTCCTGAGGTGCTGGTCAACGGCGCCGATTATGCCGTGGTCCGCGCGCGGCCCAGCCTTGATGAGATGCTTCGCGGCGAAAGTCTGGCGCCGTGGCTGGTGCCGCAAAGCGTCTCGACGTCGCTCGGCTGATCAAAAGGCTCAGCAACACTCAGCCCCGCGCTTATGTTTCGCGATCCTCGTCGTCGCGCCTGTCCTTGGCGGGTGAGCGCACCGGCGTGCTATCGTCGCGCCGACGCTCGCCCCGCTGTTCGGTGTTCGCGCCCGCGGATGGCTCAGCAGGCCGCTGGGGGCCGGTCGCGCCGCGATCAGGAAACTTGACGCCGTCGTTATACGTGTCCGTATCAGGATCGTCATCGGCCAGGAAATCCTCATCTCCGGCCGGGTGGTCCTGCGCGGCGCCGGTCGAGAGAAGTTTAATTTTCGGGGTCCGCTCCGATGGCGGCAGTTGTTCTTTTGGCGCGTCGGGATCAAGGCTGTGAACCTCGCCCCGGTCTTCCTCGCGCATGTACTCGATCGCCTTGCGCATTTCGGCTTCGGGCGGGCTGATCCGCGGCCCGGTGCTTTTCTGATAGGCGACTTCTTCCTGGTGTGCGCTGACAACGGTGCGCAGCACGATCTCGGGCCATTTGCCGGCGCTGAAGCGGTAGAGGCGGAAGTCTTCCGCATCGGCATATTCGCTGCCGCGCGCGCGCAATTGTTCCCGGGCAAAGGAGGAAAGATCATCCCAGCCGCGCTTGCGCCGGGTCAGACGGCCGAACATGCTCGGCCGGTCCTGTCCGTCGTCGAACTGGGTGCGTTTTGCCGCCTGCCGGTCGCGCCGGATGAGCGTGACGAAGCCGCGGGTCTCAAGCGCCAGGAATATGCTGGCGATGTAGCGCGCCTGCGCCGCCTTGTGAGTGTGCGCCTCGTTCATGCCGCGGCCAGACACGAGCGGCACGGCTGCATAATAATGTCCGCGGTGGTCGAACACCACGTCCTGTATCGGCGAGAACAGCCTGTTCGGTGTCGGCTTCTCGCCGAATTGATCGGAAAAGACCTGCTGAAAGATGAGCATGAAATCGCCCATCTCGCGTCCGCGCGCGTCCTCCACGCTGCCATAAAAGCTGCGGAAAGCATTGAGCGGACGGTTCATCGACACCAGCAGGATGCAGAAATCAACGAAGATCGCTATCGCCAGCGGAATGAAGTCCCGCGTGCCGAGACCGCTGGCGGCTTGAGAAATTTCGCTCAGATCCTCACCGGCGCTGGCGGCGCGCTCACGCTCAAGGCGCAGCGCTTCTGGCGTTGGCGGCAGCTCCATCTGGACCAGCCCGTAGACCGTGGTGGTCAGGCGGCGGAACGCCTCTACCACCGCCGCCGGGCCTTCGACTGGTGCAATCTCCGGCGGCTCCAGCACCGGTAATTCGTCGATGGCGCGCACCACCCCGTTCAGGGCCGAAGCCAGCGCCGGGTCGGGACAGCGGAAGGTGCCGCCGTCTGAAGGAAACACGGTCTGCTCGGCGCGTGCCGACAGCTCATCGCGCAGCGCCAGAAGCTGCGGGTCGGTACGCAGCGCATTGAAGCGCGCCGCCGTCAGGCGCATCTCGCGGTTCAGCTCGCGCATGAACACGTTACGTGTGCCACTGGCCTGATCGATCGTTGTCGGGTCATTGGCGGTCAGCCTGGCGAGCTGGGTGTTGAGAGTGGCGATCTCCTGCTGGGCGGAGGCCACGCGCGTGGCGACGAACTGGTTGGCGAAGGCGAAGCGGCTGGCATCGGCTTCGCGCAGGCGCATGCGTGGGCCAGCACCAGGCCCGCTGCCCGGACAGGTGCCGCCGCGCTCGCGCTCGGTGGTGGCGCGTTCAGTGGAGATGGTCGCCAGCGTACCGAGCGTTGCTTCGAGCTGTTGAAGCTGGCTCTGGCCGCGCTCCAGCAGCGACTGCACCTGACCAACCGATGATTCAGCAGAAACGGTCGCCTCGGTGCGGGCCTCCAGATACTTCCAGTAAAAGCCGAACCCGAAGCCGACCGAGATCAGCGTGAGGAACAGATAGCCCGCCAGATAAAGCGGGAAGATCGCGATGACGCTGCGCCTTGCGTAGAACTCCTTGGAGAAGATCTGGTCGAGCACGAACAGGATCATCAATTGCAGTATTGCCACGGCAAACGCCACGGCAACAATGATGGTCATGCTGATCTGGCCGGCATTGGCGCTGATCAATTCGAGCATGCCGGTATAGGTCGATATCCACGACAGCAGCGTCAGGCCGATGATCAGCAGGATGCTTTTCCATGATGCGGCGAAGCGTTCGCCGAAAGATGCGCCCTTGCGCAGGCGGGACCGCCCCGGTGGGCCGCGCCGTCCGACTTCAAAGAAATGCAGGTCTTGCTCGCCTTGCGATCCTCGTTGGGAAGAACTCACGCTTGAACCAAACTCCCGCGTAATGTTGCCGCGTCGGCGGCGATGGGTAATCCCGATGTTCCGCAGGCGGTTGGGCGAGGGGCGCTGATTGGCGCTGCCCGGTTCACGCGGTTCACTCGAGTGCAGTATCTGCGCATGTCGGCACGAACACCGTCACCAACCCACCATACTAGATAACCGCGTGTGAACGCCACTTGAACAGGTTTACGCGCCATCGCAGGAATAGAAGAAGTGAAATTTTCGAAAGATTGCCGGCCGCAAGGCTCAACTCGTCATTCAGGAACGCGCTTTCCGTCCCAGGCGAATACGCCGCCCGTATCGCCGGCGCGCAAGCCATCGAGCACACCAAGCAGCATGCCGGCGGAAAATTCCGGGCTGAACAGCTTTTCCGGTGATGTGCCGCTCTGAAAGGGCTTCGACAGGCCGGTATCGACGGTGCCCGGATGCAGGCCCACGCAAATGGCCTCGGGTCGCTTGCGCGCCAGTTCTATGGCGAGCGTGCGCAGCATCATGTTCAGCGCGGCCTTGGAAGCGCGGTAGCCGTACCATCCGCCGATACGGTTGTCACCGATGCTGCCGACGCGGGCCGACAGCGCGGCGAAGATGGAGCGCCCCTGGCGCGGCAGCTGGGGCAGGAAATGTTTGGCGATGAGCGCGGGTCCGATCGTGTTGAGGGTAAAGCTGTGCGCCAACTGATCGGCGCTGAGCGCGCGCCAGTCCTTTTCCGGTTGCATGGCCTCGCCGTCGTGCAGCCGCCCCGTCGCCACGATCACCAGCCGGGGCACGCCTTCGGCCGACACGGCTTGCGCGGCTGCGCTGATGCTGGCTTCGTCCTCCAGATCAAATTGTCCGGTGATCAGCCGGTCCGAGGTGGCGCGGTTGGGCGATCTGGAAAAGGCGAAGACACGCGCCACATTCGTCTCATGGCACAGCCTGTCCACGAGGGCTGCGCCAATGCCGCCCGATGCGCCAAAAACGACGGCGAGCGCAGGTTGGGGAAAATCGTCAAACACACAAAGCCTCTTGGAACCTCTTGGAAATTCTTGTCCTCATGCCCGAGATACGCGCCAGAAGGAAATCGGACCTGCCGGAAAAGCTCTGTCCGGTATGCAAGCGACCGTTTTCATGGCGGCGCAAATGGGCAAGGGTCTGGGAAGACGTCAAATATTGCTCACAGCGGTGTCGGCGCCAGGCGCGCGGCTGCGCTCCGGCGACGAAAGCGAGCGAATGAACCGTCTCGCGCTGGCATCGATTTCGCTTTTTCGTTCATCGCCCATGCGATCGAGTGTGCGGTAGACCGGGCCAAGACGCGGGTTGCGCGCCAGAAGCTCGCGGTTGCGCGCCAGAAAATCCCAGTAGAGATAGTTGAAAGGACAGGCCTTCTCGCCGGTCTTCTGCTTCACATCGAAGGCGCATGATCCGCAATAGTCCGACATCTTGTTGATGTAGTTTCCGCCCGCGGCATAAGGCTTGGAGCCAAGCAGTCCACCATCGGCAAACTGGCTCATGCCGAGCACGTTGGGCATTTCCACCCATTCATAGGCGTCGGCATAGACCGCCAGATACCATTCATGCACCTGAGCCGGCTGCACCCCCACCAGCATGGCGAAATTGCCGGTCAGCATGAGCCTTTGAATATGGTGGGCATAGGCTTCCTCGATTGTCTGGCCAATCGCTGCGGCGAGGCAGGCCATACTTGTCTTCCCTGTCCAGTAGAATTCGGGCAGATCGGCCTGCGCATCAAAGAAGTTCACGTCGGCATAATCGGGCATCTTCAACCAGTAGATGCCACGCACATATTCGCGCCAGCCGATGATCTGTCGGATGAAGCCTTCAGCAGCGTTAAGCGGCGCGTGGCCTTGGCGCCATGCCGCCTCGATCCGCCGGCAGACCTGTAGCGGATCGAGCAAGCCGGCATTGATGTACAACGACACCACGCTGTGAAACAGAAATTTCCGATCCTTCAGCATGGCGTCCTGAAAATCGCCGAAGCGCGGCAGCGCGTGGGCGATGAAATGATCAAGCGCGGCTTCGGCCTGCTTGCGGGTCACGCCGAACCAGAACGGCTCCAGATCGCCGATATGCGCGGCAAACCGCTCGCCGACCAGCGCCAGCACCTCGGTCGTGGTCGCATCAGGCGCAAAGCGCAAGGGCGCTGGGAAATCGTCATCGCCCCTGGCCGGCTTGCGATTGTCCGCATCAAAGTTCCACCGCCCGCCCTCCGGTTCATCACCGTCCATCAGCAGCCCCGTGACCCGGCGCATGTCGCGGTAGAAATATTCCATGCGAAGCTGCTTGCGCCCGCGCGCCCATTCGGCAAATTCGGCGCGTGTCGAGACAAACCGATCATCGTCGAGCACATCGACCTGCGCCCTGAAACGGCTGGACCAGCTGCGCATGTCCTCCATCAGACGCCATTCACCGGGCTCGGTGACGATCACCCTCGAGGCACCATGACGTTCAAGCGCGCGTGCCACCTCGCCGCGCAGCGACCCGGAATTCTCCTCATCATCGAGCGTGATGTAATCAACGCGCCAGCCGGTCTCGCGCAGCTCGGCGGCAAAATGGCGCATCGCGGAGAAAATGAAGGCGATCTTCTTCTTGTGGTGCCGCACATAGGTGGCCTCGTCCATGACCTCGGCCATCAGTACGACGGCATCTGCCGGATCAGCGGCTTTCAGGCTGGACAAACTTGGCGAAAGCTGGTCGCCGAGCACGAGCACGACAGAGCGCGCGCCGTTCCCGCATTTGGCATCAACGGGGCTGTGTGTGCGCCGATCCGGCATCAGCAGCTTTTGTCCGCCAGATGAAAGCTCATTGCGTCGTGGCGGCGGCGAGTTGCGCTTCGATCGCGCTCGTCAGTTCGGGCGCCATGGGCGTCACGCGCGTACCGAACGCGCCGACCAGTTCGCCATTCGCCGAGATGAGATATTTATGGAAATTCCAGCGCGGGGCGAGATTCTCGCCGCCCACATCACGCGCCCAGGCATAAAACGGATGAGCCTGCGGCCCCTTGACGGAGATCTTGGCGGTGAGCGGAAAATTCACCCCGAATGCGCCCTGGCAGAAGGCCTTGATCTGGCTCTCGCTCTCGGGCTCCTGGCCGCCGAAATCGTTGGACGGCGCGCCGATCACCACAAGCCCTTGCGACTGGTATTTTTCCCACAGCGCCTGCAGCCCCTGATATTGCGGGGTGAAACCACATAGCGAGGCCGTGTTGACCACCAGGACAACCTTGCCTGCAAATCGGGAAAGCGGCATTGGAGCGCCGTCTATGGACTGAAAGGTGAAGTCGTGGGCGCTGCCGGTCTGCCCCTGTGCGCTGAGCGTTACGGCGGGCGATGTCAGCATGGCGCCGACGAGCGCAATCGCGGCGGTGAGCTTGGTCTTCATGTCGGGTCCCAGTCGGGTTCTCATTGGCTGTGGATCGGTGGTTATAACATACGATACGCTTGTGCGGCCCAGGTGGTTTTCAGGCCCACATCCAGAGCCTACGTCCTGACCATGGCGAGTGCAAAGCCATCATGACCTTTTTCGCCAACCGTCTGCAGCGCGGTGGCTTCAAGGCGCGGATCGGCCGCAAGCGCTTCGTTGAAAGCGCGAACGCCCTGGACCATTGTGTCTTTACTGTCCGGGTCGAGCACCCGGCCCGAGCGGACGACATTATCCGCGATGATAAGCGCGCCGGGCCTGCAGAGCCTGACCGAATGATCCAGATAGGCGACATAATTCTCCTTGTCCGCATCGATGAACACCATGTCGAAGCCGGCTTCGCTCGACTGCGCCAGACGCGCCAGGCTGTCCAGCGCCGCGCCTTCCATGATGGTGACTTTTGCGCCCACGCCGGCGTGTTCCAGATTGGCGCGCGCCACTCGGGCATGGGCAGGAGCATATTCCAGCGTGATCAAACGGCCGTCGTCGGGCAGGGCTCGGGCCATCCATATGGCGCTGTATCCGCCAAGCGTACCGATTTCCAGAATGCGGCGCGCTCCGACAAGCCTGGCCAGCAGATAAAGCGTCCGGCCCATCATCGGCGAGACTGCGATATCGGGAAGCCCGGCGGCCGCCGAGGCCTCGCGCGCTGCACTAAAGGACTTGTCGTCGGCTTTTAAAAGTCTGCTGAAATAGGTCTCGACGCGGCCCCACAGATCGTTTGTCAATTTGCCCTCTCCACCGTGATGCCCTTGTTATATTTTCTTTCTCGTCCGGTAAATGTGTCTTAGTCTTGTGTGCTAATTTGCAGATTTGCCGCAAGAGCAAGTCGCGCGCGCAAGAGGAGGCCGAGGAGATGGACCCTATCTGGCTTGAAAGCTACCCCAGCGATATTCCACACAGCATAGATCCGGACAAGTATAAGTCGCTTGTCGTGCTGCTGGAGGAAAGCGTGGGAAAATATGCTGCTCTTCCCGCCTTCACATGCATGGGCAAGACCATCACCTATGGCGAACTCGACCGGCAGTCGCGCGCATTCGCCGCCTATCTCCAGCAAAAGCTCGGGCTGGGCAAGAGCGCCCGTGTTGCGCTGATGATGCCCAACGTGCTGCAATATCCCGTCGCGCTGTTCGGCGTCCTGCGCGCCGGCTATACAGCGGTCAACTGCAACCCGCTCTACACGCCGCGCGAATTGAGCGGTCAGTTGAAGGACTCCGGCGCCGAAGCCATCGTCATCGTCGAGAATTTTGCCGGTACGCTCGCCAAGGTCGTCGGCGACACCCAGGTCAAGGGCGTCATCATCACGCGGCTCGGCGACATGCTCAGCTTTCCCAAGAGCGCGGTTGTCAATCTGGTCGTCAAGCACGTCAAGAAGATGGTCCCGGAGTGGGACATTCCCGGCGCGATCTGGTTCAAGGACGTGCTGGCCCAAGGGCAGAAGCTGAGCTTGCGTCCCGTCGATGTCGAGCCGGACGATCTGGCGTTCCTGCAATATACCGGGGGCACCACCGGTACGCCCAAGGGCGCCATGCTGACCCATCGCAACATGGTGGCCAATCTTGAGCAGGCATCGGCGTGGATTGGCCCCAGCGTGCGCGCCGGCGAGGAGGTCATTGTCACGGCGCTGCCGCTTTATCACATCTTCGCGCTCACCGCGAACTGCCTGACCTTCATGAAGATCGGCGCGCGCAACGTGCTGATCACCAACCCGCGCGACATTCCCGCATTTGTCAAGGAACTGGACAAGGAACCGTTCACCGCGCTCACCGGCGTCAATACGCTGTTCAACGCGCTGCTCAACCATCCCGACTTCGCCAAGCTCGATTTTTCCACCCTGAAGCTGACGCTCGGTGGCGGCATGGCAGTTCAGAAGGTGGTTGCCGAACGCTGGATGAAGGTGACGGGCAAGCCGCTCATCGAAGCCTATGGGCTGACCGAAACCTCACCGGCGGTGACCATCAACCCCATGACCCTCACCAGCTTCAATGGCGCCATCGGCCTGCCAGTGCCCTCCACTGAAATCTCGATCCGCGGCGTTGATGATGAAGAAGTGGGCATCGGCGAGCCGGGTGAGCTTTGCGTGCGCGGGCCCCAGGTGATGAAAGGCTATTGGCAGCGCCCGGATGAGACGGCGCTGGTGTTCACCGACGACGGGTTCCTGCGCACCGGCGACATGGCCCGGTTTGACGAAAAAGGCTTTGTCTACATCATCGACCGAACCAAGGACATGATCAACGTCTCGGGCTTTAATGTCTATCCGAACGAGGTCGAGGCGGTGATGGCCTCGCACCCCGGCGTGCTCGAAGCGGGTGTTGTCGGGGTGCCCGATGAGACAACCGGCGAAGCCGTCAAGGCCGTCATCGTCAAGCGCGATCCCGAACTGACGGAGCAGGCCCTGATTGCCTTTTGCCGCGAGCAGCTCACCGGCTACAAGGTTCCGCGCCACATCGAATTCCGCCAGGAACTGCCGAAGACGGTCGTCGGCAAGATCCTTCGGCGCGAGCTGCGCGAGACATTGGTGCACTGAGGCATGTACAGTTAGGCATGTGCAGTTAGGCATGTGCGGTCAGGCAAGCCAATTTCGCTGATGCAGTCGGCTTGCCTTTTCATCAACTGCGGGCGTCGCGCGCATGATGTGTGATTTGCGCAACAGCCATGCGTAATGCGTGCTAGCGACCTCACCACATTTGCCGCATCGCGGCCTTTTTGTGGCAAGATGAGAATATCGAGATGGGGCACGTCGGCGGGCCCCCTATCATGCTTGCTTGCGGGTCATCCATGTGGTGTCAGCTCGGCCTGGTTGAAAAGACACGGCACATCTGACGGCCACCTTTAACCGGCTCTACAAGCTGTAAAATCGCTGGCAGATCAAAAGTTTGCGCCGAAGCTATACGGAATTGGGACACGGTCCTTTCGCCGCCTCGAATGGTGAAGGTGGCACTAGGGTCGTAAGAGGGAGTTACTGCGACATGAATAGACATGTGCTTGCGTTGGCTACGGGTTTTGCTCTTGCGCTGGGCTCGGCGAGTATCGTTGATGTGGCCCCGGTTTCGGCCCAATCCTGGGGGGCGTTCGGTGGGACCAACTCGGTTTCCGACAGGAAATTCGTGAATTTCCCCACCCGTTATGCCACCGGCGAGATCATCGTCAGCTTCTCTGACCGGCGCCTGTATCACGTGGTCGGCAAAGGCCGCGCAATGAGTTACCCGATCGCGGTGCCACGCAGCCAGAGCCGCTGGCAGGGCGTGCTGCGCGTGTCGCAGAAGCGTGTGAACCCGCCATGGACGCCAACTGCATCCATGCGCCGTGAAAATCCCAAGCTCCCCGCTTTCGTCGAAGGTGGAGATCCGCGTAACCCGCTGGGCGTGCGTGCGCTTTATCTGGGCAGCACGCTCTATCGCATTCATGGGACCGATGCACCTTCGTCCATTGGCCGTGACGTGTCCAAGGGGTGCATCCGCATGCACAATGCACATGTCGTCGAGCTTTACGAGCGCACCAGGGTCGGCGCCAGGGTGACGGTGACATGGACCAGCTTTACCGCAAGTGCATCGCAGGCCGGCACGCCCCCGCGGATGAGCGATGCCGCAGCCAGCGAAAGCCCGAGCAGCGGGATCAAGCCGTTCAACCCGTTCTCGTTCGGCACGCAAACGAACTTCTGATGACCCGGCCGGCCGGCCGCGCCTGGCCGGCCTGCTCAGGTTTGGCTTGCGTGTTCAACACCTGAAAATTCGCGCCTGAAATCAGACCGCGCCCCGCAACAGGCGCGGTCTTCCTTTTGGTGGGTGTTTGCAGCGATCTGCGCTTGCGCGCGCTCAGCAGCATCGGGACTGGCGCATGCGCCGTGTGCCGGCATTTGGCTCCGAGCGCAAAACCGATATCCAGTTTTGCTGAACGTGCTCTAAGCCACGTTGGCCGTCTGCGCTGCCGGCACCAGATGTTCAAGGACCTTGGCCGAGCACAGCACACCCGGCATGCCCGCGCCGGGATGGGTGCCCGCGCCCACCAGATAAAGCCCGCTCGGCCCTTCCGCGCGGTTGTGAAAGCGGAACCACGCCGATTGCGTGAAATGCGGTGCCACCGAAAAGCCGGCGCCCGCCTCGCTCAGATAGTCATGCTTGAAATCTTCCGGCGTCATGAAGAATTCTGCCGTAATGTGCCGGCTCAGGTCAGGCAGCATCGTGTCCTCGAGCGCGCTCACGATCCGGTCACGCAGCCGCGGTCCTTCAACCTGCCAATCCACCTCGCCGAGCAGGTTCGGCACCGGGCACAGCACATAAAACGAGTCACAACCTTCTGGCGCGAAGCTCGGATCGGTGGCTGTCGGCCGGTGCACATAAAGCGAGAAATCCTCCGCCAGCTTTTTCTTCTTGAAGATGTCGTCGAGCAATTCGCGGTAGCGCTGCCCCATCCAGATGGTGTGATGCGCGACATCGGGATATTGCCTTCGGGTGCCGAAATAGAGCACGAACAGCCCCATCGAAAGGCGCATGTACCGGGCCTTAAGCCCGGCGCTCCAGCCACGTTCGCCGGCATCGAGCATGTTGCGATAGAGATGAAGCGGGTCGGCGTTGGAAACGATGACCTCGGCTGCATGCACGCTGCCATCTTCCAGCCGGACGCCGCTGACCTTGCCGCCCTCGGTCAGGACCTTGTCCACCGTGGTATTGAGCCTCACGCTCACCCCTTCTTCGCGCAGCAGCCGCTCCAGCCCATCGACGATGGCGCCGGTTCCGCCCATGGCGAACTGCACGCCCCATTTGCGCTCAAGAAAATGGATCAGCCCGTAGATGCTGGTGGTGTCGAACGGGCTGCCGCCGACCAGCAGCGGCTGGATGGAGAACGCCTGGCGCAGCTTGGGATGTTTCAGAAAGCGGCTGATGAGCTGCCAGACCGTATCCTGGCTGCGCAGCTTTACCAACGTGGGGATTTCGCGGATCATCGCAAGTGGCTGGTGAAACGGCTGATCGGCAAGTCTGGTGAAGCCAGCATCGAAAAGTTTTTCCGAATGTTCCAGCAAGCGCAGATAGCCATCGGCGTCGTCGGGCTCGAAGCGGCGGATTTCGTTGAGCGTATCTTCCACCGTACCGCCGTAATCGAACGTCGTTCCGTCGGGGAACTGAAACCGATACCAGGGATCGAGCGGCACCAGTTGGATATAGTCTTCCAGGCGTTTGCCAAACAGGGCGAAAAGCTCTTCAAACAGGAAGGCAGCCGTGATTACCGTTGGGCCGGCATCATGGCGGAAGCCGTCGCGCTCAAACACCTGCGCCCGCCCGCCACAGCGCGGCGCGCGGTCGAACAGGGTGACGTCATAGCCCTTGGCACGCAGGCGCAACGCCGCCGCCAGCCCGCCGAAGCCTGCGCCGATGACAATGGCGCTGGCTGGCTTTCGGGCTGTCCCGTGTCGCAGGGATGACGGTTCGGTCGGGTCGTCTTTCGGGCTCATCATCAGTCTTGGTCTCCACCGCGGGTGGCCGGCGCGCGGGTGCGAGCCAGCGGGGTTGATAGCACTGGCGCTCCGATCAGCGCGGCACGGCGCAACTGCGCCAGATCCTTGCTGCCGGTGCAAAAGCAGGCGATGCGCAAGGCCGCGATCACGCCTGAGAAATGTTCGATCACCGCATCGGTCGAAGTCAGTGCGGCGGGCAGAACGCCGGCGGCCTGGCCGGCGATATCAGCGCCAAGGCGTATGGCCCGCGCAACATCCAGCCCGTGGCGGATGCCGCCCGAGGCGATCAGCGGCGTATCGGGGCAGGCAGCGCGGACATCGACGATGGCATGAGCGGTGGGGATGCCCCAGCCGTGAAATATGCCAGCCAGCGCGCGCGTGCCCGTATCGCCGGCGCGTTCGCCTTCAACAGCGGCCCAACTGGTGCCGCCCGCGCCGGCCACATCGATGACCGACACGCCGGCATCGACCAGTTTGCGCGCTACGCGCCCGGAGATGCCAGCACCGACTTCCTTGACGATGATCGGCACGCCGGCATGAGACGCGAGCGCCTCGAGCTTGCCAAGCAGACCTCGCCAGTCACGGTCGCCGCCAGGTTGCAGGGCCTCCTGCAGCGGATTGAGATGAATGATCAGGGCATCAGCACCGATCATCTCGACGGCACGCCGCGCCATGGTCTGGCCATCCCATGTCCGTAGCTGCGCAGCACCGAAATTGGCCAGCAGCGGCACATCCGGCGCCAATGCGCGCAATTCACGGTGCAGACCCGCATGGGCACCTGTCTCCAGCGCCACACGCTGCGAGCCGATACCAAGCGCGATCCCCAGCGCCTGGGCCGCCCGCGCCAGATTGGTGTTGATCTGGGCAGCGCGCTCCGGGCCGCCCGTCATGGAGCTGATCAGCAGCGGGGCACGCAGCCGGTAACCCAGAAAATCGGTGCCAAGCTCGATTTCATCCAGCGCAAGCTCAGGCAGCGCCACGTGCTCGAACACGATCCGGTCGAAGCCCGATGCGCCCGGCGCGCCAACAGCCGAGCCGCTGAGCACGATATCGAGATGTTCGTCCTTGCGCGATAGAATGTCTGACATGGCCGTCGGAAAGCTCATTGCATCATCGGAAAATCTCATAACATCAAGCAAGGCAGGATTGTCCGAGCAAAACGCCAAAGAGGTCTGGAATCAAGGCGCATTTGCCTGCCAGAAGCGTCATGCGCTATGGTCATCGCATTACACTCATAGGGCGTGAAATAGAACTTTAATGCCACCCGGGACGTATTACGGCATGCTCTGGCTGGCAGTTCTCATGCGATCCAGCTAATAAAAGTCAGGATTGATTGTGATCAGACAGGTGAGAGAGCATGCATGAGGCGTTGCAGACGGTTTTGCCACGGCTGTGTGATCGGATCGACACCGCGCTTTCAGATTTCGTGCCCGAAAAAGCGGGTGATGCCGGAACTTTGAACGCGGCGATTCGCCACAGCCTGCTTGCCCCGGGAAAGCGCGCACGCGGTCTGCTGGTACTGCTGGCGGCGGGGCATGGGCGCGGGCAGGGGCCGGCTGCTGCGATCACGCCGGCTTGCGCCATCGAGATGGTCCATGCCGCATCGCTGATATTCGATGATCTGCCGTGCATGGACAACGCCACGGTGCGCCGTGGACGCAAGGCCTGTCACTGCGCCTTTGATGAAGCCACGGCGGTGCTTGCCGGTATCGGCCTTCTCAATCTCGCTTTTTCCATCATCGCCCGTGAGGACCGTCTCGATGGGGCATGCCGTGCCGATCTGGCGCGCATGCTCAGCGATGCGATCGGCCTTGACGGGCTGGTCGCTGGCCAGATGCGGGACTTGCGCGCCGGCCTGGCGCAGACCTCGGCAAGTGATGTCGAGCTCATCCATGCGCAGAAGACCGGCGCGCTGTTTGCTGCTGCGGTCGCGATGGGCGGACGCGCCGCCGCGTGCGGGCCGGATCAGCTTGAACTGCTGCATGCATTCGGCCTGCGCATCGGTGTCGCGTTTCAGACATTCGATGATCTTATCGACACGCTCGCCAGCCGGGAGAGCGCCAGCAAGAATGTCGGGGCCGACGGATCCAAGCCGACATTGGTGAAGCTGCACGGCGTCGAGAGGGCAGGCTCTGCGGCGCGCACCGGCATGGAGACCGCCATCGCCGATATTGCCGCCATCGGACCAGATGGCGAGATCCTCGGCAAATACGCCGATTACCTCATGCGCCTGCTGAACGCCAAGATGGATATGCATCCGGCGAAATCCAGCGCCGCGGGTGCGCGGTAGTCCGGTGGCCAGACGCAGGGCGAACCGTAAGCACCCCGCCAGATCGGCACAGCACACGGCTTCGGCTGCGCCGGTCAAGACGCCGGACTTGCGCAGATTGTCAGGCCGGCTCAAGAAGGGCTCGACAGCCGGTGACCAGGAGAGAGCGCCTGTGCCAGGCGAAGCCCTGCTGCGTGTGAATGACGCGCGGGTGGCGCTTGGCGGCAGGCAAATCTTGCGCGGCGCCAGTCTGGAGGCGTTTCCCGGCGAGATCCTCGTGCTCCTGGGGCGCAACGGGGCGGGCAAGTCCACCCTGGTGCGCGCGATTTCCGGAAGGCTCGAGCTGGATGGCGGTAGCGTGCGGGTCGGCGGCCGTGATCCGCGCTCGGACATCAGCCTGCGTCACCTCATCGGACTGGTCCCCCAGCAACTGGCGGTCTATGACAGGCTGAGTGCGGGGGAGAACCTGGAAGCGTTCGGTCGGCTGATGGGACTGCCCGCTCACGAGGTGGCCGGCAGAGTGCGCGACGTGCTCCACAGGGTGGGCCTCGCCGAGCGCGCGAATGACCGGGTGCATACGCTTTCGGGCGGCATGAAGCGCCGGGTCAATATCGGCGCAGCGCTCATGCATGCCCCGCGCCTGCTTATCCTGGATGAGCCGACAGTCGGCGTTGATGGCCCGGCGCGTGCAGCGCTCAACGATCTGCTCATGGGGCTTCGCGACAGCGGGCTGGCCATCCTGCTCACCACCCACAACATGCAGGAGGCCGAAGCTCTGGCCGACAGGGTTGCGGTCATGGTCGAGGGTGACATCAAGGCCTGCGGCGTGCCCGGCGAATTGATCGACCATTATTTCGGCAAGCGCATGGAAATCTCGGTCACGGCCGCGCGCCCGCTCGACATGACCCTCAATTCCAAAGAGATCGCCAGCCTTGCCGCGGCGGGGTTCTCCGTCAATCCGCGCGATAAAAGCGTTTACGGCCTCATCGAGATGACCAGCGATGAACTGCCCAAGATATTCCAGACGCTGCTGGGCGATTCGCCCGATGCCCATGAGATCCGCGTGCGCCGCCCCGGGCTTGACACGCTCCTTGATCATTTCCCCGACGTGAAGGACCAGACATGAGGGCGGCCGTCTTCCGCGTGATGCTGCTCAATCTGGTGCGTGACCGCGGCGCGCTGATCTCCAGTTTCGTGCTGCCCGCGGCCGTTTTCATCATCTTCGCCGTGATTTTTGCTGGCACGGCGGGCGGGACCATCGATCTGAAGATCGCCATCTCCGACCAGCGCGAGGATGAGACGTCGCGCGCGCTCATAGAGGCAATTTTCGATCAGCCAAATCTGCGCCGTACAGGGCCGCAGACGGCCGATGAGGACATGCTGCGCGAACTGGTGCGCACTGGCGCCGCCGATGTCGGGCTGATCGTGCTCGCGGCAGGAGGAGCGCTCGACAATCCCGGCATAAGTACGGACGCGGCCTTGCAGATCGTTGCTGATCCGGCCCGCGAGATCGCAGTGTCGATATTCGAAGGCGCGCTGAACCAGGCCTATTTCGAGGCGTTCCCCATGGCGCCGCTGCGCAGCGCAGCACGCACGCTAGGGACGGCCGTATTCAATCTGAGCCCCGCCCAGAACCGCCAGTTGAGCGCGCGCGTCGATGAACTCGACACCGGAGGGGAAGCCGAAGAGCGGCCGGGCTTTCGCATTCAGCCGGTTATCGAGCGGGTCAGCGTAGCCGGCGAGACCGGCGTGCCGAGCGCGGTATCCTATTATGCCGGCGCGGTGGCCATGCTGTTCCTGCTTTTCTCCGGTTCGCTCGGCGCAATGACATTGCTTGAGGAAAAAGAAGCCGGCTTGCTGGACCGTCTGGCTTATGGGCCCGGCGGCACGCGCGCGCTGATCGAGGGCAAGTTCGTCTTTCTTGTCGCGCAGGGTCTGATACAAGCAAGCGTCATCTTCGCTGTCGCGTGGCTGGGCTTTGGTGTGGATGTGCCGGCGCATTTCGGCCCATGGCTGGTGACCACCCTGCTTGGCGCGGGCGCGGCGGCGGGCCTGGCGATGGCGTTCATCCTTGCTTGCCGCAGCAAGCAGCAGGCGCAGACGGTAGCCAACGTGCTGGTGCTCATCGTCTCGGCGATCGGTGGCAGTATGGTGCCCCGCTTCCTGATGCCGCAGTGGATTCAGGACATCGGCTGGGTTACGCCAAATGCCTGGGCGCTTGAGGCATACAATTCGGTATTCTGGCGAGGCGGCGGGCTTGATGCGCTGATCGTACCGTGGATCGCGCTCGGGCTGACCGGCGTGCTCGGTCTGATCGCAGCAAATATCCTGGCCGCACGGCATGCGGGCTGAGTGGAAGGATGTGGAGGCATGGTGATATGAACGTTCGCGAACAAATCGCTTCGATGGACAAGGACCGGGTCGCAGCAACAGGCATTGGCCTCGCTTCGCTGATCATTGCCGCCTGGCTGGCCTTGCATGTCTATGCGGTGTTCTTCCTCGATCTTGCCACTCTCAGCCCATGGCTCGTCCCACTGATCATTGCCGTGTCATGCTGGCTTTATGTCGGCATCTTCATCATCGCGCATGATTGCATGCATGGAACGCTGGCGCCGGGCCGTCCCGGCATCAACCGCTGGTTCGGGCGTATCTGCCTGTTTGTCTATGCTGGCTTCGACTTTGACGAGCTCAAGGCCAAGCATCACGACCACCACCGTCACGCCGGCACCGAACATGATCCTGATTTCGACGAGCGCGAGCCCCACGCCTTCTGGCCGTGGTATGTGCGGTTCTTCAGCGAGTATTTTTCCGGCCGCGAGTTCGCCATCATCTTTCTAGCCGTCGCGATCTATGTGCTGGCGCTGGGGGCGAGCCTGGCGAACATCTGGCTGTTCTGGGCGATCCCGGCGATATTGTCGTCGCTGCAACTGTTTTATTTCGGCACCTATCTGCCCCACCATCCGGGCGAGGCGCCGTTCGCCGATAGGCACAACAGCCGCACCAACACCTATCCGCGCTGGCTATCGCTGATCACCTGTTTCCATTTCGGCTATCACCATGAGCATCATCTGTTTCCATATCTGCCGTGGTGGCGCTTGCCGGAAGCTCATGCCGCGATGATACAGGCGGGCGAGGTCCAGCACGGCCGCGCATGAGGCAGGGGATCAGGCGCTTTCCGCCAGTTCCGGTTTGGTCCACAGACCCTCGCGCGGGCGTGATCTGCTGACCGGCGCCAGCGCCAGCGCGCGAATGGCATCGAGCCCGCCGAGCGTCAGGCTGGCGAGCTTGCGCCCGCGGCTGGTGATCACCCGCCCGTCCCAGGCCTGTGCGCCGCGTGACTGAATTTCCTGGCCGATGCCGCGATAGACCCGAGCGGCGGCCGCGATGGTCCAGGCCGAGCGCAGCGGCAATCTGGCGATGCCCTCCTGAGCCGAGGCGTAATAGCGATCAGCAAGACGCAACAACCGCTCGATGACCTCATAAACCTTGGCCCGGTGCGCAAGGTCGGTGATCTGTTCGCGTTGCAGGCCGGCATCGCGCAGCCAGTCATCGGGCAGATAGATGCGCCCGGCCTGTGCGTCCTCGACCACATCGCGGGCGATGTTCGTCAACTGGAAGCCGAGACCGAGATCGCAGGCGCGGATCAGGGTCGCGCGGTCGCGCACGCCCATGATCATCGCCATCATCACACCGACGACGCCGGCGACGTGGTAGCAATATTCGAGCGTGTCCGTCTCGGTACGGTAGAACCGCTCGCCGACATCCATGGCGAACCCGTCGATCAGCTCGAACGGATGACGCTCGGGGATGTCGTGCTTGTGCACCACGCGGGCGAGCGCGTGAAAGACCGGCTCGTCGGCTTCGCCCTTCAGGGCGCGGCGCGTCTTTTCGCGCAGTTCGTTCAGACAGGTCTGCGCGCATTCTTCGGCCGCGCCGGGGTGGCGAAATCCGAATTCCTGGCCGTCGATACGGTCATCGCAATAGCGACACCACGCATACAGCATGTAAGCGTCATGGCGCGTGTCGCGGCTGAACAGCCGGGCTGCGCCCGAAAAGCTTTTCGAGCCCAGTTCGATGCGCCTCTTGCTCTCGCTTACGATTTCATCCATCGCCGAAACCAGTGCCCCATGTTCACGCGCCGGGGCCTCAAGCCCTCTGAAACGCAGCGTCGTTACGACAAGATCAAGCCGCAGGATCAGCCGCCTGGACGGGCGACCCAGATCGATTGCAGAGCCCTCGTTATCGGCACGGGCGGGCGCCCGATCAGGATCCGTGCCTTGTCCCAGCGGGTGAGCCGGCAGGCATAGAACCTCTCGATGAGAGCTTCAGGCAGCGTATAGAACCGCTCCATGACTCCAGAGCGTTTTTCCGGATCAGCGGCAAGAAAAAGGAAACGATTCAAGACCCGGAAGAAATCCCGCTGGCGCCACGAGGCTATCGAATGCGCCCGCGTCAGCGCATGCGCCTGCGCCGTCGTTTTCGGGACGCTGGCTGCCAGCGCATCGGCAAAGCGCACGGCATCGGGCAGCGAATAGCCGGTGGTCGGATGAAACAGGGCCGCGCGCATGCCCGCCCGCGGAATGCCGTGCGAGGATGCCCAGAACCGCTCGATATTGCCGAGCAGGACAATTGGCAGGACGCCGCGCTCCTCACGCACCAGCTCAGCAACATCAAAGCCGCGCTGTTCGGCATATGAGTCGATGTCGGTGCGCAACTCGGCCTCGTTCAGATCAGGCTCGTCACTGTAATAGGTGTCCTCGACGAGGATGTGATGGGCGTCGAGCGGCAGCGTATAGATGAAACGGTAGCCATCCTTCTGCGGGACGGTCGCATCCATGATGATCGGATGGCTCTGGCCATGAGGCTTGTTGCAGCGAAATTCCTTGCCGACAAATTTCTGGTAGCCCAGCCTGAGGTTCTCATTGGCCTTGACGCCGCGCCCGTCGATCACGCAGGCCGCTTCGATATGCGTCCCATCGGCAAGCACGAGACCTTCGGCGCTCAGCTCCTGAATCGGGCGCCCGAGCATGAACAACTCGCCGAACTCCCGCCCCGCCACCTCAGCCAGTCTGGCGGACGTCGCCGAATGATATGAGGTGCGCAACTGGCGACGGTATCCGGGAAAGCGGACCTCCTGGCGCGGCCAGACATGGGCGAGAAACGGCTTTATCCATTCGTGCTGGGCAGGGCTCAGATCGGTGCCGTGAAATGACCAGGTATGATTGCCGCCGATGCGCTCGTCGCGCTCGACGATGGCGATCCGGAGGTCCGGCCGTGCCTGGCGAAGGCGATAGGCCGCCAACGTATTCGCCAGTCCGCCACCTGCAAACACATAGTCGAAACGCAAAGCCCTGACCCCGGCCGGTTTGATGATGAACTGCGCCGACAGCTCTCACGCCTGTAACGTCGTGCCGTCCCGGCATCACAAGGCCGTGCCGGCACCTGGTACTCGGCACGCTGTCATGGAAGGATGTAACGCAAAGATTGGGCCGGAACCAAGACTTCTTTGCCATCCAGGTGCGGTTCATGTGCACAGCCCCGCCGTCAACCGGCGAGGCTGGCGCTGAAACGCTTATTCCGCAGGAGCACCGAGCGCGGTGGTTTGCTCCTCGCGCTCCAGCCGCCGCTCCACTGTCTTGGGTGATATCGTGCCGCGTGCCAGCAGGCTGTAGGCGACGGGCACGATAAACAGTGTCAGGAACGTCGCCGCCAGAACTCCTGAAAGGACGACCACACCGATCACCAGGCGCGTCTCCGCGCCCGCCCCGAAGGACAGGATAAGCGGTATGGTTCCGGCCATCGTTGTGATCCCGGTCATCAGAATGGGCCGCAGGCGGATCACGGAAGCTTCTTCCAGCGCCTCGTCAAAGCTCATGCCCTCGTCGCGGAGCTGGTTGGTGAACTCGACGATCAATATGCCGTTCTTGGCCGCAAGCCCGATCAGCATCACCAGCCCGATCTGGCTGTAGATGTTGAGCGAGACACCGCTGAGCCACAGGCCCAGCAGCCCGCCGCCCACCGCGAGCGGAACGGTCAGCATGATCACCAGCGGATGGCGGTAGCTCTCGAATTGCGCCGCAAGCACCAGGAACACCACGAACACGCCGAGCACGAAGACGAAGATCACGGACTCACCGGTACGTTTCAGCCCGAGCGATTGCCCCTTGTAGTCCACCACCACCGTTTCCGGTAGCCGCTCCACGACGAGGCGCTCCAGATGGCTCAAAGCATCGCCAAGCGCCAGCCCCTCGGCCAGATTGGCCTCGATGGTGATGGCACGCACCCGATTGTAGCGCGACAGAGTGCGCGAGCCGGCCTGTTCGCGCAGGCTGACGAAGTTGGAAAGCGGGATCAGTTCGCCGCTGCGGCTGGAGCGCACGTAGATGTTCTGTAGGCTCGACGGCGTGCGCTGCACATCGCGTTCGCCCTCCAGAATGACATCATATTCCTCGCCGTCATCCAGATATGTCGTCACGCGGCGCGATCCGAGCATGGTCTGCAGCGTGTTGCCGATATCGCGGATTGTCACGCCCAGTTCGGCGGCACGGTCATAATTTATCTCGACGCGCAACTGGGGCTGGGTTTCCTTGTAATCCCAGTCAATGTCGGTCAGGCCGGGATTGTCTTCTTCAAGCGCCTGAAGCAGCGTGTCGCGCCACTGCGAAAGCTGTTCCCAGGTGCCGCCGCCGATAGTGAACTGAACCGGCTTGGTAATCCGGGCGCCAAAGCCCTGACGCATGACGGTGAAGGCGCGCACGCCCGGCAGGTCGGCCAGGGTCTTGTTGATCTCGTCCATGATCACCCACGCCGAACGGCGCTGCGCCCAGTCATTCAGCACCAGAATGACGATGCCGGTATTGAAGGTCTGGATGTTGCCGAACGCCCGTGGCGTGCGCACCAGCAGGCGGTTGACCTCGTCATTCTCGACAAGCGGCATCAGACGACTTTCGATCTCGTCCATATATTCCTTCATGTAATCGTAGGTGGCGCCTTCCGGGCCGCTTACGAGTACGAAAAAGGCGCCGCGATCTTCGCGCGGGGTATATTCACTGGGCACCTGCGTGAACAGCCAGCCGGTGCCCGCGCACAGCCCGATGAAGATGAGCACGACAAGAAACCGCGCATGCAGCGCGCCGCGCAAGCCAAGTCGGTAGGCCGCGCGCATCCCCTTGAACGATCCCTCGATGATGCGCGACACCAGATTGGGCTTCGGCTCGAGGCGCAGGATCTGCGAGGCGATCATCGGCGACAGGCTGAGCGCGACGAAGCTGGAAAAGGCCACCGCGGCAGCCATTGTCAGGGCGAATTCGGAGAACAGCCGACCAATGTCACCCTGCAGGAAGGCGATCGGGACGAAGACGGCTATCAGCGTGATCGTGGTTGCGATGACGGCGAAAGACACCTGCCGTGTGCCCTTGTAGGCGGCGACCAGCGGCGTCTCGCCCTTTTCGTTCATGCGGCGAACGATGTTCTCGAGCACGACGATGGCATCATCCACAACCAGTCCTATCGCCAGCACCAGCGCCAGCAACGTCAGCAGATTGATACTCAGGCCGAGCGCATAGAGGACCGTGAACGTGGCGATGATCGACACCGGGACGGTGACGGCGGGCACCAGCATCGCGCGGAAGTTTCCGAGAAAGACGAGGATGACGAAGACCACGCACAAGATCGCGATGAACAGCGTTTTCACCACCTCCTCGATTGCGTTCTGGATGAACACGCTGGTGTCATAGCTCTGGGCTATGCGCATGCCTTCGGGCAGCGTCGGGTTCAGCCGCTCGGCTTCCGCCTTGGCCAGCCGCGCGACATCGATCGTGTTTGCGGTGGATTGCTTGATGATGCCGATGCCGACCATCGGGGTTTCGTTGCCGCGGAAGAAGGTACGGTTCTCGACGACGCTCTTCTCCACCCGGGCGACGTCGCGCAGGCGCACGAGATAGCCATCCGCGCCGCGCTGGAGCACAAGGCGGGCGAAATCCTCTTCGTTGAGGAATGATCGTTCGACGCGCACGGTGAAGCGCAGATCGGATGACTCGATGCTGCCAGCCGGCAGTTCGATGTTGCCTGCGCGCAGCGCATTCTCGACATCGGTGACGGTCAGCCGGCGCGCGGCCAGCTCCTTGCGGTCCAGCCAAACGCGCATGGCATAATTCTGGGCGCCGCCGACGCGCACGCGGGCCACACCGTTGAGGATCGAGAACCGGTCGACCAGAAAGCGTTCGACATAATCGGTCAGTTCGGGAACGGTCCGGCCTTCCGCCTGAAGGTTGAGCCAGAGGATAACATCCTGGTTGGAGTCCACCTTGCTGATTTCCGGCGGGTTGGCTTCATCGGGCAGGTCATCGAGAATGCTGGAGACGCGGTCGCGGATATCGTTGGCCGCGGCATCGACATCGCGTCCGACCTGAAATTCGATGTTGATGGTCGATCTGCCGTCCTCGCTGGTCGATTCGATGAACGAGATACCCTCGATGCCGGCGATCCGGTCCTCGATGATCTTGGTGATGCGGGTCTCGACAACATTGGCCGATGCGCCGGGATAGTCGGTGTCGATCGAGACGACCGGCGGGTCGATATCAGGATATTGCCGCAGCGGAAGACGCTCGAAGGCAATGATGCCGAAAGCCACCAGAAGCAGGGACATCACCGAGGCGAACACCGGTCTTTTGACCGAGATATCGGATAAGATCATGTAGGATCCTGAAAATTGAGAGCGGATGTGAGTGGCACAGAAGCCTTGTGCACATTCTTCAAATCATAGGCATGATACAGGAGCCGATGGCAGTTGGCTCGCTGTATCAACCTCACAAAAATGTGAGTCAGCCATGAAGGGGCGGGACGAACAGGGCGCACGGTCCCGACTGAATGTCCTGCGAGGACCGGGCCTGATGGCCCGAGGCAACCACGCGCTCGCCATCAACGAGCACATCGCCTGCGGCAACGAGCCGCAGCGCCTGCGGGTAGATCCGGTGTTCGGCGGCCAGCACCCGCAAGGCCAGGCTGTCGGCTGTATCCTGCGGCAGCACCGGCACGGCAGCCTGGGCTATGATCGGCCCTTCATCCATTTGCGCGCGGACGAAATGAACCGTGCAGCCGCTGATAAGCACGCCGGCGGCAATCACCCGTTCATGGGTATGAAGGCCGCGAAATGCGGGCAGCAGCGAGGGATGAATGTTCAACTGCCTGTCGCGCCAGCTTTCGACGAACTCTTCGCTCAGCAATCGCATGAACCCGGCATTGCAGACCAGATCGATGCCGGCATCGCGCAGCGCATCATCGAGGCTGGCATCGAAAGCCCGGCGCGAGGCAAAGCCCTTGTGATCTATGGTGAGTGCTGGAATGTTTTCACGCGCCGCCGTTTGCAGACCCGGCGCATCCGGGCGGTTGGATATCACCAGTGTGATTTCGGCCGGATAATCGGGCGCGCGCGCCGCCTCGATCAGCGCCGCCATGTTGCTGCCGCGGCCCGAAATGAGGACGCCCACGCGCTTGCGCCGGTTCATTCGCCCCACTCCAGCCGTCCGGAAAAGGCCACCGCCTCGCCTTCGCGCGTCGCCAGATGGCCGAGGACGGCAGGCTTCAGGCCGCGTGCGGCAAAATGTTGGCTGACGCCTTCGGCATCATCCCTATCAACCACGACGACCAGCCCGACGCCGCAGTTGAAGACCCGCAGCATCTCTTCGTCCGCGACATTTCCCGTCCGCGCCAGCCAGCCGAAGACCGGCGGCGGGCTCAGCGCATCGAGGCTGATCCGCGCCGCCAGATGAGCAGGCAGGATGCGCGGCACATTGCCCGGCAATCCGCCGCCGGTGATATGGGCGATCGCCTTTATCGCGGTGTTGGTCTTCAGGGCTTCGAGGACTGGGCGGACATAGATGCGGGTAGGTCTCAACAGCGCTTGCGCCAGCGTTTGTCCGGGCATGAAGGGCGCCGGTTCGCTCCAGTCGAGCCCGGCGCGTTCGAAAATGGCGCGCACCAGCGAAAAGCCGTTGGCGTGTACCCCCGTAGAGGCGAGCCCGAGAATGACGTCGCCGGCTTTCATGTCGGCGCGCGGCAACAGCGCGGCGCGCTCGACCGCGCCGACGGCGAACCCGGCCAGGTCGTAATCGTCAGTCGCATACATGCCAGGCATTTCCGCGGTCTCTCCGCCGATGAGCGCCGCGCCGGCTTCGCGGCAACCTTGTGCGATCCCTGCGATCACGGCGCTGGCTGTGGCTTCGTTCAGCCTGCCGCAAGCGAAATAATCGAGAAAGAAGAGCGGTTCGGCGCCCTGTACGATCAGATCATTGACGCACATTGCCACCAGGTCGATGCCGACGGTGTCATGTTGCCCGGCCTCGATGGCGATCTTCAGCTTGGTGCCAACACCATCGGTGGCAGCGACCAGCAGAGGATCGACGAAGCCGGCTTGCTTGAGGTCGAACAGCCCGCCAAATCCACCCAGCGCCGCATCGGCCCCGGCGCGCGCGGTGGCGGCGGCAAGCGGCTTGATGGCCTCCACCAGCCCGTCTCCGGCTTCGATATTCACGCCGGCGCGCGAATAGGTCAGGCCGGATGCGGCATCATCGGATTTGCCTGCCATGGGATCCCCTCAAGCGCCTTGCATGCGCGGCGGTGCGATGAAAACGGCCTAGGCTTGCGCGTGCGGCCCTGCCGGTCAAGTGGCAGCGAACAGGCGCGTGCTGTGACGGAGCCAAATTCCGCCGTACTTGGTTGCCAATAGGTCATGTCTGGTACATTCGTGAAAAATAAATCTCGCACACTTTTTTTCGGCACGCCCTGAAAGGTTTTCCCCGCATGTCGCATCTGCACAAGCACTCCGGGCTCGTCCGATTGGCCCTGATCGCCACGCTCATGCCAAGCTTTTTCATGCTTGCCGTTGCCGGGCCGGCGCGCAGCGAAAGCGTCTACACCGTCGCCAACCTGCCGGTGGCCGCCGAGGCGGCCGATGCCGTCATGGCCAAGGAACGGGCCATGGAAGAGGGGCGCGAGAGGGCCTTTCGCACGCTGCTGCTGCGGCTCACCCCGTTCAAGGCCCATGACCGGCTGCCCCAGATCGACGGACCGGCGCTCGAAGAACTCATCGACGGCTTTGTCGTGCGCGAGGAAGGCTATTCCAGCACACGCTATGTGGCGCGGATCGATTTCAGCTTCCAGCCGCGCCGGATAAAGGACCTGCTGAACCGTTTCGGCGTCACCTTCACCGACCGTCAGGCAAGCCCGCGCATCGTGGTGCCTGCCTGGTCTGGGGCCGGCGATGATGGTGCGCAGGTCTGGCGCGCGGCCTGGAGCAGGCTTGATCTTGAACATTCGCTGGCTCCGGTGAAGCTGGCGGGCGAGCGCGATATTGGTGCGCTGCCGCTCGCCGCGATCGCGGCCGGCCAGGCAATGGAGCAGGCAAAATATCAGCTTCGCGCCGAGCACATCGTTCTGGCAGGTGTCCAGATCAGCGAAGACGGCAGCATCCTGCGTCTCAATCTTTCGGGCGAGGACGATCAGGGCCGCTTTGCCTCGACCCAGGATTTCCGCATCTATGATGGCGACACGGCCGAAGCGGCGGCGCAGGCGGCGCGGGTGGCGCTGGGTATCATCGAGGCTCGCTGGCGGCTGGCTTCGCTGGCGGGGCAGGGCGCTTTTGACGGGCCTGTCGAACTGGTGCGGGTCGCGTTCACCGCCGCATTCTCCAGCCTGCGCGAGTGGCAGGCGATGCGTAGCGAGATCACCAGCCTTCCGGGCGCGCAGGATGTCGAGGTCAAATCGCTGTTTGCAGGTGGCGCGGCCATCGAGATGAGCTTTCCCGGCGGCGCGGAACGACTGGCGCAGACCTGTGCGGCGCGCGGTCTTTCGCTCAGCGAGGTGCGCGGCCAGCTCATATTGCGCCGGCCATGATTTTTTTTGCGTGGCAAGAAATCATAGTGGCATGAGATCGTGAATGACGGCATGATCGCAGCCCTTGGTTGCAGGATATCCTGCGCTCCCGTAAATTCGCTTTCAGGGAGGCGGGCCTTGCCCGGCGGTGACGCGTGCATTTGCCGAACATCATCACGACGGCGCGTATCCTGCTGGTCCCGGTGATCATCTGGCTGACGATCACGGGTCGCTTCACGGCGGCATTCGCGTTCTTCCTGCTGGCCGGGTTGAGCGATGGCATCGACGGGTTCCTGGCGCGGCGATATGCCTGGCGCACCGAACTGGGGGCCTTTCTCGATCCGATCGCCGACAAGCTTCTGCTCGGCGGGCTGTTCCTCACGCTGGGGCTTCTGTCTCATCTTCCGGTGTGGCTGGTCATCGTCGTCATCAGCAGGGACGTGCTCATCGTCGGCGCGGTCATATTGTCGTGGATGATGGACCGCCCGGTGGCGATGCGCCCCATAATCCTCAGCAAGCTGAATACGGCCGCCCAGATCGCCCTCGTCAGCCTGGTGCTGGCGCAACTGGGCTTCCTGCCGCAGGCTGAGCGGCTGGTCAACGCGCTGATATGGCTTACAGGGGGGCTGACGGTGATATCGGCAGGCGTATATATTGTGCGCTGGCTGCGCCATATGTCGGCGCCAGAGACGTGATGCGGTGCGATGGCCGGCAGATGCGCAAACAGGTTTGGATCGAGACGCAAATGATGGCGAGCAAAACGGCATGAGCCGGCGCACCGACCCCAAGCCCGGCGCGCAATTGCCGCTTGATCTGCGCCATGTGCCGGCGCTGGACGCCGATGACTTCCTCATCAGCGGCTCGAACGCCGCGGCGATGGCATTGGTGGACACCTGGCCGGCCTGGAGCGGTCGCGCTTGCCTCATCGCCGGCCCGTCCGGTTCGGGCAAGAGCCATCTTGTCAATGTCTGGCGCAAGCGCAGCGGCGCGCGCGTGCTTGGGGCGGGTACACTGACCCAGGCGATGATCGTGGGGCATGACGCGCAGCCGCTGGCGATCGAGGATCTCGACACGCAGCCGATTGATGAGCGCGCGCTTTTTCACCTGATGAACCTGTCGCGCGAGCGCGGGTTCGATCTGCTGTTCACCGCGCGCAGCCTGCCTGGACATTGGCCGATTGCACTTCCCGATCTGCGCTCGCGCCTGCGCGCCCTGCCTGTCGCCGAAATCAAGGCGCCAGATGATGCGCTGCTGCGCGGCGTTCTCATCAAGCTGTTCGATGACCGCCAAATCTTCGCTTCGCCCGCGGTGATCGATTTCATGGTGCTGCGCATGGAGCGCTCGATTGCGGCCGCGGTGATGCTCGTGGAGCGCATGGACAAGGCGGCGCTGGCGGAAAAACGGCGCATCTCGCGCAATTTCGCTGCGCGTTTCTTGTCAGACACGGCACAATGAGACAGGGTCCGGGGGAGAGCGGCCTGCTTGTGTCAGCGGCAACAGGGATCGGAGCAAAGATGAATCTCGCCGAAAAATTTCCCAGCGAGGAGATGCTGGAAGCGATCCGAAAGCGCGGACCGGAGAGGTTTTACAATCGTGAACTGTCCTGGCTGCAATTCAACAGCCGCGTGCTCGAGGAGGCCGCCAACACCGAACACCCTCTGCTTGAGAGGCTGCGCTTTCTGGCGATCTCGGCATCCAACCTGGATGAGTTCTACATCGTGCGTCTTGCCGGGCTGAAGGAGCATATCGCCGAAGGCATCGCCGCGCTGAGCCCGGAAGGATTGAGCGCGTCTCAGCAGCTCGAGCAGATCAATGCCATGGTCGCCCGGTTGTCGCGTGCGCAGCATGATCAATGGCTGGCGCTCAAGAGCGAACTGGAAAAAGCCGGTGTTCATGTCGCCACGCCCGATACGTTGAGCAAGGATGAACGTGACTGGCTGGAGGCGTTCTTCATCAATGAACTCTTTCCCGTGCTGACGCCGATAGCGGTCGATCCGGCTCATCCTTTCCCGTTCATCCCGAATTTCGGTTTCACGCTTGGCGTTGAACTGCGCAGTCGCGGGGAAGATGACGCCCAGCCCGGATTGCAGCGCATGTATGCGCTCATTCCCATGCCGATTGGCATCAAGCGTTTCATCCGCCTGCCGAGCGATGGCGCCACGACGAAGACTGGCAAGCCCGTCGTCCGCTTCATCCAGTCCGAAACGCTGGTGTCGATGTTCGTCGAGCGCGTCTTTCCCGACTTCGACATAACTATTCAGGGGTCCTTCCGGGTGCTGCGCGACAGCGACATCGCCGTTCAGGAAAAGGCTGAAGACCTTGTCCTGCTGTTTGAGCGTGCGCTCAAGAAGCGCCGGCTCGGCTCTGTGATCCGCCTCGGCGTCGAAGCCAGCGTACCCAAACGTTTCCGCCGCATGGTCATCGACACGCTCGATGTGGACGCCTCGCAGGTGTTCTCGCATCAGGGCCTGCTGGGGCTGACGGATGTCCGCGAGCTGATCGTGCCCGAGCGCGACGACCTGCAATTCAAGCCGTTCACCATCCGCTTTCCCGAGCGCATCCGTGAACATGGCGGGGACTGTCTGGCAGCGATCGGGGCCAAGGACATTCTGGTTCACCATCCCTACGAATCGTTTGATGTGGTCTCGCAGTTCCTGCGCCAGGCCGCGCGCGACCGCGACGTCGTGGCGATCAAGTGGACGCTCTATCGCACCTCGCAGAAATCGCCGATCGTCGAGGCCCTGATCGAGGCAGCCGAGGCCGAAAAGGAGGTGACGGCGGTCATCGAGATCAAGGCACGGTTCGATGAAAAGGCCAATATCGGCTGGGCCAAGGATCTGGAAGCCGCCGGCGTGCGAGTGGTGTTCGGGTTCATGGAACTGAAGACCCATGCCAAGCTGGGCCAGGTGGTGCGCCGCGAGCCCGGCGGCTTGCGCAGCTATTGCCACATAGGCACCGGAAATTATCATCCGGTTACCGCGAAGATCTACACCGACCTGTCGTTCTTTACCGCCGATCCCGCGATCGGCCGCGATGTCGCGCGCATCTTCAATTATGTGACTGGCTATGCGCGGCCGAGGGATCTTGAACTGATGTCGGCATCGCCAGGGGGCATCAAGGCCCACATACTGGCTTGCATCGCCGAAGAAGCGGCCCATGCCAAGGCCGGCCGGCTATCGGGCATATGGATGAAATGCAATGCGCTGGTCGATACAGACATCATCGACGCGCTTTATGCCGCAAGCGCAGCGGGCGTGCCCATCGAACTGGTGGTGCGCGGCATCTGCTGTCTGCGCCCGGGCGTGCCTGGCCTGTCCGATACGATCCGCGCCAAGAGCATCGTCGGCCGCTTCCTAGAGCACTCCAGGATCTACTGTTTCGGCGCCGGCCACGGTTTGCCTTCGCCGAACGCACAGGTCTACATAAGTTCGGCCGACCTGATGCCGCGAAATCTGGAGCGCCGTGTCGAGGCAATGACGCCGATCCTCAATCCGACCGTGCATGAACAGGTGCTGGGCCAGATCATGCTGGCCAACCTCAAGGATAACCGGCAAAGTTGGGAGATATTGTCAGACGGCACATCAAGGCGTATCAGCCCGGCCGCGGACGAAGAGCCGTTCAATGCGCACGAATATTTCATGAACAACCCAAGTCTGTCGGGACGAGGTGAATCTCTGGGCAAGAGCTTTCCCCCGCCGGTTTCGATAAATGGAAATGCACTAGCGCATTCTGCTCCGGCCAAACCGGGGCGGGCCGCCGGCGCGGAGTAGGTCGCATGGATCTGGACACCAACACCAGGCTGGATCGGCGCAAGCCGGTCGCCGTCATCGATATCGGCTCGAATACGGTCCGCCTCGTGGTGTTCGAGGGGCTGACGCGCAGCCCGACCCAGTTGCACAATGAAAGCGTGGCCTGCCGGCTGGGCAGCGGCGTCGCCAAGACGGGCCGCATCCGCGAGGAAAATGCCGCGCTCGCCCTGGAAAGCCTGCAGCGCTTTTCCGCAATCATCCGGCACATGAAGGTAAAGACGTTTCGCCCGTTTGCGACTGCTGCGGTGCGCGCTGCGGAAAATGGCGCGGAGTTCATCCAGAATGCGCAACGTATCTGCCGCTGCGAGATCGAGGTTCTGAGCGCCGAGCGCGAGGCAGAGCTAACGTCAAACGGGATCCTTTCAGGCTTTTTCGGCGCGCCTGATGGTATCGCGGGCGATATGGGCGGGCGCAGCCTGGAGCTCGTGAATATCGAGAAGGGCGTGATCCGCATGGCTGATCCCGCGCCCGTGAGCCTGCCGCTCGGCCACCTGCACATGACCGAGGAGTTCGGCGACGATTTTTCCGCCGCAAAGACGGTGACCGATGAAGCGCTGGGGACCATTGACTGGCTGAAAGATGGCAACAAGCGGACCTTCTTTGCGATCGGCGGGGAATGGCGCGCTCTGGCCCGGCTGCACATGGCGGCCAATGATTATCCGCTGCGCATCTTCCACGGCTATGAACTGAGCGCACAGAGCATGATCGAATTCGCCCGCGAGCTCGTCGGCAAGCCCGACAGCGGCGTGCCGGGCATCGACCAGCTCTCGCGCAGCCGGCGCGAGACGGTCCGTCATGCGGCGCTGGTGTTGTCGCGCACGCTGAAGGCGCTGGGTTCATCGCGGGTCGTGATTTCGGCGTTCGGGGTGCGTGAAGGCCTGCTGTACACCATGCTTGATGACAAGGAACGCGCGCGCGACCCGTTGATCGCTGCATGCGAAGAGGCTGCGCTGGTGGGCGGGCGCTCGCTGGCATATGTGCGCGAATTGTGCGACTGGACCGATACGCTGTTCGCCGAGGTCGGCCATGATGAAACCGTCGACGAGCGCCGGCTGCGCCACGCTGCATGCCTGCTGTCCGATGTCGGCTGGCGCGCCCACCCCGATTATCGCGGCGAGCAATGTCTGAATCTTTCGGCGCATTGGGCCGTGGCGGGGACCAACCACCAGGGACGAGCTTTCATCGCGCTGGCGAACTATTATCGCCATGAGGGCTCGCTCAAGGGTGAGGTGAGCCCGGTCTTCCGCCGGCTGTTCGATGGTGCAGAAGGCGGCTCGCGGGCGCAGGAGCGGGCGCGCATTCTCGGCAGCGCCATGCGTGCTGCCTACATGATATCGGCCGGAACGACCCACGTCATCACCAAGACCCCCCTGCATCTGATCGACGGCAAGCTGAGCTTGAGCCTGCCGCGTGAATTCCACGAATTCGGCGGTGACCGGCTGCGCCAGCGTGTGGCCCAACTCGGCAACATTTTGGGGCTGGAGACCCAGGTTCGCCTGCTCGACAAGCCAGGCGGCGCCCAAGGCCTGGTCTCGGCGATTGCCGAGCGGCTGCGATGACCGGGTGGTGGATGTTACCTTGCGCCTTTGGCATGACGCCAGAATGAACCAGAGATCATGGAAACAGACCTATACAAGCTGCTTGGACTGAGCCGGTCGGCCTCGACCGACGAGATCCGCCAAGCCTACCGGAAGCTGGCCAAGGAAAATCACCCTGATCTGCATCCCGGCGACCAGGCTGCGGAAGACAAGTTCAAGCTTATCTCAGCCGCCTTTGCCATTCTCGGCGATCCGGAAAAAAAGCGTCGCTATGACGCCGGCGAAATCGACGCCAGTGGCCAGGAGCGCCCGCGCCAGTCCTATTATCGCGAATATGCCGGTGGTGCTGACGGCGCGCGCTACACCACCTCGGAAGGTTATGAGGATTTCGGCGATATCTTCGGCGACATATTCGGGCGCGGGCCCTCGCGCCGGCGTACGGGCGAATTCCGCATGCCCGGAATGGATTATCGCTACCATCTGGAGATCGACTTTCTGGAAGCGGTGCTGGGCGCCAAGAAGCGGGTTTCGCTTCCCGAGGGCGACACGCTGGATATTTCGGTGCCCGCCGGCGTGGTCGAGGGCCAGGTGCTGCGCCTGAAGGGCAAGGGCGGGCCTGGCGCGGGCGGCGGCGGCCCCGGCGATGCGCTGATCGAACTCAGCATCCGCAAACATCCGATCTATGAGCGCGACGGCGACAATATCCTGCTCGACCTGCCGGTCGGCGTCGATGAAGCCGTTCTCGGCGCCAGGATCGAGGTGCCAACCATTCACGGCAAGGTGGCCCTCAGCATCCCGCAGGGCACCAGCAGCGGTCAGGTCTTCCGGCTCCGCAAGAAAGGCATCGAAAACACGCGGACCAAGGCGCATGGCGACCAGCTCATCAAGATCAAGATCGTGATGCCCTCGGCGATCGACCCCGATCTGGAAGCCGCCATGCGCGACTGGCAGACACGGCATGGCTACGACCCGCGCGCCAAGCTCAAGGGCTATCTGTGATGCGACGCCTGCGCGAAATAATCATCGAGGTTGATGGGCTTACTGAAGCCGAGATTTTGTCGTGGGTGGAGGTGGGCTGGGTGCGGCCGGCTGTGCACCATGGCGAGCCCGGCTTCTCGCAGGCCGACGTTGCCCGCATTTCCCTCATCGCCGATCTGCGCCAGCGCATGGGCATCAATGATGAGGCCATGCCGGTCATTCTCGATCTGATCGACCAGATCCACGGTCTGCGTGAGGAGTTGCGCATCGTGCTGGGTGCGATCGATGATCAGCCCGAACCGGTGCGCAGCCGGCTTCGTGAGGCCGTGCGGCTTCATCATGCAATGGACAGCGGCAAGGTGGGCGCGCACGAGGGCGAGGATTGATCATGTGCTCAGGAACGATTGCTGATCATCCTGCAGAACCAGTGCCGTCAGACGGTCCGTGAAAACCGCGCCGGTATCGATCGCGATCCGGTTCTTTCTGATCTCGGGCTCGTCCACCGGCGTGTGGCCGTGCACAATGATCTTGCCGAAATCCTCGTTCGAGCCGAGAAACGGCTTGCGGATCCAGACGAGATCGTCCTCGCTTTGCTGATCGAGCGGCACGCCGGGTCTTACGCCGGCATGGACAAACATGTAACCGCCCAGTTGCCAACTCAGCTTCAGGCCCTGCAGGACTTCGAGATGGGGCGCAGGAATCTTGCGCATAAGCGCTGCGTGCAGCCGATCCTGCCAATGCTCATCGCCGGCGTATCGGTCGATCCTGACGCCGTAAGAACTCACGGTTGCGCGCCCGCCATTGGCGAGGAATGCATTGATGTCCGAGGCGCCGGTGAGAAAATCGACAAACATCACCTCGTGGTTGCCCTTGAGGAGGACGGCCTCGTCACAGCGGCGCGGAATATCGCTAATCAGCATATTTATCACGTCTGCGCTGTTCGGCCCACGGTCGATGTAATCGCCGATCAGCACGAAGACGTCGCGCCCCGGACTTGCTGCGTTGGCCCGGTAGGCGTCGATGCGCCCCAGCAGCCCCCGCAACAGGTCGGCGCGGCCGTGTATGTCGCCGATGGCAAAGACACGCACACCACGCGGAAGCACTCCCGCAGGCTGTGCCGCGTTCATGACGCATGACCGGCTGGCGAATGAGCGAATGAACATACGTTCGCGGCCCATGAGCGGAGCGACTTCGCCGAAAGTATGAAAAAATATTCAATCCAAGAATGCTTTATTGCCAACATATGCCGCATTTGGGAATTATCGCATTATTTGATTGATAAGATACAGAACCTGCAGGTGATGGGGTGCCTTGCGCGTTCGGGCAGGATTGCGCCCCATCAAACCGTTGTGTTTTGCAAGCGCGCAAGGTAGTTCGTGTGCGGGTCATGTGTTTTTTTCGCCAAAGGATTGCTGTTGCCGGCTGGTGATCTATGATCATATCTGGGATGCATGAATGCCATATCAAATTATGGCAGATGTCCGGCCAGGAACGAGTGATGCAGGCAGGGCACGCACACCGGCATCATCGCGGCGAACGGCCTTGGATCGCGCAGGCCGATCTTGAAGCAATATGATCTGCCGATAATGCTGTTTCTGCGGCGTAATGATATGCAGGGCGCATCACTTGCGTGACATATGTCACATCGGACGGGGTCGAGGAGTTTGTGGGATGGCAGACCTGACAGCCGACAAGAACGCACAAGATGGAACGAAATCCGCAGGCGGGACGCTCGAGCCAGGTGATGGCGTGAGTGATAACGGCGCTCGCAAGCCGGCTGATGCCAAGGCGCCCAAGCCGGCTGACGCCAGCGATACGCGCGAAGACACGCGCCCGGCTCCAGACAAGCCTGCCGGCAATGATCAGCGACCCAGCCATGCGGCACGCCAGAATGCAGGCCCTGCGCCCGGGGAAAGATCCGAACCTGCGCCCGAATCGATGTCGCCCGAAGGTCCGATCGAGCCGGTTGTCGCGCCGGCGGCTTTAGCTGACGGCAAGAGCACCGACGACAAGCCTGCGAGCCCTGGTTCTCGCGCTGAAAGTCCGGCGCCTGGTACCGGCTTCGTGCTGGTCGATCCGGCAGGCACGCCTGCTGATCAGGGCGCATCGCCAGACGAAAAATCCGCAACCGATGCAAGGCCCGCGCCGGCTGCCGAGCGGCCTGTGGATAACGCGCCCCGAAAGGACACTGCAAGCCCGGCGCTGACCAACGGGCATGACAAGTTTTCCGCGCAGCACGCTTCGGATGCCGCGCCCGGCAGGGATGCCGCGCCCGGATCAGCTTCGCCAGACATGCTTAAACCCAGAAGCGATTTGGACACTCAGAACGTGAAAATAACCGATTTTACCGGTCCCGTGACCGCTGCTGCGCCTGTATCCGTCGCCCCTGATGCCGCAGCGGTTTCAATTCCCGCAGATAAGCCGAAACCGGCCGATATCGGTGGTGATGCGCTCACTCACGATGACACGGAGCGCGCCGGCTCGATGCTGGAGTTCGGGGTTCCCGATGAAATCGACGCCCATGCCGATACTTTTGAAGTCAGCGTGCGATCGGATGACGCGCTCGATCTGGGATCGCTGTTCGCCGAGCCCGATCCCGAACCGCTCTCACCGGCTGACACGTTTGAACTGGCGCGCGAGGCCAAGGCGCGCGTGAGCGGCCAGCCGCGCGCGGCTGCCACGCCGCTATCGCTGGCGAGTGACAGAGTATCCGGCACGCCTGCGCGCACCAACAGCGCGTCCTTCCCGCCTGAACTGATCCCGAACCTGCCATTTTCCGTGTCAGGCTCGAGGTCCGACGGGCCGTCATCCGCCAAGCCTGCTCAGGCAGCCGCGCCGGCTGGCGACCAGGCGGGGGAAGTGCCGCAGGAGACCCCACACGATCCGCTCGCCGATGCCGTCCAGTCAGCTTTGCGCAGCGTCTACGGCGATGATGTGGACGATGAGGATGAAGACGACGATGCGCGCTCGCAGACCCAGTTGTGGGACGACCCTGCTGCCATGCGCGCGCGCTCCCAGCAATGGGAAAGCGAGGACGAACAGAAAGACATGCGCGCGCAGGTGCGCGAAGACAGCAGCGAGATCGATGAGGAAACCACCGAAGCGGTCCTCAGCTACCTGTATGGCGGCAATGAAGAAGCCGATCTGGTTGATGACGATCTGGTTGAAGACGAGCTTGTTGACGAAGACGAGCTTGTTGACGATGACGAGCTTGTGAAATTTGCTGCACGCGATGAGTTCGCCAGCGAGATCGATGAGGCCTTGAAGCGTGAACTCGATGAAGACGATGACGATGAGGTTGAAGAAAAGGATCTGCTTACCGGCTCCGACATTGCCGCGATGCGTCCCGCGGAGTTGCGCTCGGGCAATCCTGATGACGACGAAGAAAACGTAATGTTCTATCGCGGTGTCCGCAGGGTGCGCCAGGCTCCGGCTGCGCCTGCTGATACCGCGCCGCCCGCACGCGACGATGACGGCATGTATGCCTATCTTGGAAGCAGTACTGCGGCAGCCGAGCGCGACTCTTTTACCGACATGCGCAACAGCGACAGCTACCGCGACATGAGCAAAGCCACAGAGGTCAAGACCGCGGCCATGGCCTCGGCAGGAACCGAAGCCAGCGGCAAGTTTCTCGGCGCTGCCGGTCTCGGGCTGATCGGGGGCATCGCCGTCGCCGGTATAGCCGCGGTGTTCGTTTTCAACTCCTTCGTCTCCGATGAAGCCCCCGGCCCCGGCACAAGCGTTCCAGAGTCCACCGCCAGCCTCGGCCGATCCGACCCCGCCCTCAGCACCAGCGTTGCCGCGCTTTCGGATACGGGCACGCGACCGCCTGCTGCGGGACCCGCGGATGCTGCCCCGCCCGAGGATTTCTCCGCCAGCGATACGCCGCCCCCACTCGGGACCGCCCAGGAGCCGGCATCTGAACAACCCCGCTTCGAGATCTCGGCCAGCGATGTTCTCGGCATCCCGTCCGAGCAAACCCCGCTCACCGTGGCATTGCCCAGACGCGCCCGCGGCTCGGTCATGCGGATCAGCGGTCTGCCAGAGACAGTCAGATTGTCCGCTGGGACCGATACAGGCGGCGGCACATGGTTGCTCTCGGCCAACCGCGCTGATGAATTGTTCCTCAGCGTGCCGCCCGGTTTCAGCGGCAGTTTTGAGTTGAGCACCCAACTGCTTGATGCGCAAACCCGCGAGCCGATCAGCAATATGGTGGCATTCAACGTGAACATCGTCGAGCCGCAGCAGTCAGCCCAGCCGCGGACCACGGCGGCCTCAGTATCGCAGCCAGTTGCCGCCGCGCCGGATCCGCTGGAGCAGGCCAGCACATTCATCCGTGCGGGTGATCTGCTGGCGGCGCGCGAAGTGTTCCTGCCCGCGGCACAGAATGGGGACGGACGCGCCGCGCTCGCGCTGGGCAAGACCTTCGACCCGATCTTCTATGACGGCGGCAACATCCGCACCGGTGCGCCCGATCCGGCTAAAGCGCTGGAATGGTATCAGCGCGCCGGCGAGCTTGGCGAGGATGCCGCGCAGCAGAATATCGCCGATCTGAAGAACTGGCTGTTGCGCTAAGGCGCGACCCGGTCAATCGGGTTCGCTAGGCGTGCGTCTGATAATCCCGCGCCCTGACCGGCAACGCGAGTTGCTGGCCTGCCCTGCTCCGCCAATTCGCGCCTCGATAGGACCGAAAAAGCAGGATTTCGTTGTCACCTTGCGCCCGGGCAAGCCATATAGCGCCTTGCAGAAATCACATGCCGCGCGCATGCCGATTGCCCTGCCACGGGCACAATCAACGGGGGACCTCATGGCAAACGCCGAAATCATGCTGGTGCAGAAATCGGGCCACGCCCTCAGCTTCTACGACATGGCGAGCGGTGCTGAAACCGCGCGCATCGCGCTTGGCGAATATCCGCACGAATTCGTGGTCGATGCCGACCAGGCCTTTGCCTATGTCACCCATTACGGTGTGCATAATTCCGGCATCGAAGGCCCCGGTGGGCAGACAATCTTCATCATAGATATTGCGCGGCGCGAACTGGCAGGGCAGATCGACTGTGGCGAGGATGGCCGGCCCCACGGCATCGCCATGGATGCAGCCGGCGGGCTTTACGTGCTGTCCGAGCGCACCGATACGCTGCTGTACAAGCTTGATCCGCGCGCCGGCGGCGGCTTTGACCACGGCATCAAGACTGGCGGTACGAAAAGCCATCTATTCGCGCTGACCCGAGACGGGCGTCGGGCCTATTCGATGAACCTCGTCTCGAATGATGTCACGGTGTTCGATCCCCATGATGCCAGCACGGCGCCGGTTGCTGTGCGCACGCGCGAAAAGCCCGAAGGCCGGCATCTGCGCGCGGATGAAAAGCTGCTTTATGTCACCAACCGGCTGAGCAATTGCGTAAGCGTCATCGACACGGCCAGCCTCAGCATCACGGGAGAATTTCCCACTCCCAACGATCCTGTACGCATCTATCACGACGAGAAGCGCGACCGCCTGCTGACCGCGAATTTCGGTGCCTCCAGCGTCAGCGTCTTCGATGCGCGTGACGGCAGGGAGGTGCACCGGATCGAAACGCCGGCCGCGCCGATCGCGCTGAGTTTTGCGCCCGGCTTCCAGCATGCGCTGATTTCGGTCGATTGCGACCGGCTGTGGATCGTCGATATGGACACCATGGCCACCGTGAGCGAGATCGAGACGCTGGCCGAGCCCGACGTATCCCATGTGCTGCGCTGACCGCGCCATGCGCCGGCACGCATGATGCCGGGCCGCTGAGCCTCAGCCTGCCTCGTTCAGATGCTGAATGAGCCAGCGCGCGGTGCGTAACAGCCGCCCTTCGCTGTGTCGCGGGCCGACAAGCTGGACACCGAGCGGCAGCCCGTCGACATCCAGAAGCGGCAGGCTGAGACAGGGCACCCCGCAATAGGTCCAGACCGAATTGAATATCGGATCGCCGGTCGCCTCACCAGCCGGCGCCGGGCCGGGCGTTGCCGGGGTAAGGATCACATCGAACAGCGCAAACGCCTGATCGAGCGCCTGATTGAGCGCACCGCGCATTTCCATGGCGGTGTTGTAGTCTACGGCCTTGATGGCGCGCCCTTCCTCGATCATCTCGCGCAGGCGCGGGCTGATCTTTTCCGGGCTGGTGTCGACAAGCGGGCCGTAATTCCGCGCGATATCGGCCCATTGCAGCAGTCTTTGCCATCCGACCGCCTTGTCGAACATCTCCGGCAGACGCGCTGTGTCACACAGCGGACCAAGTGCGGCGCGCAATTCGTCAAACGCGTCCTTTGTGACCTGCTCGGCGTGCTGGTCCCAGGCTGCTGTGGGTATGAAGGCAAACATCGGCCGCGCCGGCAGTGGCGAAGCGGCGATGTCCCTCAGACTGCCGCGCGCATGCGGGCGCATGTCCGGGTCGCGTGCGTCATAAGCGCTGATGCAATCGGTGATGAGCGCCAGATCTGTGATATTGCTGGCAAACGCGCCAACGGTATCGAGCGGGGGGGATTGGTTGAGGATGCCGAAGCGGGAAATGCGCCCATGGCTGGGCTTGAAGCCGAACACGCCGCAATAGCTGGCCGGGCGCAGGATCGAGCCGGCGGTCTGGGTGCCGATCGCCAGCGGGACCATGCCCGCGGCCACCGCCGCCGCCGAGCCCGACGACGACCCGCCCGGCGTGTGCGCGGTGTTGCGCGGATTGCGGGTCTTGCCCGGCGTGAAGACGGCCAGTTCGGTGGTGACCGTCTTGCCCATGATCACAGCGCCGGCGTCGCGAAGCTGCGCCACCACGGCGGCGTCGCGCCGGGTCTCGCGCCCGGCATGAAGCTCGGTGCCATTGCCGGTGGGCATGTCAGCGGTCTCGATGATATCCTTGATGCCGACGGGCACACCGTGCAGCGGGCCCAGTTCGCGCCCGGCCTTGCGCCAGCTATCCAGACTGCGCGCCTGCGCCAGCGCGTGATCGGGATCCAGATAGGCCCATGCCTGCACCTCCGGCTCGGTTCTGGAGATCTGTTCAAGGCACGCGCTTACCAGTTCGACCGAAGACATCTCGCCTCGCGCGATCGCCTGCGCGGCTTGCGCGGCGCTCATCGGGCCAGCGGCTGCGGATGCTGCGCCTTGCGGATCAGCCAATGAGGGGGCGTTGGGAGGCATTGTCATCGTGGGGCTCCTGAGGGCAGACCTGAATGTTGCTCGGCCTGGCGTTTCGCTCATGCGTTTATCGTCGCGCGTGGGCGCGAAATCGACCGCTAATCAGCAATATTCGGTACCGCTCGTCAAGGCTTGGGCGGTAAAGATGGCGCAAGCCGGCATTGTCGGCTGAAGGGGTGCTGATGACCATGGCCGGATGGTGCGGCGCGTTCACAGTAGCGCAATCGCGCTGAGCCATTATGTTAAATGACATAATTCATGTTCACGGTGTGCGCTGAAGGGTGAAAATCGGTGACGGACGCGATGATACGAGATCCGCATGTCGTCATGCGCTGGGCCGGGGCAAGTATAGGCCCTTTCATGGTGCTCGTGGCCGTGCTCGTGCTGGTGAGCGTCTGCAGCATGCCGCTGGGTGCGCAATCATCGCTCAAGGCCGAGACGGCGCCTGACATCCGCGCACTGATGGATGCGTTCGGGGCGCGGCCGTCTGCGCCCTCTTCTTCGCACGCCGGCGCTACGCGGCCAGCGCGACATGTCGAGGTCTCGCTGCTCGCCGAGCACAACGTCATCCGCCCCGGCGAGCCATTCTGGGTGGCGATCCGCCAGCAGATTGCGCCGGGCTGGCACACCTACTGGCAAAATCCCGGCGATTCCGGCGAGCCCATGCGCATTGCGTGGCGCCTGCCCGAAGGTTTTGCGGCATCCGACATCCATTGGCCCGCGCCAGAGGCAATCCCTTACGCCGGCATGATGAATTTCGGCTTCGAGCGCGAAGCGGTGATGCTGGTCGAGATCACGCCGCCTGCTGCGATCAGCGCTGATGAGGTGCGCCTGCGGGCCCGGCTCGATTGGGTCGTGTGCGCCGATATCTGCGTCCCCGAGACCGGCGAGGTGTCCGCGCGGCTGGCTGTCGCAGCGCCGGATGAGGCGGTTTCGCCGGGGGCGGGTGCGGGCCTGATCGACGCCGCGCGCCGCGACCTGCCGCAAATCTTGCCTTGGCCGGCGGCGTTCACGGTGTCGGCGGACACGATTTCGCTCATCCTCGAGGATGTCACGTTCGATCCCGAACGGGTCAGCGACTTGCGCTTTTTCCCCGCGCGCAGCGGCGCGATAGTCAATGCGGCCGAGCAGAGCCGCGTGCACCGCGGAAAAGACCTGGTGCTAAGCCTGCGGCGCGCGGGGCAAAGTCAGCCACCTGCACGCCTTGGCGGGGTGCTGGTCATCAGCGAGGCGGTTGGCGGAACGCAGCTGAGCCGGGCCTTTCAAATTGATGCCGAGCCGTCGCGAGGGCCGAGCCTGGCCACTGCCGCCCCCGATCTGGTCGCTACCATCGGCTTGTGGCAGGCGCTCGGGTTTGCCCTGCTGGGCGGGTTGATCCTCAATCTCATGCCCTGCGTCTTTCCCGTCCTGTCGCTGAAGGCGATGCGGCTTGCGGCCATGCCGCCCGAGCATGGCGCCGAGCGTCGGCGGCATGCGGCGAGCTATCTTGCCGGGGTGATGGTCAGTTTCGGCGCGCTGGCGGCGCTGCTGCTGGTCCTGCGCGGCGCGGGTGAGGCATTCGGATGGGGCTTTCAGTTTCAATCGCCGGTCTTCGTGCTCGCCATGGCCACATTGTTCTTCATGCTCGGCCTCAGCCTGTCCGGCGTCTTCAGCATCGGCGGCTCGATCATGGGCACGGGCGATGCGCTGACCCGGCGCGAGGGGCTGTCGGGCTCATTCTTTACCGGCGTTCTGGCAAGCGTTGCCGCCACGCCGTGCACGGCGCCGTTCATGGGTGCTGCGCTCGGTTTCGCGCTGACACAGCCGGCGTTCGAGGCGCTGCTGGTATTGCTGGCGCTGGGGCTCGGCTTTGCGCTTCCCATGACGGCGCTCACTTTGTCCGCGATATTATCGCGCGCACTGCCGCGGCCCGGCCCGTGGATGGAGACCGCCAAGCAGGTCCTCGCCTTTCCGCTTTATGCCACCGCGGCGTGGCTGGTCTGGGTGCTGAGCGTTCAGGCGGGCGATGATGGCGTGCTGGCGGCCGGCATCGTGCTGGTCGGCGCTGCCTTTTCGGCGTGGCTGCTTGCGCGCACATCAGGCGCGGGCATGGTCGGGCGCAGCGCCAGCCTTGGTGTGCTCATCGCGGCTTTCATTACCGCATACCCCTTGCTTGCATCGACAAGCCTGCAGCCTTTTGAGCGCAGCGCGCAGCCAGACGAATTTTCCGAGACCTTTTCCGCCGCGCGCCTGTCGCAACTGCGCGCCGAGGGCCGCCCGGTCTTCGTCAATTTCACCGCAGCCTGGTGCATCACCTGCAAGGTCAATGAGCGCATGGCCTTGTCATCAAGCCGTTTTCGAGGCGCACTGAAGGCCGGAAACATTGCATATCTGAAGGGCGACTGGACGATGCAGGATCCGGAGATCACCGCCATGCTGGACAGTTTCGGCCATGCCGGCGTGCCGCTTTATGTGCTTTATCCAGCAGGCGATGGCCAGCCGCAGATCCTGCCGCAGATCCTGACCGAGGCCATGGTGCTTGAGCGGCTCGATGATGCGAGCAAAAGCCGCAGCACAGTGAGCAGCCACGCGCTTTGACAGTCTCTTCACATCGCCAGCGTGAAAGCGCCTCCAGGCACGGCTTTCGCCCATAGCCCGGGGCTTTCGGGTTCAGCAGGCTTTCGCGCGCGGGGAGCAAACTCGCCGATCAGCGCGGCGCAGTTCGATGATCTGCGCGCTGCGGCCCTGTGAAGCGCGAGCAGCGCCAGGTGCGCGAGAGGCGCCAGGTGGTGGAATGACGGCGCCGCCCGGCGAGGGGGCAATGCGATCCTCGCGGCCGTGGCGCACGATATATTCCGCCTCATGGCGCCTGATGCCGATATCACAGAGCATGCGATCGCTGAGTGCGCTCAACTCGCGCCTGGCCCGGCGCTCGTCCATGGTGCGGCGCCAATTTGCCAGCACCGCAGTGGCCAGCGTGGCGAGCCCGCGTGCCAAGACCCCGTTTGTCAGGCGCGGTTTCCGCCGCAGCGATTGTTCGCCGCGCGGCAATGCCTGCGAGACCGTCTGCGCCCTTGAATCATCCCGCCTGCTCATCATCCGCTCTCCACGATTTCCCGCCAAGCTCGTAACCGGTCAGAGAGTGTGGCATTGCAATTCATCAGTCCAACGAATATTATTTACTAGTCGTATCATTAAAAATGATGGGTTGTTCATGCCCCGCATCATCGAGCCCGAACTGCTGGAAACGTTCCTGGCGATCGCCGAGACCGGACGATTTACCCAGGCAGCGAAACGTGTCCACCGCACCCAATCGGCCGTCAGCATGCAGATGAAGCGTCTGGAGGCGGTGATCGGGCGGCCGCTGTTTGAACGCGACGGCCGGCTGCTCCGCCTGAGCGATGATGGCGAAGTGCTGCTCGGCCATGCGAGACGCGTGTTGCGCGCCCACCAGCAGGCGCTTGCCGCATTCAGCCCATCGGAGTTGAGCGGCAGCATCAGGATCGGTTCGCCAGATGAATATGCGATCAGCTTTCTGCCGCGAATCCTGACCGATTTCACCAAGGATCATCCGCTCGTGCATGTGGAAGTCGTGTGCAAGACCAGCGAGCGGCTGCTCGAAGAGGTCAATGCCGGCGCGCTTGACATCATCTTGTGCACGCATGGCTATGCGCCCGATAATGAGGGTGTGGAGTTGTTCAGCGAGCCGCTTGTCTGGGTGTCGTGCGCAGCGCACGACGTTCATGAACAGCGCCCCATACCGCTGGCTCTGTTTCATCCCGGCTGCCGCTTTCGCGATGCCGCGCTGCACGCGCTGGCCAAAAGCGCGCTCGACTACCGCGTCTCCTATACCAGCATGAGCCTGTCGGGCATCGAGGCTGCCGTGGCCGGGGGGTTGGCGGTCGCCGTATTGCCGCGGGCGAATGTGCGCGATAGCATGCGGGTGCTGGGACCGGAGGACGGCTATCCCGCATTGCCGGATTATCAGATCGCCATGCACCGAGCCGCCCATGCCACCTCGCTGGTGCATGACCGGCTGGATGAGCAGATACGCGCGCGATTTCGCCAGGCGTCCGCGGCCGGGCTTGTGCCCGGATTGGGCAGTCTGGCGAGAGCGATTTAGCTTTGCGTTTGGACTGAATTAGAATATTCGTCATGAATGAACGCAAATTCATGGCGCTTATTGGAATATGGTTCAGAACATGAGTGATCTTTCCCCATTGCAGAAGCCATCCGGCGCTGCCGTCAAGCTGGATGAGACCGACCGTAAGATCCTTCGCCAGCTCCAGGCCGATGCGACGGTGTCATTCGAGCGGCTGGCCAAGCGGGTGGGCATTTCCAAGACGGCGGTGTGGAACCGGATTCAGCGGCTCCAGCAATCAGGGGTGATCCTGCGTCAGGCTGCGATCGTCAACGGCGCGCGCGCCGGGCTGCCGGAAGTGTTCTTCATGGCGGTGCGCACCGCACAGCATGATGCGGCCTGGCTCGAAAATTTTCACCGCGCGGTGCGCGAGATGCCCGAGATACAGGAGGCGCACAGGCTGACCGGCGATGTCGATTACATCCTTAAGGTCCGGGTGCCGACCACGGCCGCGTTCGATGAATTCTACAAGCGCCTCATCTCGCGTATCTCGATCTACAATGTTACCAGCAGTCTTTCGATGGAAGTCTTAAAAGACGAAACGGCATTGCCCATTTAAGGAGCAGCAGGGGTTGACCTGAGCCAGGCCCGCGCTCGATGCGTAAAAATCGCTTTACAAAGCGGTCATTTTTCAATAATCGACGCTGGCTAAAATTAGGACAGATTGCCCGTGAAATTTGCGTCGCGCGCATGCCCTCGGTGGCCGCGCGCGTATTTTTTTGACAAAACAGGCAAGGCGCCGCCCTGATTGATGGTTGCGCCGCGACCTCTTCCGGAGGGCTCGATGGACACATTTACCTGCGCCGCTGATCTGATCCGCCAGAAAGCTCCGGAAAACCCGGTCCTGTGCCTGCGGCCCCATGCCGCCCGCCGCGCGGCACGCTGGTTTCGCGATAATTTCCCCGGCAGGGTGATGTACGCCGTCAAGGCCAATGACGCGGAATATATTCTTCGCGCCCTGCAATCAGCCGGCATCAATGATTTTGACGTGGCCGCACAGCCTGAGCTGGAGCGCGTCAGCGCGCTTGGCGGGGCAACCGCCCATCTGATGAACCCGATCAAGTCCCGCGCACTGATCCGCAGCGCCTATTTTGATCACGGCGTGCGCAGCTTTGCCTTTGATTGCGATCAGGAACTCGACAAAATACTCGCGGAAACCGGCGATGCCGCCGATCTGACATTGCTGGTCCGCATCGCCTGTCCGAATGCCTACAGCGAAATCCCGCTCGAAGGCAAATTCGGCGTGTCGCTGGCGCAGGCTGGCGCGTTGCTGGCGCGGGCGCGCCGCGTGGCTCTGCGTCTGGGGCTGACCTTTCATGTCGGTTCGCAGGCGATGTCGCCGGCCGGCTTTGGCGAGGCGCTGCGCGCCACCGCCCGCTACATCGGGGCTTCGGGCGTGCCGATCGACCTGATCGATGTCGGCGGCGGCTTTCCTTCGCTCTATCCCGGCCTTGAGCCGCCCCCGCTGATCGACTTCGTTACCGAAATTTCCGATGCCTTCGATCGGCTCTGGGTGGGTGAGGCCTGCGAATTGTGGACCGAGCCGGGCCGCGCGCTGGTTGCAGAAGCCGAGTCGGTCATTGTGCGCGTCGATGCGCGCAAGGGCTCGACGCTTTATGTGAACGACGGCGCCTTCGGCACCCTGTTCGACGCCGCCCACGCCAAATTCGTCTTTCCCGCGCGCGGTCTGCGCGCCGGGGTCGGCGAATTGTCCACCGCTTCGATGGGCGCCTTCTCGCTCTATGGCCCCACCTGCGACAGTTTCGATCATCTGCCGGGTCCGTTCAGCCTGCCGGCAGGCATCGGCGAAGGTGATTTTATCGAAATCGGCAATATCGGCGCATACGGGCGGGTGATGTCCACCAATTTCAACGGCTTTGGCCATTACAGCGAAGCCGTGCTCACCGATGAGCCGATGCTCAGCATGTACGGCGAGCCTGCGCCGGTCACGCTTGCAGCGGTTGGCGCGGGCCATTGAGCGCGGCGGGCGGCCTGCGTTATCGCCCGCAGGAGCGCGGCTTTCTGGGGCTGAATGAGAACGAAGCCGGTGCGCCATCCGCGGCGCGCGCGGTGATCGTGCCATATCCGCTTGAAGCGACCGTAAGCTATGGTGGCGGCACCGCGCGCGGGCCTGAGGCGATCATCTCGGCAAGCCCCGAGCTGGAATTCTTCGACGATGAGTTGTGGCGCGAGCCTTTCCGCGATTTCGGCATTGCGACGCTGGAGACGCCCGCGCTGCCGACAGGTCTGCCGCAAGCCCTTGACCAGCTCACCAATGTTGTAGGCGCGTTGCTCGATGGCGGCCGCTTTCCGCTTGTGCTAGGCGGGGAACACTCGCTGACGCCCGGCGCGGTTCGTGCTGTCGCCGCTCGCCATCCCGGCCTCGTCGTCGTGCAGATCGACGCCCACACCGATCTGCGCGACAGCTATCTCGGCAATCCCAACTCGCACGCCTGCGCCATGCGACGGGTTCTGGACATTGCCGGGCTTAGTGTGATTTCGCTCGGTGCGCGGGCGATATCGGCGGAGGAAATTCCGTTTCTTGAGGCCAACCGCGAGCGCGTCCATGTTCATCTTGCGCGCACGCGCAGCGCATGGGTTCTTGATGATATCATGGCGCCGCTGAAGGGGCGGCCGGTCTATGTCAGCTTTGACATCGACGGGCTCGATGCCGGCATCATGCCTGCTACGGGAACGCCCGAGCCGGGCGGGCTTTCCTTTGATGAGGCGTGCGCCGTGCTGCGGGCGGTTTCGCGCGCCGGGCAGATCGTCGGCGCCGACATCGTCGAACTGGCGCCAATAGACGGTTTGCATGCCTGTGATTTCACGGCGGCGAAGCTGGTCTACAAGCTGCTCGCCTATGCGCTTGGCCCGCGCGGCTGAAGATCCGGGCAGATGCGAGGGGAGGGCTTGAAAATATGGCCCCTGTCATGGAGGGCTAGACGGGAAGCACGAAATGGCGCAATTGCCCGAGCCTGACGGTTGTGGCGCTCCCTAGGGGACTCGAACCCCTGTTTCCGGCGTGAGAGGCCAGCGTCCTGGGCCACTAGACGAAGGGAGCGCAAGAACGGACATGTGCTATGCACTAATCCATATGTGCTATTTTGGGTTGATCCGCAGCCGCGTCAAGCTGTTTGCGCGAGATGGATCGAGCACGAGGATTTCCTCGGTTTCAGGCCCGCGCAGATGGATCACGACACGGCCCGCCTCGCTCAGGATGCGTTCGACGCGCGTTCCCGGCGGCACATCGACCAGAAAGGCGCCATCCTCGGCCAGGCTCGCCGGGGAGGCAGATGGCGCGCGTGCGCTGGGTGCGCCTTCGCCGATCTTGGAAGCCTGATAATAGAGACCGGCAATGAGAAACGCAAAGCCGATGAACAGCAACGCCGTGAGCACCACCACCACGCGCTTCAATGTGCGCACCTGCCTGGGCGTGAACACGCTGCCGGGGATCGGCTCTGAATCGGTGGTCATGCGGCCTTGTCCTGGTTCATAGTCGGTGCATGCAACATTTGACATTTACCGCGCAAGATCAAGACCGCGGTGAGCGGCTTGACCGATTTCTCGCCGCCCGGCTGGATGGGCTGAGCCGGTCGCGGCTGAGCGCGCTGGTCAGACAGGGCTGCGTGATGCTTGGCGGCGCCGTCGTCAGCGCGCCCGATCACCGGATAAATCCGGGCGATGTCATCGCGCTGAGCGTGCCGGAGCCGGAGCCGGCCGACCTGACGCCGGAGCCGATGGCCCTCGATATCGTTCATGAGGATGATTTCGTGCTCGTGCTGAACAAGCCGGCGGGACTTGTGGTGCACCCGGCGGCGGGCAACTGGACGGGCACGCTGGTGCAGGCGCTGCTTGCTCATTGCGGCAACAGCCTGTCGGGCATTGGCGGTGTGCGCCGCCCCGGCATCGTCCACCGCCTCGACAAGGATACCTCGGGTCTGATGGTCATAGCCAAGACTGACGAGGCGCACCGCTCGCTCAGCGAACAGTTCGCCGATCATGGCCGCAAGGGCGCGCTGAGCCGGAGCTACATCGCGCTGGTATGGGGCCTGCCAAACCCGGCGCGCGGCACCATAGCGACCCAGATCGGCCGCCATCCCACCAGCCGTCTGCGCCGGGCGGTGCTGCGTTCGGGCGGCAAGCTGGCGATCACACATTATCACGTTTGCGCGAGCTATGCCGCAGCCCCTGGCGAGCGCGAGCCCGCCGCGAGCCTTGTCGAGTGCACCCTGGAGACTGGTCGCACCCATCAGATCCGGGTTCACATGGCCCATATCGGCCACCCGCTCATCGGCGATCAACTTTACGCGAAGGGCTTCCAGACCAAGATGTCAAACTTGTCCGAACGGGCGAAATCTGCGATACTACGCCTGAATAGACAAGCTCTTCACGCGAGAGACTTGCGTTTCCAACATCCTTACAGCGGAGAAATCTTGTCCTTCTCAAGTGCGATGCCGCGTGACATCGCACGCGTCATAGACGGAATGAGCCCCTTGCCGGAGTAGACCTACCGGAGCGTTGAGATGCGGGGCTGCGAGCCTGGACAAGCCTGAAATCCGCCTTCTTTCTCGTCATGCCTTGGTGAGTGTGAGCATTGCAGATTAGCAGGGGCGGCTATGCACGTGCCCCGTTACCACTCAGCAAATCCGAAGGCCCCGGCTTCGCGTAATGCTGACAGGTTTTGAGTGAGTGAATTCCATGAACAAGTTGCCCACAGTTTCCAGTAGCGGAGGCCTCAGCCGGTATCTCGACGAGATCCGCAAGTTTCCCATGCTGGAGCCGCAGGAAGAATACATGCTCGCCAAGCGTTGGAAAGAGCATCAGGACACCAAGGCGGCACACAAGCTCGTCACGTCGCATCTGCGTCTCGTGGCGCGCATCGCCATGGGCTATCGCGGCTATGGCTTGCCGATTGGCGAAGTCGTGTCGGAGGGCAATGTCGGCCTGATGCAGGCTGTCAAGCGCTTCGATCCGGAAAAGGGCTTCAGGCTTGCCACCTATGCCATGTGGTGGATCCGCGCCTCGATCCAGGAGTACATCCTGCGCTCGTGGTCGCTGGTCAAGATGGGCACGACGGCGAGCCAGAAAAAGCTGTTCTTCAATCTGCGCAAGATGAAGGGCCAGCTCGAGGCTTATGAAGACGGTGACCTTCGCCCCGAACACGTGAAGCAGATCGCCACGAACCTTTCTGTGTCCGAGGAAGACGTCATCTCCATGAACCGTCGCCTCTCGGGCGACAGTTCGCTCAATGCGCCGGTTCGCGCCGACGCCGAGAGTGGCGAATGGCAGGATTGGCTGGTCGATGATAACGCTGTCGATCAGGAAGAGGCTCTTGCCGATCGCGAGGAACTGGAGCATCGCCGGTCCTATCTGGCGAGTGCTCTAGAGACCCTCAATGATCGCGAACGGCGCATCTTCACCGCCCGGCGGCTGTCCGATGAGCCATTGACGCTTGAGGATCTGTCACGCGAATTCGATGTAAGTCGTGAACGAATTCGCCAGATCGAGGTTCGGGCTTTCGAAAAGGTGCAAAAGGCGGTACAGCGTTCGGCGCACTCAGCAGAGGCCATGGCCGACTGAGTGCGTTTTTCCAGACAGGGACGCATGACCGGTGGCGCGCCGTTTCTTGATCGTACACAACCCGGATGCTGGAAAGCCGTCACGTCGGCTGCTGCATGACGTCATCACCAGGCTGAAGGCAAGCGGCGCTCAGGTTGAGCTGCGTGAGCCGAGTTGTATTACGGGCGCACGCAACATAGCCGCGGAAGCGGCGCAATCCGGGCTCTACACGGCTATCGTCGCCGCCGGCGGCGATAGCACTATCCGCGGGGTTGCAGCGGCCTTGCGCAATACCAGCACGCCGCTGGGCATCATCCCCCTGGGCACCGGCAATGTCATGGCGCATGAGCTTGGGCTCAAGCGTCGCGCCGATTCCGTAGCCGCCTGCCTGCTATCGGGCCATACACGGCAGGCTTATGGCGCAATCGTCAACGGCGCGCCGTTTTTCCTCATGTGCGGTATCGGTATCGACGCTGAAGCGGTCACCAGTCTGAACCTCGCGCTCAAGCGGCGTATCGGCAAGCTGGCTTATGTGCCGCCGGTGGTGCTTGCGGTGCTTCGCCGCCAGCCGGTGTTGAGTGTGCGCGTCGATGGCACCGAGCATTCCGCCGCCTGGGTGGTCGTATGCAGCGCCCGCCATTATGCCGGCAGCTTCGTGCTGGCGCGCGATGCCAGCCTGTTCGAACCCGGCATCATAGTCATGATGTGCACTGCGCGCTCCCGCCTGGGCCTGATCGCTTCGATCCTTGCCATCGGGGTGGGGCGTCCGGACGCCGTGCCGTGGCTCTCGATGCTTGCGTGTCGAAATGTGCGAATTTCCTCTACAGAGCCGCTTGCGGTTCAGGTCGATGGCGAGGCGGCTGCCTCGATGCCTGTGGATATCATTGGAGATCAGCAGACAGTGCACATACTTGCGCCCGCTGCTGCAACCAGTATGGCAGACGAGAAAGCCAAGGCCGCAGCCTGAGGCACGTTCTGCGCGACAAACTGCTTGCGCCCGCGCAAGACCAAGGCCGCGCATCGGCGTAAGGCGGCCCGCGTGACGCCTTGTTAACAGTTTGTTAACTGCAATCCACAGAAAATCCGAATCGTGTTACATTGAATTTATGGCGGTGCTTGTCCTGGCATCAGGGCGCAGCTTGCCGCTCCATCGGAATTCCGACGCGCGCTTGATGCCGCTTCGGAAGGGTTGCCGCGGCGGACACGGAAGAACGCAGATTTGATTGATCACCATCTCGACGGCGAGCCGGGTGCACAATCGGGAGGCGTCATCGTGGTTCTCGTGGCAGCGAAGGGGGAGGGACGGTGACGTTCCTCGATATCGTCGCGCCGGGCCGGATATCCGGACCCGTTGCGGCCTTTGCACAGATGGAGAGACCGATGCCAATCACTCGAATGAAAGCATTCCACAAGCCTCATTCAGAGTATCTCGGTTATCATAGCAAGTTGCGTCGGCTGGACACTCTCCACGAGTTTGATCTGATCCGTAAGGCCAAATATCTACATCCGCCGAGTTGACGCGGAACCATACCGGATTGCGATCAATTAGATCGTTGAGAATGGAAATCGGCTCCTTTGGAGCCGGTTTCTTTTTCCGGGGGCGGTTTCTTTTTCGCACGGCGCTCGCCAGACGGAGCTAAGCACGCAAAGACATGAGACCGGCGCTCCTTGATCGGGGCGCGCATCAGCACGCTGTTATCCGCGCGCGACCTGGATTAGGATTGCGCAAGGCGCTTGGGATAACCACCTCAATGGCATCATGGCTGTCCGCGCGCAATTTCTTGCCGCTGACGGGCGGCGGCAGCGCCGGGATCATGAACCGGCGCACGGCGTACCGGCTTGCGCCTTTCCGAGCAGCCGGGCCGATGAGTTCGCGCGAAAGGTTTGAAATGAGCCAGCTATCATCGTCTGACCGCCGCGCCCCGCAACCGGCGCGGGACATTAAGCAGCACGATCCGATCTGGAGCGACATCCGCGCCCAGGCCGAACATATTCGTACCGTCGAGCCGGAACTGGCCGGGTTCATGTTCTCCACGATCCTCAATCAGGCAAGTCTGGAGAGCGCCATATGCCACAGGCTGGCGGAGCGCCTGGGTCATCCCGATCTGTCGGCGTCGTCCATCCGGCAGACCTTTCTCAAGCTCGTGAGCGAACATCAAGAACTGGGCGAGGCCTTTCGCGCCGATCTGGCCGCCGTCGCTGATCGCGATCCGGCCTGCCGGCAGATCAGCGACCCGCTATTGCATTTCAAGGGTTTTCACGCGCTTCAGACCTATCGTTTCGCACATGTCCTGTGGATGGAAGGGCGCACAGAACTGGCGCTTTATCTGCAAAGCCAGTCATCGCGTGTGTTTGCCACCGACATTCACCCCAATGCGCGGATCGGCCGTGGCATCATGCTTGACCATGCGTCCGGTCTGGTGATCGGCGAGACAGCCGTTGTCGGCGATCAGACCTCCATCCTGCATGCCGTCACGCTCGGCGGCAGCGGCAAGGAAAGCGGCGATCGCCACCCCAAGATCGGAGCGGGCGTGATGATCGGCGCTGGCGCCAAGATCCTCGGCAACATCACGGTGGGCGACTGCGCGCGCGTTGCTGCCGGCAGTGTCGTGCTGAAGGATGTGCCAGCGCGCACCACCGTGGCGGGTGTGCCGGCCAAGGTGGTGGGGCTGGCGGGCTGTCAGCAGCCCTCGCGCGAGATGAACCAGATGTTCGGCTCGATAGGCTCAGACATCGAGGAATGAGGGTTCCCGGTGGTGGGTTTGCCCATCATGGGGTTGACCGCAAGCCTCGCGCTTTGTAGCCATGCCGTAAGCACCAAGGCTTATCCATCAGGGTAGCCAATCTTCGATCAGCGCGCAGCAAATGAAGGCATCGACATGACCCGTGAGGAAATCACGCGGCTGGAGACCTATCTCCGGCGTACACTGGAATGCGGCAAACTGGTCGTTCGCGCGCGCCCGAAGAAGGACGATTCGGCCGAGGTCTATATCGGCGACGAATTCATCGGCGTGCTTTACCGCGATGACGACGATGAGGATCTGTCCTACCAGTTCCAGATGGCGATCCTGGAGATGGACCTCGAATAGCGCCCCGGCGCTGTCCTGCCGGCCTTTCACAGGCCAAGAAGCTGTTCGCCCCGACTGGGGCGCGAGCCGGGGATATAGGCATCGAACGCCGCCCAGAACTGTTCGCGCAGCGCGTTGCGCTCATGCAGGATCTCATGGCGTGCGCCGGGAATGAGCACATTCGAGCCCATGCGCAGCCGGCTGGCAAAATTCTCGATGGCGCGCAGCGAGACAACCTCGTCACTGCCGGCCGCGACGATGAGCGTCGGCACCTTGACCGAGGGCGGAAAATCGACCGAATTGATCAACTCCATCGACTGGCAGGCGGCATTATACCAGCCGATGGTCGGCGATCCGAGCGCCAGATGCGGCGCGGCGCGGATGATCTCCTGCGTGCGGGCAAAGCGCTGCGGGTCTGAAGTGAGGCAGTTGCTGTCGAAAGTCCGCTCGTCCCACGCCTGAGCGCCGCCTCCCGGCACGAAAAACGTGCCAAAGCCGCAAAGGGTGAGAAACTCGGCGGCCCGGCATGAAGCCGGGATACGGTTCTGACTTTCATCCAGCCTGATGAGCGGCGCCAGCAGAATGATTCGGTCGAACCAGCACATCAGCGAGCGTGTCGAGCGCAGCATCACGTTACCGCCCATCGAATGGGCCATCCCGTAATAGGGCGCGGGACAGTCGGGCAGCACGATCTCGGCCATGAACTGTTCAAGGTCGGCGTCGAACTGCCGAAAATCGTCGATATGACCCTTGCGCGGATTGCCCAGCATCCGCGTCGAGCCGCCCTGGCCGCGAAAATCCTTGATGGCCACGGCGAAGCCGCGCCTGCGCAGATCCGATATCGTCTCGAAATATTTCTCGATGAATTCAGCGCGCCCGGTCAGGAGACAGACGGTGCCGAGCTTTGTCGTCGCTGTCGGCCCCCAGGTCGCATAGCGCAGCCGAGCGCCGTCATGGGTCCGGAGATAGCCGGCATTGGCGCCTCCCGGCACCGGGTTGCGCTGTGTCGCATAGAGAATTTGCGCTGGCTTCTCCACCTCACGCTTGAGCTTTCTGGGTCGCGTCTTGAGGGTCATCGCCATCGGTTCACCGCCATGCAATGCTCGTCATAAGCACCGGGGCTGGGACTTGCCCCGGCGTGGTGAGCCTACATCAATGGCCGCGCCCCGTCAGGTGGCAATCATCAAGCGATGAGCCGCCGTGAAGGCTTTTTCCATTCAGCCGGCTGTTCGCCTGATCATCGACCGGCCGGCGAGCAAGGCTCATTCGCACCAGGGTTTGCGCTTGCCGCCATTATAGGGACGAGCCAGGCCCTCGCTGACCATGATATCCGCCACATCGCGCCCGTCGATATAGAGCTTGGACAATGAACGCCCGTAGCGATCGCGCTTACCGCTCTCCTGAATGACGGCATGACCGGTTTTCACCAGTTCCTCAAGGCGGCGGGCAGCGACAATGCCGAGCCGATGTTCGGCCTCACACCGTGCATGGTAGCCGGTTTCGGGTGTGTCGAAGCCGGTCAGCCGGTGGCTGGCACCGCCGAAGCGCACGGTATCTCCATCCACCACGACGATGGCAATGAGCGCATAGCAGAAAAGACGCAAGAAGGCGGCCACATGGCCGCTGAAGCCGGGGTAATGCATGAAACTGCACCTCCTTCGATGAATCGAATGGTCGATGCAGCCATTTGCGATTGATTCGCTGGGCGTGAACAAGGACGGGTGGCCGGCAAAGCGCCCTCAGCCTATCTCGGCCACAGGCGCTGAGCGCCGGGGCGCGCGGGTATGCGTTTGGCGTCGAGAATACGGCCCGAACAATTGTCGATGCGCAGCACGTAGCCAACACCGTTGGGTCGGCGGGCCTCAACGCGAAATTCATTGTCCTGCTTGCTGAGGGCACCGAAATCCCACCAGCCCTGAGCGCGCAGACGCTTGTGGATCTGGTCGGGCGATATGCAATCGGCCCGTCGGCGGATATGGGGCGCGACCAGCCCTTCGAACACCTTCGGCGCGCGTCGCCAGCGGCGCAACTCCCGGCGCAGACGCCGGCCGGGCTTGCTGCGGCGCAGGAAACGGCGCATCTGGCGCTGGACATCAAATTGCGCGGGGATGACATCGCGTTGCGCTACGTCATACCCGATGCGCTGCAATTCGTTAGTGGGTGGGCGCGCTTGCGCACTTGAGCTGAGGGCGAATAACACGACCGGGCCGACAAGGAGCAGCCTGGCAACCGCCCACAGGGCTGAAGACACTCCATTCTTCGCCGGCTTCCCAATGCCCATAGCAGTTGCAAGCACCCCTTGAATGGCTGACACGAATTTCTATGTCATGAATGCGTAGGCCTTATGAAGGATACGCGTGCACATTGAAGTCTGTTCATCCACATGTCGCTCAATAGGAGGATATGGTATGAGACGCTACGATTTCTCGCCGCTTTACAAATCCAGCATCGGATTTGACCACCTGGTTTCCATTCTCGATCAGCTTTCCGCTGCGGAGAGCGACAACGGCTACCCGCCCTATAACATAGAGAGGGTGGACGAGAACAATTATCGGATCAGCATGGCCGTTGCCGGCTTCAGCGAGACCGACCTTGATATCGAAGTCAAGGAGGGCACCCTGCGCATAGCCGCGACAAAGGCAGGGGACACTGCTGACGGAGTGCGTCAATCGGTCTTCCTCCACCGCGGCATCGCCTCGCGCAATTTCGAGCGCCGGTTCCGTCTTGCCGAGCATGTCGAAGTGACCGGTGCGCGCCTGGAGAACGGTTTGCTGCATGTCGATCTCAAGCGCGAACTTCCCGATGCGATGAAGCCGCGCAAGATCGAGATTTCCCGTGGCAAGAACCATGCGACCATCGAGGCGCGTGCTGAAGCCTGAAAACACGCAGCGCCTTCACGGCGCTTGACGGCGGACGAATGAACGCGGAGGCGGCGGCCTGATCGGGCCCCGCCTTTTTCCTTTTGCCCCCCGGTGGACGGCGCACGCGGTGAAGAGCGCCGCTCGCTAAGCCAGCCCACGCCATCATGTGCATGTGATCATCTGACCTCACAGGACCGGCCCGGCTCAAGACGTGCCGGTCTTGCCGATGATGGCGGCCAACTTGTCGGCGGTGGCCGGTGTCAGTTCGACAGACTCGCCACAGCCGCACGCGCTCGTCTGGTTGGGATTGTTGAAGACGAAATGCGACGACAGTTTTTCAACCTTGTAGTCCATCTCGGTTCCGAGCAGGAACATGACGGCCTGCGGCTCGATGAGAATTGTCACGCCCTTGTCTTCAACCACCTCATCGTGAGGGCCGGCGGCTTGCGCATAGCTCATGGTGTACTCCATGCCGGCGCAGCCGCCCTTGCTGACACCGATGCGCACGGCCGTGACGCCGTCTTCGCTGGCGGCCATGATCTGCTTGAGCCGCTGCGCAGCCGCGTCGCTCAGCGTCATGACCTTGAATTTTGATGCAAGTGACATTGTCAGTTTGTCCGTTTTGGTGTGCATCTCATTGATGTGAGCGCCGCCCGGCCTTATCGCAAGTGTGCCTTCAATACATTCCCATCGCCAGTTGCGCTTCTTCCGACATGCGCGTCATGTCCCATGGCGGATCGAACGTGAGGGCCACCGAAACCCGGCTGACACCGGCGACCGTGCCCACCGCATTTTCCACCCATTTGGGCATCTCGCCGGCCACAGGACAGCCGGGCGCGGTTAGCGTCATGAGCACCTTGACCTCGCGGTCATCCTCGATCTCGACCCGGTAGATCAGGCCAAGCTCGTAGATATCGACCGGGATTTCCGGGTCATAGACCGATTTGAGTGCGGCGATGATGTCCGCGCCCATGCGCTCGAGTTCCTCTTGCGGGATGGCGGAAACCTGCTGGTCCGCTTCCGGCATGCCCGTACTCTCGCCGGGCAGATCCTGAGCGCTCGGCGCCTGCCCCGGCTGTTCGCCAGGCGGGGTCCAGCTCTCGGTTTCGCGTGGAAGCACCCAGCGATCGGTGTCGGGTGGGCGTTTCGTCGTGTCCTCGTTCATTCGAAACTCCTCAGGCGAAGAAGTCTCTGGCCTTGCCAATGGCATCGGCCAGCTTGTCGACATCCTCACGCGTGTTGTAGATGGCAAATGACGCGCGGCAGGTCGATGTCACACCGAAGCGCGTCATGAGCTGCTCCGCGCAATGGTGGCCCGCGCGCACGGCCACGCCCGAACGGTCCATGATCGTCGCCAGATCGTGGGCGTGTACGCCCGTCATCTCGAAGGATATGATCGCGCCCTTGTCCGGTGCGGTACCGATGAGCCGCAGCGAATTCATCGCCCCGAGCCGTTCATGCGCATAATCTCGCAAGTCCGCTTCATGCGCGCCAATCCTGTCCCGTCCCAAGGCTAGCATATATTCAAGGGCCGCTCCCAGACCAATCGCCTGGACGATCGGCGGGGTGCCGGCTTCGAACCTGTAAGGCGGCTTGCCGTAGGTGATGGTGTCGGTTGCAACCGACTCGATCATCTCGCCGCCCCCCAGAAATGGCGGCATGGCCTCCAGATGCGCACGCTTGGCATAAAGCACGCCGATGCCGCTCGGCCCGTAGACCTTGTGGCCGGTGAAGACATAAAAGTCGCAATCGATGTCCTGCACATCGACATTAAGATGCACCGCGCCCTGACTGCCATCGACCAGAACCGGGATGCTGCGCTCATGGGCGATGCGCACCACCTCTTTCACCGGCACGATGGTGCCGAGCACGTTGGACATGTGCGTGATGGCGACCATCTTGGTGCGCGGGCTCAAGGCGCGCTCGAACGCCTCCAGGCTGAACGAGCCGTCATCGCCGACCGGCACCCATTTGAGGACCGCGCCGCGCCGCTCGCGGTGAAAGTGCCAGGGCACGATGTTGGAGTGGTGCTCCATGATGGTGAGCACGATCTCGTCGCCTTCGCCGATCACCATTCCGCCGAACGAGGCCGCGACCAGATTGATCGCCTCGGTCGCGTTGCGCGTGAAGATGATCTCGTCGCTGGAGCCAGCATTGAGAAAGCGCGCCGTGGTCTGGCGAGCCTTCTCATAATTGTCGGTCGCGACATTGCTCAGATAATGCAGGCCGCGATGGACATTGGCATATTCATGCGCATAGGCGGTCTGGATCGCATCGAGCACGGCTTTCGGCTTTTGCGCGGATGCGGCATTGTCGAGATAGACCAGCGGTTTACCGTAGACTTCGCGGTGCAGGATCGGGAAATCCTCGCGGACCTTGAGCGGGTCGAGCGGGTCGGTGTGGCGCGCGCTGTCGATCGTCCGTCTTGCCGTCATATGGTCCATGGGTTGGTCTGCTTTCTTCAGGTTCCAGGTTCAGCCCAGTGCGGGTTCTGACCCTTTCAGCCAGGCGGTTGAATAACCGCCAAGAGCTTCATGCAGCTTTTCGTCTTCGATGATGTCGAACGCCTCGTCGATGAACGCGGTTATCAGCAGCGCGCGGGCTTCGTCTTCGGGGATGCCGCGCGCGCGCAGATAAAACAGCAGGTCTTCATCGATCTGGCCCGATGTCGAGCCGTGTCCGCAGACCACGTCATCGGCATATATTTCCAGCTCGGGCTTGGAGTCGAATTCGGCCTCGTCGGACAGCAGCAGCGCCTGCGCCATCTGCTTGCCGTCGGTCTTCTGCGCGTCGGGGCGCACCAGCACCTTGGCCTGGAAGACAGCGCGCGACTTGTCGTCGAGCACTGCCTTGAACAGTTCACGGCTGGTGCAGTGCGGTACTGCGTGGTCGATCAGCATCGTGGTGTCGAAATGCTGCGCGGCGCGGCCGAGAGAGACGCAGTTGATCATCGCGGACGCGCCTTCACCGCCATAGCGCACAAAGAGCTGATTGCGGGTCAACTCCCCGCCCAGATTGACCTGCGCCACGCGGTAATCGGCGCCAGCATTCAATTGTGCGTGCCAGCTCGACAGATGAACCGACCCGGCATTTTCCTGCTGGAGCTTGACATGCCGGACCCTGGCGCCATCGCCGACCTCGATTTCGGTCATCGCATAGGTCTGCACAGGCGATTGCGACAGGCTGACATGATGTTCGATGATCGTCACATCAGCGCCTGGATCGACAATGATAAGATTGCGCGTGGCGGTGGTGGCCGGGCGTTCGGTGCGGTGGACGAACAGCAGATGGACCGTGACCGGCGCACCCGATCCGGTCTTGTGGACATGCAATGCCGCGCCGTCGCGCACGAAGGCCGTGCTCAGCTGGCCGACCGGATCATCGGGCTGCGGGTTGATCTGCCCGAACCGGGCCTCGAACCAGCCGGGCTGCGCCTGCATAGCTTCGCTGAGCGCCATCATGTCGAGCCCGTCTGCGCTCTTCGCCCCGGCATGATGCCGGGCATTGATGAAGATGCACAAATGCGCATCCAGTCCGCCAAGCGCGCCGCGTGCTATCGCGATCTCGTCCTCGCCGAGCGCGCCGGCGGTATCATCTGGTGCAAACGCCTCGCGAAGCCGCGCGCGCAGGTCGGTATATTTCCATTCCTCGACACGCCGATGCGGCAGGCCGGTTCTGGCAAACGCATCTATTGCGCTCTGGCGCAGCTCGGGCAGATGGGCATCGCCCGCAAAAAGCCGCGTGGCCGCGGCGCCGAAATGATCGAGGATCTGCTGCTCGGCCCTTGATGGCGCCGGTGCATTCCCCGCCGTATGCTGGGTCACTGCTGCTGACATCACGCCGCCTGCTCGCTGTAGGCCGTATAGCCGGATTTCTCCAGCTCCAGCGCCAGTTCCTTGCCGCCCGAGCGCACGATGCGCCCGTTCATCATGACATGGACAACGTCAGGCACGATGTAATCGAGCAGGCGCTGGTAGTGGGTGATTGCGAGGATCGTCCGGTCGGGCGAGCGCAGCGCATTGACGCCGTCCGAGACAATGCGCACCGCGTCGATATCAAGACCGCTGTCGGTTTCATCGAGCACGCACAAGCTCGGCTCCAGCAGACTCATCTGCAAGATCTCGAAACGCTTCTTCTCACCGCCGGAAAAGCCGACATTGACCGCGCGCTTCAGCATTTCGGTGGAGATGTTCAGGGCCGCCGCCTTTTCGCGCACCAGCTTCAGGAAATCGGGGGTGGAGAGTTCGTCCTCCCCGCGCGCCCTGCGATTGGCATTTATGGCGGTGCGCAGGAACGTCATGGACGCCACGCCGGGGATTTCCAGCGGATACTGGAATGCGAGGAACACGCCGGCGCGCGCCCGCTCGTCAGCCTCCATCTCCATCAGGTCCTGGCCCTCCCAGGTGATGGAGCCCTGCGTGATTTCGTAATCTTCCTTGCCCGCCAGCACATAAGCCAGCGTGGACTTGCCGGAGCCGTTCGGCCCCATGATCGCATGCACCTTGCCCTTGGGCACGGTGAGGTCCAGGCCGCGGATGATCTCGGTGCCGTCCTCGGCGATGTTCACGTGCAAATTCTTTATTTCCAGCATTTCCGATTGTCCTTGTTCTCATTGCACGCTCTCGGCGCGCCGTATTTTTAGCCGACCGAGCCTTCCAGGCTGATGCCGATCAGGCGCTGCGTCTCGGCCATGAATTCCATCGGCAGCTGCTGGATGACATCACGCACGAAGCCGTTGACGATCAGCGCGATCGCCTCTTCCTCGCTGAGGCCACGCGACATGACATAAAAAAGCTGGTCATCCGAGATTTTCGAGGTCGTCGCCTCGTGCTCGAACTGCGCAGATGCGTTCTTTGCCTCGATGTAGGGCACGGTGTGCGCGCCGCACTTGTCGCCGATCAGCAGGCTGTCGCACTGGGTGAAATTACGCGCGCCCGTCGCCTTGCGGTGGGCCGAGACCAGACCGCGATAGGTGTTGTCGGAGCGACCGGCAGCGATGCCCTTCGAGACGATGCGGCTGGAGGTGTTCTTGCCCAGGTGGATCATCTTGGTGCCGCTGTCGATCTGCTGGCGGCCGTTGGAGATCGCGATCGAGTAGAACTCGCCGCGGCTGCCGTCGCCGCGCAGGATGCAGGACGGATATTTCCACGTGATCGCCGAGCCGGTCTCGACCTGGGTCCAGGAGATCTTCGAATTACGGCCGCGGCAGTCGCCTCGCTTGGTGACGAAATTGTAGATGCCGCCTTTGCCGTCCTTGTCGCCGGGGTACCAGTTCTGCACGGTCGAATATTTGATCTCGGCATCGTCATGGGCGATCAGTTCGACAACCGCGGCATGAAGCTGGTTCTCGTCGCGCATGGGTGCGGTGCAGCCTTCGAGGTAGCTCACATAGGCGCCTTTCTCGGCGATGATCAGCGTGCGCTCGAACTGTCCGGTGTCCTTTTCGTTGATGCGGAAATAGGTGGACAGTTCCATCGGACAGCGCACGCCCTCGGGCACGTAGACGAACGAGCCGTCGGAAAACACCGCTGAGTTGAGCGCGGCATAATAGTTGTCCGATTTGGGCACGACCGAGCCCAGATACTTGCGCACAAGCTCGGGATGGTCGCGCAGGGCTTCGGAGATCGAACAGAAGATCACGCCCGCCTTGGCCAGTTCTTCCTTGAAGGTGGTCACAACCGAAACGCTGTCGAACACCGCATCGACAGCCACGCGCGCACCTTCCACGCCAGCAAGCACGGCTTGTTCGGAAAGCGGGATGCCAAGCTTTTCATAGGTGCGCAGCAGTTCCGGATCGACTTCATCGAGGCTTTTGGGCCCTTCGCTCGATTTGGGCGCGGCATAGTAATAGAGGTCCTGGAAGTCGATGGCCGGATAATCGACCTTCGCCCAGCCGGGCGGCGTCATGCTAAGCCAGCGTTCATAGGCATCAAGGCGCCATTCCAGCATCCATTCCGGCTCGTTCTTCTTGGCCGAGATGAAGCGGACGATATCGTGGTTGAGCCCCTTGGGAGCCTTCACAGTCTCGATATCGGTCGAAAAGCCATACTTGTACTTGTCGACATCTATTTCCTTGACGCGTTCGATTGTATCGATATCTGGCACTTGGTTCACTCCGGTTCTGATATATCAGGGTTTTCGACGTCCAGGCGCCGGTTGCGCTCCGCGCATGACCGGTCGCTCAAGCCGCCTCGATGTTCTCGCGCCGGCGGGCGCAGATCTTGCTCCATGAGCCAAGAAAGGCTTCGACGTCGCCCGCTTCGCTGTTCCAGCCAAGGCTGATGCGTATGGCTCCAGCCGCCATCTGCTCACCCAGGTGCATGGCATTCAGCACATGGCTGCGACTGACCTTGCCCGATGAACACGCCGATCCCGCACTAACCGCTACGCCTTCCAGATCAAGCGCGATCACAAGCGTCTCAGCGGATGCTCCAGCCATGGCGACGCAGGTGGTGTTGGGAAGCCGGGGCGTACCGGCACCAATGATCCGCGCATCGGGCGATATCTGGCGCAGGCCGGTTTCGAGGTCGTCGTGCAGGCGACCGATGAACGGAACGCCGGCCAGATCGCGCGCGCAAGCCTGAGCGGCTGCGCCAAAACCGGCAATGCCGGGGAGGTTTTCCGTGCCGGCTCGCCGGCGGCGCTCCTGCGTGCCGCCGAGCAACAGCGGCGCAGCGTCCGACAGGTCCGCGCGCATGATGAGCAGCGCGCCAGCACCCTTGGGGCCGCCCAGCTTGTGCGCCGAGAGGCTGATCAGATCGGCCCCGCAGTCACGTGCATCAAACGGCACGCGTCCAGGCGACTGCACTGCATCGCAGTGCAAGAGACCGCCAAGGTCATGGACGATCCCGGCCAGTTCGCTTACCGGTTGCAGCACGCCTGTCTCGTTGTTGGCGCTCATCAGCGACACCATGAAGGGTCCGCCGTCCTTGGCGACATGTTCGCTGAGGCGCTCGCGCGCAGCGGCCAGATCGAGCACGCCCTCGCGGGTCACCGGCAGCACAGCGCGCCGGTTCTGCGCAAAGGCGCCGCCCGCCAGCACCGATACATGCTCGATGGCCGAGACGAACAAAGTGGCGCCAGCCGGTTCTGCGCTCAGCCAGCCGGGGCGCAAGGCCAGCATGTTCGCCTCGGTGCCGCCGCTGGTGAAGACGATCTGGTCGGGGTGCACGCTGCACAAAGCGGCGACCTGTTCCCTGGCGATACCGATCGCGGCATGGGCCTTGCGCCCTTCGCTGTGGACCGAGGACGGATTGCCCGGCAACGCCATTGCCGCCATCATCGCCGCAAGCGCCTCGGGCCGGATCGGCGAGGACGCATTATGGTCCAGATAATGGCGCCGCGTCATGGTCATGCCTTGGCTCCTTCGCGCGCCTCGGCCGATGCGGCCAGGTCGCCAGCGACCTGAGGCAGGCGCACCGTCTTGTCGATGACATCACGCAAGGTCACGCTTTCCAGGAATGCGAATATATGCTCACCCAACGCACGCCACAGATCATGTGTGAGGCAGCGCCCGACACCGATGCAGCCCACAGTCTGGTCATCATGGCAGCGGGTCATCTTCACCGGCTCATCGACCGCCTGCATGATCTGGGCGACCAGCACCTCATCGGGCCGGCGCGCCAGTGAATAGCCTCCGCCTGGGCCGCGCGTCGAGTTCACCAGCCCGGCAAAGCGCAGCTTCATGAAAAGCTGCTCCAGATAGGGAAGCGAAATGCTCTGGCGCTCGGCAATGGCCGCGAGCGGCACTGGATTGGCCGAACCCCACGCGGCCAGATCGGCCAGCGCCATCACCGCATATCGCCCTTTGGTGCTCAATTGCATGGATCGAGGTCAACCTTCTGAAAATTCCGCTAAAACCACGAAGCCCGATTTCTCCTGCCGGGCTTTTGCGCCTTTTTTTACACGCATTCCTTGGTCCGCCCCGCCAATTCGCTTCGCAAACTGTGCTTATGCCTTGAAACTCTGATTAAATTCACCCTATACACTCCGCACTATGATACATAGCGCATAGCGCGCGGCGTGAAACACGGTTCTGATTTTGAAGCATTCTAAAATCAGATATAGAGTACCCGACTTGGGCAGTCAACAATTCTCGCCGTGCACGGCCACCGAACCGCGCCACACAGGCCAGACAGCGAACTGCGCGGCCGCGTCCGAAAACCGAAAATCCGAATTTGCCAGGTCAGCACATGCCTGAAGTCATCATCAGCGGCCCGGCCGGGCGCATCGAGGGGCGCTATCACCACCAGGCCACGGCCGAGACCCCGATTGCGCTGATCCTGCACCCGCATCCGCAATTCGGCGGGACGATGAACAATCCGATCGTCTACCAATTGTATTATGCGTTCGTGCGCCGTGGCTTTTCGGTTTTGCGGTTCAATTTTCGCGGGGTCGGCCGAAGCCAGGGGCTGTTCGACAATGGTCCGGGCGAGTTGTCCGATGCCGCCACCGCGCTTGACTGGCTGCAGATCTACAATCCCGATGCGCGCTCGTGCTGGATCGCCGGCGTTTCCTTCGGCGCGTGGATATCCATGCAACTGCTGATGCGCCGGCCCGAGGTGGAGGGCTTCGTCTCGATCGCCCCGCCGGCCAATCTTTATGATTTCAGCTTCCTCGCCCCGTGTCCCTCCTCGGGCCTCATCGTCAATGGCGATGCCGACCGCGTGGCCCCGCCGGAAGCCGTCAAGTCATTGGTGGACAAGCTGAAAAGCCAGAAGGGCATAACCATCACCCACGAGATTGTCGCTGGCGCCAATCATTTTTTCGAGGGCAAGCAGGATGTGCTCATGGATGAGATCATATCACCTTATCTGGACGAACATGCCGGTGAAGAGGTCAGCACCTGAGGCTTGCCGGCGCCAGCGATGCGCATCGACTTTCGTTTGATCCGCTTGGCGCTTGGCTTGGGCGGCTCTTGGCACTACACTGCCGCGCGAACAAACAAAAGCTGCTGCCTTGCGCAGCACAATAAAGATAAGTTTGATTTGATTTGCTTTACAGGGAGGACTTTATGACGAAACGTTTCAGCCTTTGGTCCAGCTTGTCGGCCTTTGCGGCCGCAGCCGTGCTCATGCCCCTCATTGCCACCGGTACTGTCGGCCCGGCCCAGGCCCAGGAGGAGCGGTCCTATATTCTGGCCACCGCCACCACTGGCGGCACTTATTATCCTGTCGGCGTGGGCGTCGCCACGCTCATCAAGGTCAAGCTTCAGCCGAAATTGAAGATCGGCATGTCGGCGATCAGCTCTGCCGGCTCTGGCGAGAACATCAAGCTGATGCGTGAAGGCCAGGTGCAGTTCTCAATTCTTCAGGGGCTTTACGGTCAGTGGGCCGCTACCGGCACCGGCGACATGGCCGAAGAAGGCAAGCAGGAAAATCTCCGCTCGATCACCATGCTCTGGCAGAATGTCGAGCATTTCCTCGTCGCCAGCCGGTTCGTCAAGTCTGGCGACATGTCCGATCTGGCCGCAATGCAGGGCGAGAAATTCTCCATCGGCGCGCGCAATTCGGGTACCGAAGGTTCGGGCCGCACCATCCTGAGCAATCTGGGCTACAATCCCGATGAGTTGTTCGATCTTGCCTTTCTCGGCTATGGCCCAAGCTCCGAGGCCCTGCAAAACGGCACGATTGCCGGTGCGAACCTTCCTGCGGGCCCGCCCGTGGGCGCCGTCACCCAGGCATTCGCGGCTCTTGGCAAGGATGTGACTGTGCTGGACTTCACCGACGAGCAGATCGCCAAGGCCAATGGCGATGCCGAGTTGTGGACCCGCTTCGTCATTCCTGCCGGCACCTATCCGGGCCAGGAAAAGGAGATCCGCACGGTCGGTCAGCCGAATTTCCTCGCCGTGAATGCCGATGTGTCTGAAGAGGACGTCTACCAGATCACCAAGGCGATCTACGAGAACCTGCCGTTTCTTCAGAATATCCACGCGGCTACCAAGGGAATGTCGCTGGAGGCATCGATCGCCGGTCTGCCGCTGCCGCTGCATCCCGGAGCCCTGCGCTATTACCAGGAAGCGGGCCTGAGCGTGCCGGATCGTCTGGTCGCCAAATAAGCCATATTGCGCGGCGCCGGCATGTGCTGGCGCTGCGCGTCTTTCCGGTCGTGTCGCAGATTGCTATGCACAAGCAGGCCCGTCGCCGGTCGTCCTGGACGGCAGCTGTGCGGGTATCAGAGGCATCACACTAGGCGCACGCCATGCGGGCGTGCAGAGCGGGGGTACCGGCCGTTGATCCTGGCGCTGACCCGGCAACGCGGCACCCGTCTCAATCCGCCAGCACACGAGTTTTCCGTCAATGGCCAAGTCCAAGCCGCAAGTCGCCTCCGCTCCTGAACCGGTCTCAACCCTGTCTGATCTGTCGGCGGGAAGCGATGGCGCCACGCTCGGGCGCGACAGCACCAGCGGCTCGCTGGGCCTCGCCGTCTACTGGATTGGCGTGGTCATCTCCATCGCGCATATCTATTTCAACACGATCGGCACAGTTCCCGAACTCACAGTCTCGGCGCTTCATTGGGGCGGCCTTGGCCTTATGTGCGCGCTGATCTACCCCATGTCGCGCACGCTTTCCCTGCGCCATCCGAACGTCACCCTCGCACTTGACGGCATACTGGGCCTGATCCTGCTCGCTTGCGCGATCTACGCCACATGGGCAGCCGTGGCGATATTTGACCGCGGTGTGCGCATGATCACCGCAGACTGGGCCGTCGGCATAATCGGCATCGCCCTGGCGCTGGAAATGGCCCGGCGCGCATCCGGCCTGGTCATCCCGATCCTTTCGCTCATCGCGCTGGGCTACATGGCCTGGTGGGGTTCGCTTATAGGCGGCGTTTTCAACTTTCCCGGCCTCACCCTGGAGACGACCTTGTTCCGCGCCTATTTCGAGGTCGCCGGCATATTCGGCCCGATCGCGCGCATCTCCTCGACTTTCGTCTTCATGTTCATCCTGTTCGGCGCGTTCCTGCTGCGCTCCGGCGCGGGCGATTTCGTCATCGACATGGCGCGCAGCGTCGCCGGACGCTTCACCGGCGGCCCCGGTCTCGTCGCCGTCATGGGCTCGGCGCTGACCGGCACGATATCCGGCTCGGCGGTAGCCAATACGGTATCGACCGGGGTCATCACGATCCCTCTTATGAAGAAGGTCGGCTTTCCGCCGCGCTTTGCCGCGGGCGTGGAGGCAGCCGCCTCCACAGGCGGACAGATCATGCCGCCGATAATGGGCGCTGGCGCCTTCGTCATGGCGAGCTACACGCAGATCCCCTATCTGACCATCGCCGCCGTCGCCACGTTGCCGGCCATCATGTATTTTCTTACGGTCGCATTCTTCGTGCGCATCGAGGCGAAGAAGCACAACCTGCGCGTGGTCGATGCTGAAGAGCTGAGCTTTGTCGACATCATGAAGCGCGGCGGCATCGTGTTCATCATACCCATCGCCACACTGATCGGCATGCTGATCCAGGGCTACACGCCGACCTTCGCCGCGTCCGGCGGCATCCTCGCCGTCATCGTCTCAAGCTGGCTCACCCCGAACCCCATGGGCCCGCGCGCCATTCTCGATGCGCTGGCGCTCGGCGCACGCAACATGGTGGCGACAGGCATGCTGCTCGTGTCGATCGGCCTCATGGTCATGGTCATTTCCGGCACCGGCGTCGGCAACACGATCTCGCTGCTGATGTCGGAATGGGCCGGCGGCAATCTGCTGATCGCCATCGTGCTGGTGGCGCTGGCCTCGCTCGTGCTAGGCATGGGATTGCCGGTGACGGCTGCCTACATCGTCCTCGGCACGCTCTCGGCGCCGGCGCTTTACCAACTTATCACCGAGGCGCATCTGATCGACCTGATCGCGGCCGGCCAGCTTCCCGAACAGGCGCGCGCCATCTTCATGCTTACCGCGCCTGATCAGATCGGCCAGCTTGGCGCGCCCATGACGCGCGATGCGGCGCAAAGTCTTCTTGAGGGTGTGCCGCCGGAATTCTTCAGCCAGCTTGCCGAACAGGCCCTCAATCCGGCGATCCTGACAACAGCGCTGCTGTCGGCGCACATGATCATCTTCTGGCTCAGCCAGGACAGCAACGTCACGCCGCCGGTTTGCCTCGCCGCTTTTGCCGCCGCCGCGATCGCCAAAAGCCCGCCGATGGCCACGGGCCTGACCGCCTGGCGCATCGCCAAGGGTCTTTACGTCATTCCGCTGCTGTTCGCCTACACGCCGCTGCTGTCGGGCGACTTTCTCGTGGCGCTGAAAATCGCCATCTTCGGCACGATCGGGCTTTACGGTCTTGCGGCGGCCTTGGAGGGCTATTGCGAGGTGCCGCTGAACATCCTCGCTCGCGTGCTCATCGCCGCCGCGGGGGTCGTGGCGCTGTGGCCGGTGCCGCTCTTGTGGAACATCATCGCGAGCGGCGTCGTCATCGGCGTGGTTGTTGCCGCGATGGCGATGCACGGGAAAAAGCCCGGCAAGGCCGAAGGCACGCCATGATGGCTCCTCCGGGCGCCGCCACCACGCGTTTCGCCCCAAGCCCCAGCGGCGCGCTGCATCTGGGCCATGCCTATTCGGCCATCCTGGCGCATGATGTCGCCGTTTCTCTGGGAGCGCGTTTCCTGTTGCGCATCGAGGACATCGATCTGGCGCGCTGTCATCGCGGCTATGAAGCGGCGATCATGGAAGATCTGGCCTGGCTTGGCCTGTCATGGCAGACGCCGGTCCGCCGCCAGAGCGAGCATTTCCCAGCCTATCGCGCGGCTGCGGCGAGACTGGAAGCCATGGGGGTGCTCTATCCCTGCTTCGCCACGCGCTCGCAGATCTCCAAGGCAGCGCCGAGCGATGGCCCGCGAGACCCTGAGGGCGTGCCTGTCTATCCGGGCATCTGGCGCGGCGCAAATCCGGCTGAAATGGCCAGGCGCAAGGCGTCAGGCGAAGCCTTCGCCCTGCGGCTCGACATGGATCGCGCGCTGGAGCGGGCGTGGGAGCTTGCGCCGACAAGGTTGAGTTTTCACAGCTTTGATCAGCACGGCGACGAGCGCATCCATTTTGCCGACCCCCACATCTGGGGCGATGTCGTGATCGTGCGCAAGGATGTGCCGGCCAGTTATCATCTTGCGGTGGTGGTCGATGATGCGCTGCAAGGCGTCACTCATATCGTGCGCGGGGCCGATCTGCTCGCTGCGACCGATCTGCACAGGCTGCTTCAGGTGCTGTTGGGGCTGCCCGAACCGATCTATCAGCATCACCGGCTGATCGTCGATGCCAGCGGACGCAAACTCTCCAAAAGCCACGGGGACAAGGCGCTGAGCGCGCTCAGGGCCGAAGGCGCCACCCCGGCCGATATCCGCGCCATGCTGGGCCTTGCGCCGGCGCCGCGTTGAGCGGCTCAGCCGTTCGCGGCCGGCTCGCCGGGCGCGTGCGCAGCTATGGCGAGCGCATGGACAGGGCCGGCCAGTTCGTCCGCCAGCGCCATATTGATCATACGGTGCCGGTCGATGCGCGACTTGCCCTCAAACGCTTCGGCCACGATATAAATGCGGAAGTGGGTCTCGCCTGGCTTTTGCGGCTCATGATCGCGCATCGCCGCATGATGCGCATGGCGGCTTGATTCATTTTCGATCCGCAGCACCGACGGCGCAAAGGCGGTCTTCAACTTCTGATCTATCGCGGCTTCAACGCTCATATGTCTTGCTCCTGTTCAGGCTCAGTATACCAGTGTGGCATCACATCTGCGCAATATGCCGCAAAGCGTTGAGCCCCGGCTTCCGCGCTTGTGCTGATCGAAACGAAGCAGCATAATTTGGCAATATCAATCAAGGGCCACCCGTTTGGAAATGAAACTCGAGTCGCATTATTTCGATATGCTCAGGGCAAAGCCGCGGGCGCGCAGCGCGGCCTGCTCAGGCGTGCGCCGGTGCGAATGGCCCGAATGTGACGAAGTTGGCGCTCATCGGGCCCCGAAGGGCCGCGGCCGCGAGGGCGAATTCTACCACTACTGCGTGAACCATGTGCGACTTTACAACAAGCAGTATGACTATTTCAACGGCATGAGCGATGAAGAAGTCGCTCAGTTTCAGCGTGCCTCGATCACCGGGCACCGTCCGACATGGAACGTGGCATCGGGCCGCGCGAGCGCGGAAAAATCATCGCGGGTCGGGCTCGACTGGGCGGCCTTCAGCTTCCGCTTTGGCCTGTCCGATCCCTTCGATCTGAACAGCGAGGCAGATGCGCAGCGTCCCGCCCACTGGCCCCATGGCCGCCCACTGCAAAATGCCGACCGCAAATGCCTGCGTATCCTCGGACTCGATGAGAGCGCCGACGCAAAAGCCATGCGCGAGCGCTTCAAGATGCTGGTGATGCGCCATCACCCCGACCAGAATGGCGGGGACCGCAGCTCGGAAGACAAGTTGCGCGAGGTGATCCAAGCCTACAAATATCTCAAGAAGGCCGGCTTGTGCTGAACCAGACTTGCCCCGATGTTGAGATAGGCTGCGGAGTGATAATCTGTGGGCTGCACTGCCGGCGTATTCATGATCAAGCCAACATCCGGATCGGATTACATGACCTCTGAAACTGTGAGTTATTCGCTGCTGCCTGACATGAAAGTGTCCGTCAGACAGGTGTTCGGTATCGACAGTGACATGGAAGTTCCCGCTTTCTCGCAGGGCGGTGAACACGTGCCCGATATTGACAGCGATTATCTGTTCAACCCCGAGACCACCATGGCGATCCTGGCGGGCTTTGCTTATAACCGCCGCGTCATGATCCAGGGTTATCACGGCACCGGCAAATCCACCCATGTGGAGCAGGTGGCGGCGCGGCTGAACTGGCCGTGCGTGCGCATCAATCTCGACAGCCATGTCAGCCGCATCGATCTGGTCGGCAAGGACGCGATCACCCTGCGCGAAGGCCAGCAGGTCACCGAATTCCGCGAAGGCATCCTGCCATGGGCGCTTCAGTCCAACACCGCGCTGGTGTTCGATGAATATGATGCCGGCCGGCCCGATGTGATGTTCGTCATTCAGCGCGTGCTCGAAGTGTCGGGCCGCCTGACCCTGCTCGACCAGAGCCGCGTGATCAGGCCGCACCCGGCGTTCCGGCTGTTTGCGACCACCAACACGATCGGTCTTGGCGACACGTCCGGCCTGTATCACGGCACCCAGCAGATCAACCAGGGTCAGATGGACCGATGGTCGATTGTCGTCACGCTCAATTACCTGCCTCATGATGACGAGGTCAACATCGTCACGGCCAAGGTCAAATCGTTCGACACCGACGAGGGCCGGCGCACGGTCTCGGCCATGGTTCGGCTGGCCGAGTTGACCCGCAACGCGTTCGTAAATGGCGATCTGTCCACCGTGATGAGCCCGCGTACGGTCATCACCTGGGCGGAAAATACCGACATCTTCAAGGATGTCGGCCTGGCGTTTCAGTTGAGCTTCCTCAACAAGTGCGACGAGATGGAGCGCGGGCTGGTGGCTGAGTTCTATCAGCGCTGTTTCAGCGCCGATCTGCCGCAATCGAGCGCTAACGTTGCCTTGTCCTGAGCCTGGAGGAGTGCCATGGCGATGCGTCCCAAACGCAGGACCGATGCGGCCGAGCCCTTGCGCCGGGCTCTCACCTGCGTCACGCGAGCGATTGCTGGGCGCCGCGAACTGAAGGTCAACTTCACCGCTGAACAGCCCGGCCTCGACGGTGACAATGCGCGCATTCCCCAACTGTCGCCACGCCCCAGCCAGGCGGAGATCGCGGTTGCGCGAGGCCATGCCGACTCGGTCGCTCTGAGTGCGGCCTGTCATGACGCCAGGCTGCATGCATCGCTAGCCCCCGCGAAAGGACCCGCGCGCGGTGTGTTCGAAGCCGTGGAACGCGCCAGAGTCGAGGCGGTCGGTGCGCGGCGCATGGCCGGGGTGGCCGACAACCTCGCCGCCAAGACCAAGGCGCGTTACGATATTGCACCCGCACGCGAGATCACCGAGCGCGAGGATGCTCCGCTCGATGAAGCCCTCGCGCTGCTTGTGCGCGAGGCGCTGACCGGCACGCCGCCGCCCGAAAAGGCGCGCGACATCGTCGAAGCCTGGCGTCCATGGGTGATGCATCACGCCGCGCCAATGATGGAGCGGCTGGAGGATGCGGCCAATGATCAGGAAGCCTTCGGGCGGATCATGCGCGAGGTGCTGGCGGCGCTGGGGCTGGCGGAAGATCTTGAGCCCGAAAAGAACGACGATACGCAGTCCGAAGCGAGTGATGGACCGAATGAGGCCGCAGAGGCTGAAGGCAGCGAGAAAAGTGGCGAGGAGGACGAGCAGTCCGCCAGAGCCGAGGAGGACCAGAGCGCCGAATCAGACGGGGCGGAAGATGCCCAGATGGATGATTTCGGCGACATGGACATGCAGGACGATGCGCGCGCCGATACCGAACGGCTGGAAGGCCCGCGCCGGCGTCCCAACCTGTCGGTGCTCGATGAGCCGGGCGCATTCGGCTATCGGACCTTCACGACCCAGTTCGACGAGATCATCGCTGCTGACGCGCTTTGCGAAGCGCCCGAGTTGGAGCGGCTGCGCGGCTTTCTCGACAAGCAGTTGTCGAACTACAATCTTGCTGTAAGCCGTCTTGCGAACCGGCTTCAGCGCCGTCTCATGGCCCAGCAGCGCCGCGCCTGGGCGTTCGATCTGGAAGAAGGTATCCTCGATGCCTCCCGCCTGGCGCGTCTGGCGGTCGATCCCATGCATCCGCTGTCGTTCAAGGCTGAACAGGACACCGAATTTCGCGATACCGTGGTCTCCATGGTGATTGACAATTCCGGCTCGATGCGCGGCCGTCCGATCATGGTGGCGGCCTGTTGCGCCGACATTCTGGCGCGCACGCTGGAGCGGTGCGGCGTGAAGGTGGAAATCCTCGGCTTCACCACGCGCCAGTGGAAGGGCGGCCAGTCGCGCGAACGCTGGCTAGCGGCGGGCAAGCCGAAATCACCGGGGCGGCTCAATGATCTGCGCCATATCATCTACAAGGCCGCCGATCAGCCATGGCGCCGCGCACGCCGCAATCTCGGGCTGATGATGCGCGAAGGCCTGCTCAAGGAAAACATCGACGGCGAGGCCCTGACCTGGGCCTATCAGCGGCTGCTGGCGCGCCAGGAGCAACGCCGCATCCTGATGGTCATTTCCGACGGCGCGCCGGTCGATGACAGCACGCTGTCGGTCAACACGGGAACTTATCTGGAACAACATCTGCGCCAGGTCATCACCGAGATCGAGACGCGCAGCCCGGTCGAACTGATCGCGATCGGCATCGGCCATGATGTGACGCGCTATTATCGCCGCGCGGTGACGATCACCGATCCGGAGGAACTGGCCGGCGCGATGACGGAAAAGCTGGCCGAACTGTTTGAGGAAAAATCCGCAAGCCGGCAGCCGGGCATGCGGCGAGGACGCTGGCTGAACTGATCGGTGCCGGAAATGGGATCGCGTGGGGGCAACAAAGACATGAGAAATACGTCATCGCGGGCAGGCGCGGTGATCGTGCTTTGCGCGGCGTGGTTGGTCTGTGGATCAGCAAACGCGGAGCAGCGCGATATCACCGTTGACGCCATGAGCTTTACCATCGACAGGGCCGATCCCGAACGGCGCGAGTTCGGCAAGCTGATCTGGCGCGGCGGACTTGTGCTGCGCGCGGGCGATGCGCTTTTCGGCGGCTATTCGGGTCTGGCGGTTGCGGCCGACGGATCGCGCCTGCTGGCGATTTCCGATCGCGGCAGTTGGCTTGGCATGAAGCTCATCTATGAGGATGGCCATCTGCGCGGCGTTGCCGATGCGGCCATTGCGCCACTTGCACTCAGACAGAGGTGGGACGCGCCCGGTGGTGTGGGCAACCTGCGTGATGCCGAAGAGCTTGCGCCGCTTGAATGGGGCGAGCTTGAGGGCGAACATCTGATCGCCTTCGAGCAGGTGCACCGGCTGCAAAGATATGAATTTTCCGATAGCCGGTTCAGCGAACCCAAAGGCGAGATCGAACTGCCCGAGGAGGCGCGCGCCCTGTCGGCCAACAAAGGGCTGGAAGGCGTGGCCGTGCTGGCGGCAGGCCCCTATGCGGGCGCAATAATCGCTTTTGCCGAAAGGAGCATCGACAGGGATGCGGATATGCCGGGCTGGATCTTCATCGGCGAGGACACCCACAGCATCAGGCTGAAGCGTCAGGATGATTTTGATCTCACAGGTCTCGTCGCGCTGCCCGATGGCGGGCTGATCGTCCTGGAGCGCAAATATCTCGGGCCGTTGGTCGGGGTATTCATGCGTTTGCGCCGCGTTGCAGCGCAGGAGATTGCGCCGGGGACAGTGCTGGTCGGCGAGCATCTTTATGAAAGTCGCCAGGGCGATCTTATCGACAATATGGAGGCGGTGTCGGCGCACCGCGGCGAAGACGGCGAGATCATACTGAGCGTCATTTCCGACGATAATTTCAATCCGCTCCAGCGCACGCTGCTGATGCAGTTCGCCATGCCGAAATAGCTGGGCAATGCGCCTCAGGAGCGCAGCGCCTTCATCCGTGTGCGCACCAATGCCCCGTAGACAAGGATCAGCGTCAGCGCCAGACCAAACCATGTCAGCGCATAAGACAGATGGCGGTCGGTGGGCAATAGCACGCCAGACCTGCTGCGCGGCCATTCCCCCGGCAGGCTGCCGGCCTCGGCCTCAACGAAGAATGGTGCGAGTTGTGTGCGCGGCGGTTCGCTGAGCGCTGCGGCCATGCTGTCCAGATCGCGCCAGTACCACTGATTGGCTGCGGGATCGTTGTCGGGCGTGAAGAGGCCGCGCTGCGCCGGCGCTCGGGCACGCCCTGTCAGGCTTACACGCTCAGCCGGTCTCGCCCCGTCGCGGGTCTGCGGGTTTTTCAGCCGGTCCGGCACGAAGCCGCGATCGACCATCACGAGAATGCCATCATCTGTCACGAGCGGCGATATCACCTGCCAGCCAAGCTGACCATCGACAACATTGTAATAATGGATTTCCTTGCCTGAATGGAGCATGCCGGCAAGTCGCACGCGCAAGAACTCCATGTCCTGCCCGCCTTGCCATTGGCTGATCGCTTGCGACAGTCCGACAGGCGCGGCATCAGCGCGCGCCTCGATGCGCGCGATCAACTCGTGCTTCCACTCGCGCCGCTCAAGCTGCCAGAAGCCTAGCGTCAGAAGAACGGCGAGGCCGAGCAGCGCGAAAGAAGTGAGGACGATGAGTTTAGGCCGCATGGCTCACATATGGATGGCGCGACCGCCCACGGCCAGAGCGGCTTCCTTCACCGCCTCGGCAAGCGTGGGGTGGGCATGGCAGGTCCGCGCCAGATCTTCGGCCGATCCGCCGAATTCCATGAGCACGGCGGCTTCGGCGATCAGATTGCCCGCTTCAGGCCCGACGATGTGGACGCCGAGCACCCGGTCGGTCTGCGCATCCGCAAGGATCTTGACGAATCCGTCGGTCTGGCGGTTGGCCTTGGCGCGGCCATTGGCCATGAACGGGAACTTGCCGGCTGTATAGGCGATGCCGGCTTCTTTCAGCTCTTCTTCGGTCTGGCCGACAGCGGCGACTTCGGGATAAGTGTAGATGACATTCGGGATCACGGCATAATTCACATGACCGGCCTGGCCGGCGAGGATTTCGGCGAGCGCGACGCCTTCATCCTCGGCCTTGTGGGCAAGCATCGGGCCGTGGATCACGTCGCCAATGGCGTAGACGCCTTCGAGCGAGGTGCGGTAATGGCCATCCACGGCGATGCGGCCGCGCTGATCCGTCTCGATACCCATCTCTTCCAGGCCAAGGCCGGTGGTGTAGGGCACTCGCCCGATGGCCACCAACACGATATCTGCCTCCACGGTCTTCGCTTTTCCGCCCGAGGACGGCTCGATCGTCGCCTTCAGCCGGTTGCCGCTGTCATCGACAGCCGTGACCTTGTGGCCGAGCGTGAAGGACATGCCCTGTTTGGCGAGAATGCGCTGGAAAGCCTTCGCGACCTCATTGTCGATGCCCGGCACGATGCGGTCGAGAAACTCGACCACCTCGACCTCGGCGCCCAGCCGGCGCCAGACCGAGCCAAGCTCCAGCCCGATGATGCCGCCGCCGACCACGAGCAGCTTGCCGGGCACCTCGTCCAGCTCCAGCGCGCCGGTCGATGAAACGATGCGTTTTTCGTCGATCGTGATGCCGGGCAAGCGGGCAATGTCCGAGCCCGTGGCGATGACGATGGACTTGGCTTGCAGGGTCTGCGGCGCGCCGTCTTCGGGGATCACCTCCACCTGACCTGGCGCAGTGATGCGCCCGGCGCCGTGATAGGCGGTGATCTTGTTCTTCTTGAACAGGAATTCGATGCCCTGGGTGTTGCCCTTCACCGCCTCGTCCTTGAAGCCCATCATCTTGGCGAGGTCGAGACTGGGGCTCGCCTCGATGCCCATGGCCGCAAAGCCGTGGCCTGCCTCGTCGAAAAGCTCGGATGCATGCAGCATCGCCTTGGAGGGGATACAGCCGATATTGAGGCAGGTCCCGCCATAGGTGGCGCGTTTCTCCACAACCGCGGTCCTGAGCCCCAGTTGCGCGGCGCGTATGGCGCAGACATAGCCGCCCGGGCCGGTTCCGATAACCACGACATCGTAGGCTTCTGCCATTATAGCGCCTTTCGAGATTTCGCGTTGCGCCGAACCGCGAAAGGTCAGCGCACCAGGATCTGAACGTAAATCGCCAATATCGCCAGGAACGCCACGCTCCAGATCAGCGAGCGCAACAATGGCAGGGCAACGACATAGGCAGGAACATAAAGCACGCGCGCGCCGAGATAAACCTGACATGCAAGCGCAGTTGCGGAATTGGATGCACCCGAGACATGGGCAACGAGCACGCCTATGGCAAACAGCGGCAACGATTCCAGATGATTGTAATAAGCCCGCTTCAGCCGGCCAGCCAGGGGCGAGAGTTCGACATGGGTATCGCGCGGGCCCAGAGTATAATCGGTGCCGACCTCAAGATTGACCTTGATGGCATAAAGCACGAGCTGCACGACTGCGAGCAGTGCGGCAAACACGAGAATAATGAGTTCGGTCGTCACGTCGCCCCCATGATTTCAGCCGCACGCGAGTTCGTGCCGCGTCTTGCATCAATAATCGCGCAGAAATTCGATGCGCTGGATATAGGCGCGACGGATACAGCCGATATCATAGCCGCAGGCATTGCGCTGGCGCAGCCAGGCAAGCTGGGATTGGCGCAGCTCGCGTTGCAGTGCCCGGGGGAGGCTGTAGAACAGCGAAGACATTTCCTCATCCAGTATGCCAAGACGGGCATTGGCGCAGATGGCGTATTCGGCATCGAGTGAGGCGCGCCGGCAATCAAAGCTTTGCGCCGATGCGTGTTGCGATGCACCCGCCATGATGCTGGTGGCGAGCGCCATGGCGACGAGGATGACTGTGCGCATGTTCATCTCCAAAAAAAGACTTACAGATCGAGCATCAATCGTTCGGGATCTTCAAGGCTTTCCTTGACGCGCACAAGGAACGTCACCGCTTCCTTGCCGTCAACCACGCGGTGATCATAGGACAGGGCCAGATACATCATCGGGCGGATTTCGATCTTGCCATTGACCGCGACCGGGCGCTGCTGAATGGCATGCATGCCGAGTATGCCGGATTGCGGCGCGTTCAGGATCGGTGTGGACATCAGCGAGCCGTAGACCCCGCCATTGGAGATGGTGAATGTGCCGCCCTGCATTTCCTCGATGCTGAGCTTGCCATCACGGGCGCGCGCGCCAAACTCGTTGATCGTCTTCTCGATCTGCGAAAAGCTGAGCATGTCGGCATCGCGAAGGACCGGCACGACCAGCCCGCGATCGGTGCCGACCGCAATGCCGATGTGATAATAATTCTTGTAGATCAGATCTTCGCCGTCGATCTCGGCATTCACTGCCGGGATATCGCGCAGGGCATGGACGCAGGCCTTGACGAAGAACGCCATGAAGCCGAGCTTGACGCCGTGCTTCTTCTCGAACAGGTCCTTGTGCTCGTTGCGCAGGTTCATCACACCGCTCATGTCCGCCTCGTTGAAGGTGGTGAGCATGGCGGCGTTGTTCTGCGCCTCCTTCAGACGTCTGGCGATGGTCTGGCGCAACTTGGTCATGCGCACCCGCTCTTCGCGCTCGGCGTCGGATGGCGGCATGGACGGGCGCGCGGCGCGCGGCTGCGCTGTCGTCGCGACCTCGTTCTGGAGCGCGGCAAGAACGTCGCCCTTGAGCACGCGCCCACCTTTGCCCGAGCCTTCGATCTCGGACGGGTCGATGCCGGCTTCCTCGCTGATCTTGCGCACGGCGGGGGAGACTGGCCGTTCGTCGCCCTTTGCCGCTTCATGCGCGACCGCGGCGGCTGAGCCTGCTTTGGCGGGCGCGTCGCCGGCGCCGTTGCCCCTGGTCCCGGCCGTTTGCGCTGAAGCAGTTGCTGGCTCGACTTGTGCGGGCTTCGGCTCAGCAGGTCCGGCGCCGCCTGATTTTGCCTGCGCCGCGCCTTCCTCGATCGCACCGAGCAGCGCGCCGACTTCCACGGTCTCGCCTTCCTGCACGTCGATGCGCGCGATCACTCCGGATACTGGCGACGGCACTTCCACGGTGACCTTGTCGGTTTCAAGCTCAACGACAGGCTCGTCTTCGCTGACGCTGTCGCCGGCCTTCTTGAACCACTGGCCAACCGTCGCCTCGGTGACTGACTCGCCAAGTGCGGGAACCCGAATTTCCTTGGTCATGTATTTTTCTCTCCCCGGCGCATGTCGGCGCGCCGTCGCCATGTGTGCGTCAAAGGCTCAAGGCTTCATCCACGAATGCTTTCAATTCCGCCATATGTTTCGACATCAGACCGGTCGCGGTTGCCGCCGAGGCCGGGCGACCGACATAACGCGGACGCCTGTATTTGGCTTCGATATGTTCAAGCACCCATTCTATGTTCGGCGTCGCGAAGCTCCACGCACCCATGTTCTTCGGCTCTTCCTGACACCAGACAATTTCAGCCTGGGTGAAGCGGGACAATTCGGTGATGAGCGCGCGCGCCGGGAAAGGATAAAGCTGCTCAAGGCGCATCAGGTAGATATCCTTGATGCCGCGCGCCTGGCGTTCCTCCAGCAAATCGAAATAGACCTTGCCAGAGCACAGCACAACACGCTTGATCTGGTCATCAGCAACGAGCTTTTCATCCGGGTTTTCAGCCGTGTCGGCGCTGTCCCACAGGACCCGGTGAAAGGTTTCATTCGGGCCGAATTCGCTCAGGTCTGACACCACGCGCTTATGGCGCAGCAATGATTTCGGCGTCATCAGGATGAGCGGCTTGCGGAACTGGCGATGAAGCTGGCGCCGCAGGATATGGAAATAATTGGCCGGGCTCGTGCAGTTGGCGACCTGCATATTGTCTTCGGCACACAGTTGCAGAAACCGCTCCAGCCGGGCGGATGAATGTTCGGGCCCCTGGCCTTCGTAGCCATGGGGCAGCAGCATGACGAGACCGGACATGCGCAGCCACTTGCGCTCACCCGATGAAATGAACTGATCGATGATGACTTGCGCGCCATTGACGAAATCGCCGAACTGGGCCTCCCACAGGACCAGCGCATTGGGTTCAGACAGGCTGTAGCCGTATTCAAAGCCAAGCACGGCGAATTCCGAAAGCATCGAGTTGATGACCTCGAAGCGTGCCTGGCCCTCGCCGATATGGTTGAGCGGCGTGTATTTCTTCTCGGTCTCCTGATCCATGATGACAGAATGGCGGTGGGAAAATGTGCCGCGCTCGCTGTCCTGTCCAGACAGGCGAACCGGATAGCCTTCGCGCAGCAACGTGCCAAACGCCAGCGCCTCGGCCATCGCCCAGTCGATGCCCTTGCCCGTCTCGATCATGGCGCGGCGATTGTCGAAGATACGCTTGACGGTGCGGTGGGTGTTCACGCCGGGCTTGATGGTGGTGATGCGCTCGCCGATAGTGCGCAGCGTGTCGAGATCAACGCCTGTATCGCCACGGCGCGGACCTTCCTCGGCGAGACCGATGCCGGACCAGCGCCCATCCAGCCAGTCCGCCTTGTTCGGCCGATAGCTGTCGGCCGCGGCGAACTCTTCTTCGAGCATCCTGCGGGTGGCGTCCTTTATTTCGGCCACCTCATTTTCTGTATAGACGTTCTCTTCGACGAGTTGCGCGCTGTAGATATCGACCACAGGGGGATGATTGCGGATGCGCTTGTACATCAGCGGCTGGGTGAAGGACGGCTCGTCGCCTTCGTTGTGGCCGTGGCGGCGATAGCAGAACATGTCGATGACCACGGGCTTGTGAAACTGCTGACGAAATTCGGTGGCGACCTTGGCGACGTGCACGACGGCCTCGGGCGAGTCGCCGTTGACGTGAAAGATCGGCGCCTCGATCATGCGCGCGACATCGGAGGGATAGGGCGAGGAGCGGGCAAAGCGCGGCGCCGTGGTGAAGCCGATCTGATTGTTGACGATGAAATGGATCGAGCCGCCGGTGCGATGTCCGCGCAGGCCGGAGAGCCCGAAACATTCCGCCACGACGCCCTGGCCGGCAAACGCGGCATCGCCATGCAGCAGCAGCGGCAGGACTTCGCTGCGCTCGGTGTCGCCGCGCTGGTCCTGCTTGGCGCGCACCTTGCCCAGCACCACCGGGTCCACGGCTTCAAGATGCGACGGGTTGGCGGTCAGCGACAGATGCATCGTGTTGCCGTCGAATTCGCGCTGCGATGAGGCGCCCAGATGATATTTCACATCGCCCGAGCCTTCGACGTCTTCGGGATGGGCAGAGCCACCCTTGAATTCGTTGAAGATCGCGCGAAACGGCTTGCCCATGACGTTCGAGAGCACATTCAGCCGTCCACGATGCGGCATGCCGACGACGATCTCGCGCACACCCAGATGGCCACCGCGCTTGATGATCTGCTCGAGCGCCGGCACGATGGCTTCTGCGCCATCAAGGCCGAAGCGTTTGGTCCCGGTATATTTCTTGTCGAGGAAGCTCTCGAAGCTCTCGGCCTCGATAAGCTTGGCGAGGATCGCCTTCTTGCCGCGCTCGGTAAAGTCGACTTCCTTGTCCACCCCTTCCATGCGCTCCTGCAACCAGGCCTTCTGCGCCGGGTCGGAAATATGCATGAACTCGATGCCGATCTTGCCGCAATAAGTCCGCTTCAGCACATCGACGATCTGCTGCAAGGTCGCGGTTTCGAGGCCGAGGACATGATCGATGTAGATTGGGCGGTCGAGATCCTCCTCGGAAAAACCGTAGCTCTCGGGCTGCAATTCCGGGTGTGGGTGGGGAGCGGTCAGCTTCAGCGGATCAAGATCTGCCGCCAAATGCCCGCGCACGCGATAGGACCGGATGAGCATCAGCGCGCGGATGGAATCGCGTACCGCCATTGAAACGGCATGACCGTTGATCTCGACACCCGCGTCATGGGCGTGCTCGCGGATCCTGTCTTCCAGATGGCGCTCGGCCTCGCCCCAGTCGCCGGTCAGTGCTCCGATGAGATCGCCATCAGGCTGGAGCACCGGGTTGGCCGGCTTCCAGCTCGGCCCCTCGCTTTGCGCGATCACGGTTTCCTTGCGATCCTTCAGCCCGGCAAAGAAGCGGCGCCATTCGGCATCGACACTGCCGGGATTGTTCTGATAGCGCGCATAAAGATCCTCGACATAGGCGCTGTTGGCGCCCTGGAGGAAGGAGCTGAGGGCAAATGTATCGTTGAGCTTCTGCTTGCGCATGAGGAGGCCTGCCATAATCGCGTCCGCCAGGATCATGAGTGTTGCCGAGCTGGCGGCGCTTGAGCGTTCTAATCTTGCATCTCTACGTCAGTTATGTGCCCAAACCGCGTCCGATGCATTGCAATTGTCCTAACGTTCACGTGAGGCGGGCGCTATTCAGCATTCCCCTATCAGGCGGCGAGCATTTGCGCCAGCGTCGTTCCCAGTGCGGCCGGATTGTCCGCCACCGATATGCCTGCCGAGCGCATGGCCTCGATCTTGTCGCCGGCGCCGCCGCTGCCGCCAGCTATGATCGCGCCGGCATGGCCCATGCGCCGGCCCGGCGGGGCCGTGACCCCGGCGATGAAGCCGACGGTCGGTTTGCGCACCGGCGATGAGCGCAGGAATTCGGCGGCTTCTTCTTCCGCACTGCCTCCGATCTCGCCGATCATGATGATCGAATGGGTCTGCTCATCGGCAAGGAACATCTCCAGCACATCGATGAATTCCGTGCCCTTGACGGGATCGCCGCCAATGCCGACGCAGGTCGACTGGCCAAGACCGGCCGCCGTCGTCTGCGCCACGGCCTCATAGGTAAGCGTTCCCGAACGCGAAACAATGCCCACTGAGCCGGCCTTGTGGATATGGCCCGGCATGATGCCGATCTTGCATTGGTCGGGCGTGATCACGCCGGGGCAGTTGGGTCCGATCAGGCGGGTTTTCGATCCGTCAAGCGCCCGGCGCACGCGCACCATGTCGAGCACGGGGATGCCTTCGGTGATGGTCACGACCAGCGGCACTTCGGCGTCGATGGCTTCCAGGATCGCATCGGCGGCGAAGGGCGGCGGCACGTAGATCACGCTGGCGTTGGCGCCGGTGCGGGCGACGGCCTCATGCACCGTGTCGAACACTGGCAGGCCGATATGTTCGCTGCCGCCTTTGCCCGGCGTCACCCCGCCGACCATTTTCGTGCCATAAGCCAGCGCCTGTTCGGTGTGGAACGTGCCCTGGCTGCCGGTGATCCCTTGCGTGATCACCCTGGTATTGCTGTCGACGAGCACCGCCATGAATTTCAACCTTCCCGTTTTGTTATGGCGGACGGCCTTGCGCCGCCATCCGGCTCAAAGCTCCGCTGGCTTTCGTGAAAGGCACCGGCCGGCGCGCTTTTGATGAATGGATTAAGCGCGCGCACAGCGCCGTAGCTCTGCCCGTGGTTCAGATCCTCGGTGTAGACGACGGGGGCGCCGAGGCTTTCCGCCGCCGCCAGGATCGCCCCGTCCCAATAAGATATCCGGTAGCGCTCGGCCATGAGCGCGCCCAGCTTGACGATGCCCACGCTGATCGGCACGCAGGGAAACTCTTCGAGCTGCTCGATCCATTCGAGCGCCACGGCGGGTTTCAGAGGGACTTCGGCCTTGCGGGTCGCCACCACGTAAAACTCCTGCAGGACCTGGGCCGAGACGCCAAATGCCGTGCTCTGGATCAGGTCAACCGCGATCTTCTTCTTCCCCGTCTCGCTCGGGTTCTGCGAAGCCGCGTAGATCAGTATGTTGCTGTCGAGGAAGCACGCCACGGTCATAGATCTCGTCCCGATTCCAGCGCCACGATCCCGTTTGCATGGGCGACTGTGCCGCCAACGCCACCAGTCGCTCTCGTGCCGCGCCCGCCTTGTCCTCCTGGCGTGCGATCCGCTCAAGATGCTCGCGAACCATCGCGTTCACTGTCGTGTTGTGGCGTGCCGCATAGGCCCGCACGGTCGCCAGCACCTGTTCGTCCACGGCGAGCGTAATGTTTTTCATGGCCGGTCTCCTTGACACAAGTCCTGGCGCAAGCCCAAGAACATAAAATTGGGTGCAAGCCCAAGAACATAGAACTGGGCGCCAGCCCAAGAACATAAAATTGGGCGCCAGCCCAAGAACACAGAACTGGGCGCAAGCCCTGCTCCAGTTCACACAGTTTATGTGTAACTGTGTGTGTCGTCAAGTCGCCGCCGCCAATATCACGCAGCCTCCTTCACCTTGGCCACGATCTTTTGCGCCGCATCCGCCAGATCATCCGCGGCGATGATCGCAAGCCCCGACTCGCTCAATATCTTCTTGCCCAACTCGACATTGGTACCTTCCAGCCGCACCACCAGCGGCACGCGGATATCCATCTCCTTGGCCGCCGCGATTATCCCTTCGGCGATGATATCGCAGCGCATGATGCCGCCGAAGATGTTCACCAGTATGCCCTGGACGCTTGTGTCGGACAGAATGATCTTGAAGGCGTTCATCACCTGGTCCTTGCTGGCGCCGCCGCCGACATCGAGAAAGTTCGCCGGCTCGGAACCATAAAGCTTGATGATGTCCATGGTCGCCATCGCCAGGCCCGCGCCATTAACCATGCAGCCGATGCTGCCATCCAGCTTGACGTAATTGAGCCCGTAGCGCGACGCCTCGACCTCGGCCGGGTCTTCCTCGTCGATATCGCGCAGGTTCATCACGTCGGGGTGGCGCAACAAGGCGTTATCGTCGAAATTGACCTTGGCGTCGAGACAGACCAGCGCGCCCTGCTCGGTCACGATCAGCGGATTGATCTCCAGCAGGCTCATGTCCTTGTGCGTGAAGGCCTTGTACAGGTTGCCGATCAGCGCCACGCATTGCTTGACCTGATCGCCAGATAGGCCCAGCGCAAAGGCGATGCGCCGGCCATGAAACTGCGAATAGCCGCTGACCGGGTCGATGGCGAGCGTGAAGATCTTTTCCGGCGTGCTGGCCGCGACCTCCTCGATATCCATGCCGCCTTCTGTCGAGCAGATGAAGGAAATGCGTGATGTGCCGCGATCCACGAGGGCCGAAAGATAGAGTTCGCGGGCGATCGCCGCGCCTTCCTCGATGTAGACGCGCTTGACGATCTTGCCTTCCGGCCCGGTCTGGTGGGTGACCAGCGTGCGCCCAAGCATCTCATCGGCAAAGATGCGCACCTCGTCGCGCGAGCGCGCCAGACGCACACCACCTTTTTCACCGGCGGCAGCTTCCTTGAAACGGCCCTTGCCCCGTCCACCTGCATGGATCTGGGCCTTGACGACGCAAACCTGCGCGCCGAGGCTATTGGCCACGTTCACGGCGTCTTCGGGCGTGAACGCCGCGCCGCCGCGCGGAACCGGCACGCCGAACTCGCGCAGCAACTCCTTGGCCTGATATTCATGAATGTTCATCGAAAGGCTCCCGTCGGTTCAACGCCAGTCGTGCAGATGGGCCGGGCTCAGGCGCCGATGCCGCCCAGGCCCGGAGCAATGCGCCGGCACGCATCCACCAGGCCGCGCACGGCATCCACCGATCGGTTGAAATCGGCCCGCTCCGCCGATGTCAGATCGACCTCGATGACGCGTTCGACGCCCTTGGCGCTGATCACGGCCGGCACGCCCACATAGATGCCTTTTACGCCATATTCCCCGTTGAGATAGGCGGCGCAGGGCAGCACGCGCTTCTTGTCCTTGAGATAGGACTCGGCCATGGCGATGGCCGCGGCGGCCGGCGCGTAATAGGCCGAGCCCGATTTCAGCAGCGATACGATCTCCGCGCCGCCATCGCGGGTGCGCTGGACGATGTCGCCAAGCCGCTCGTGGGTGATCCAGTGCATCTTGATCAGATCAGGCAGCGGAATGCCGGCCACCGTGGAATAGCGCGGCAGTGGCACCATGGTGTCGCCGTGCCCGCCGAGCACGAAGGCGGTCACGTCCTCGACAGAGACGTCGAATTCCTGGGCGAGAAAATAGCGGAAGCGGGCGCTGTCGAGCACACCGGCCATGCCCACAGTCATGTGATGCGGCAGTCCGGTGATCTGGTTGAGTGCCCAGACCATGGCATCCAGCGGATTGGTGATGCAGATGACGAAGGCTTCCGGCGCATATTTCTTCAGACCGGCGCCGACCTGCTCCATGACCTTGAGGTTGATCTCGAGCAGATCATCGCGGCTCATGCCCGGCTTGCGCGGTACGCCTGCGGTGACGATCACGACATCGGCGCCGCGGATATCGACATATTCGTTGGTGCCACGCAGATCGCTGTCGCGGCCCTCGACCGGGGTCGACTGGGCGATGTCCAGGGTCTTGCCCTGGGGCATGCCTTCGACGATGTCGAACATGATGACGTCGCCCAGCTCTTTTTGTGCAATCAGATGGGCAAGCGTGCCGCCGATCATGCCACCGCCGATAAGCGCTATTTTCTTGCGCGCCATTTAGGCTTCTCCCTCATTGTTGCGCCGTTCCCCTCGCCGGGGGCCACGGGCATGCGCACGTGGTTAGCCCGAAAGCACGGCCTGTTCAAGCACATGCGCCTGACCCGTACGGATCAGCGCCAAAGCTATGGCGCGGCGCGGCCGATTTCGCAAGTGCGAACGGGACGACGCGGGGGACAAATATTATTGAGGGCAGAAGTGATCAGGACGCGCTCAGCGCCTCGGTGCGCGCCACATCCAACTCGACGCGGCGCAGGCCCGGATCGTCGGGATCATGGGCGATGGAGAAGCCGAGGTCGCGGCACATCGCGAGCATGGTGGCGTTCTCGCTGAGCACAGAACCGTGCAGCCGCTCCAGGCCTTCTGCGCGGGCATAGTCGATCAGATGGGTCATCAGCCGCCAGCCGAGCCCTTTACCCTTGAGATCAGAGCGCACCAGCACCGCATATTCGGCGGTGCGGTAATCGGGATCGGCGAAGAACCGCGCCACGCCGAGCATCGTGCGCCCGTCCTCGCTGAGCGCCACGAAGGCGATCTCGCGGGCATAATCGACCTGGGTCAGACGGGCGAGGAAATTCCTGGACATATGTTTGTGCGGCGAGAAGAAGCGCAGGCGCAGATCCTCGCCTGTGGTCTGCGCGATCATCGCCTTGTAGATATCCTCATCCTCGGGCCGGATCGGGCGCAGCAGCAGCCGGCCCAGCACCTCGTGATCCACATGCTTTTCCCACTCGCGGGGATAGGGCCTGATCGCCATGGCAGTGCGCGGGCGCTCGGTGTGGTCGGCCACCACGACGCGGGCGTCGAGCGCGATGACACCCTTCTCGTCGGCGAGCAGCGGGTTGATGTCGAGTTCGCGGATCTGCGGATGCTGGGCGGCCAGATAGCTGAGCCGCACAAGGCTGAGCGCGATGGCATCGAGATCGACAGGCGGCCGGTCGCGATAGCCCTTGAGCAGGCGGTAGATGCGTGTTTCGCGGATCAGATCGAGCGCCAGTTTGATATCCAGCGGCGGCAGCGCCATGGCCGTATCGGCCATCGCCTCGACGCCCGTGCCGCCGGCGCCGAACAGCATCACCGGCCCGAAGGTCGGGTCCTCGGTCATGCCCAGGATAAGCTCATGGCTGAGCCGGGTGCGGATCATGGCCTGAACGCTGATCCCCTCAAGCCGCGCGTGTGGGTGCGAGCGCGTGATCTGCGCGATCATGTCCTCCGCCGCGATGGTGGCGTCGCTCGGCGTCTCGATGTCGAGGCGCACACCGCCGACATCGGATTTGTGGGTCAGGTCGGCGGAGATGATCTTCAGCACGCAGGCCGGATGGTCCTTGAGAATGCGCTGGGCCAGGGCGCCGACCTCGCCGGTGGTGCGCGCGGTAAATGTCGGCACTACGGGAATGCCATATGCGGCCAGAACGGTCTTGGCCTCGGGCTCGCTCAACATGGTGCGGCCGGTACGTAGCACGGCGGCGATCTCGCCATCGACACGCTCAGCATCAAAGGCAAGCGGTTCGGGCAGGGCCGGCGGGGCGCGCATCAGCTCGGTCTGGGCACGCGAGTAACGCACCATCGACATGAAGCCGCGCACCGCGCCGCCCGGCGTGTCGAACGAGGGAATGCCGTTCGCAGCGAACATTGCACGCGCCCGCTCAGCCGATTGTTCACCCAGCCAGTTGGCGATGACAGGCACGCGCCTTTGGCTATCGGCCATGACGGCATCGCGCGCGGCGATGACGGCGCCTGCGGCATCCTCGCTCGATGCCAGCGCGACGGGGCAGTGCATCGCCAGCACCGCCTGGGTGTCCGGGTCGCGCAGCAGGATTTCCAGCGCCGCGCGGTAGCGATCCGGCCCGGCATCGCCGATGATGTCGATCGGGTTGGATTTCGACCAGGTCGGCGGCAGGACCGCATCGAGCGCCGCGCGTGTCTGATCGCTGAGCTCCGCCGGCGCTGCGCCCGCATCCGCAAGGGCATCGACCGCCAGAACACCCGCGCCGCCGCCATTGGTCAGGATGCTCAGGTGCTCGCCGCTCAGGGTACCCACGCGCTCGGCCATTTCAGCAGCGACGAACAGGTCCTCAAGGTCGAATACGCGGAGCAGGCCGGCCCGGCGAAAGGCCGCGTCATAGACCTTGTCGGACCCGGCCAGCGCGCCGGTGTGCGAGGCGGCTGCGCGCGCGCCGGCGGCGTGGCGGCCGCTCTTGATGACGATCACCGGCTTGGACCGCGCTGCGCGCCGCGCCGCCGACATGAACTTGGCCGCGTTACGGATGCCTTCCATGTAGATCAGGATCGCCTTGCTGGAGACATCGCCGGCCAGATAATCGAGCATATCGCCGAAATCGACATCGGCCATGTTGCCCAGCGAGGCCATGACCGAAAAGCCGATATCGCGGCCATTGGCCCAATCGAGGATCGAGGTGAGCAGCGCGCCCGACTGCGAGATCAGCGCCAGATCGCCGTTGTTCGCCATCGCCTGGGCAAAGCTGGCGTTCAGCCCCAAGGCCGGGGCGATCAGGCCGATGCAATTCGGCCCGAGGATGCGCAGGTTGTAGGGGAGCGCGGCCTCCAGCATGCGCTGTTCGCGCTCGCCTTCGATGCCGGCCGACAACACGATCGCAGCCCGGCACCCGGCCCTGCCGAGCTCATCTATCAGCGGGGTGATGGCGGCTGGGGGGATGGCGATGACCGCCAGATCAGGCACCGCAGGCAAGGCGTCCAGGGCGCGGTAGCAGCGTTGGCCAAGCACCTGATCGTGCCGCGGATTGATGAACCACAAGGGGCCGGAAAAGCCGCCTTCGAGCAGGTTGGCGGCCACGGTCTGACCGACGCTTCCCGGGCGATTGCTGGCACCGATGAGCGCCACCGAACGGGGACGGAACATGAAATCGAGATTGCGTATCGTCATCTCTGTCGCAACTTGCCTGATTTGCACACCATGGCACCAGACTAGCGCGCAAAGCCAACAGTTCCATGACAGGCGCAAGACATACTGCGGGCAAGACATACTGCCTGTGGGCAAGACATCCTGTTCGCAAGACATACTGCGCGCCAGATCATCACGGCCGCCTCCCGCAGGCTGCGGTTCGGGATCAGGGCTGGAGTTCGATATCCCTGCTTTCCCAATCGGCCGCTTCGGCATCGGCGCGAGCCCGCTGTTCGCGCGTGAGTGACGCCAGGAACAGATCGAGCCGGCCGTCGCTGACACCATTGCGCCGGGAGATGAGATGCCATTTGGCCGCTGCCACCGGATCGGACTGAACCCCGACACCATAGGCCAGCACGCGCGCCAGACGGTTCTGTGCGACCGGATTGCCAGCATCAGCGGCCAGGGTCAGCATTGCCAGCCCCTTGTCGTGGTTCTTCTCGACGCCGCGCCCCTGAATGAGCATCACGGCATAGTCAAGCTGGGCATCGGCAAGGCCGGCCTCGGCGGCCTGGCGGGTCCACTGGGCCGCCCGGGTATCGTCGCGCTCGACGCCCTGTCCGGTGGCATAAAGCGTGCCCATATCATATTGCGCGCGCACAATGCCCCGCGTGGCGGCGCGCTCGATCAACTCGGCGGCCTTCGTCAGGTCCTGAGGCCGCAGGCGCCCCTGAGCAAGGATGATCCCCAGATTATATTGCGCCGCCGGATGATCCTGCGCCGCGGCCAGTTCGAACAGCTTGACGGCCTGTTCCGGATTGCGGTTGATGCCACGCCCGTCGATCAGCATCGAGGCGAGCGCGAACTGGGCATCGGGATCACCCCGCTTGACCCCTTCGGCGTACCATTCCGCGGCCTTCGCCTGATCCTGTGCAACGCCCAGACCTTCGGCATAGATTTGTGCAATCAGGGTCGGCGCATAGCGCTCGCCCGCAGCTGCAGCCTGCTTCGCCAACTCCAGTGCCTCGATGTAGCGTCCCCGGTCAAAGGCATCATAGGCCGGATCCGATGCGCCTGGCGCTGGCGCCGCCTGAAGCCCGACGGCAAGCATGGCGATCACCGCCATCAGCCGTGATCCCCTGAAACGATAGGCTCTCCCGGTCATTCTCCCGTTCGCTCTGTTTGTCATGGTCCTTAGCCAGAGAGTTCGCGGCCAGCCCGGGCGGGCAAGACCCGAACCGGCATCCGCCAGATAAGCACATGCTGCGCGCCGGCCCTGGCCTAGTCGATGAGACCGCCCATCATTTGCGCGAGCGCATCGCCAGCCCGCTCGGGTTCATGCCACAGCCATGGGCCTATCCCGAGGAAATCGGCGCCGGCGTCATGAAGGTCCCGCGCATCATCCCGGCTTGTGCACCAGGCCATGCACGGCGGCTCGAAGACTTCGGCCCACCACTGCGTCATCTCCGCGGCAACTTCGTGTTCCGGCCCCAGGGCATGAAGCCCGAGATCGGCGCCGAAGGAGACATAATCCGCGCCCGCTTCGGCCATCACCATGGCGTCGTGGCGCGACACGCCGCATGCAACGCCGATATTGGCCTCTCGTCCCAAAACCGAACGGGCTTCGGAATAGCCTTGTTCATTGGCAAGAATGTGAACGCCGTCCGCGCCCAGCCGCTTCGCCGCGGCGATGTCGTGGGCGATCAGCGCGGCTACCCCGTTTTCCTGAGCGATCCCGAGCAGAGCGAGGGCAATGGTTTCGTCCAGGGGCGCATGTTCGCCGCGCTTTATCGGCTGGCCGTAAAGGATGATGCACGCGATATCGCCACCGGCCAGCAGCAGCGACAATGCCGAGGGCTCAACTGCGCCCCCCGCATGGGCCGGGATTGCCAGACACAATTCGCATGGCAGGTCCAAGGTATCGTCGGCCATCGGAGTCAGTGCTTTTTCTCAACCGGCCTTGTGCATGACCACCGCGGTGTCGGCCATGCGGTTGGAAAAGCCCCATTCATTATCGTACCAGGACAGCACGCGCACCAGCCGCCCATCAACGATCTGGGTCTGAGTCATGTCGAAGGTGGACGAATACGGGCTGTGATTGAAATCGATCGACACCAGCGGTTCATCGGTCACGGCCAGCACGCCGGTCAGTTCCTGCTCGGCGGCGCGTTTCATGGCGGCGTTGACTTCCTCGACGGAGGTCTCGCGGGTGGGGATGAATTTCAGGTCGATCATGGAGACGTTGGGCGTTGGCACACGGATCGCGGTGCCATCGAGCTTGCCTTCAAGCTCGGGCAGCACCAGCGCGACAGCCCGCGCAGCACCCGTGGTCGTAGGGATCATCGAGATGGCCGCGGCGCGCGCCCGTCGCAGATCCTTGTGCGGCAGATCGAGGATGCGCTGGTCGTTGGTATACGCATGCACCGTGGTCATGAAGCCCTGTGAAATGCCGCACAGATCGTTCAGGACCTTGGCCACGGGCGCCAGGCAGTTCGTCGTGCATGAGGCGTTGGAGACCACCGTGTGCGCCGCGCCGATCTTGTCGTGGTTGACGCCGTAAACCACGGTGATGTCGGCGTCGTTGGCGGGCGCGGAGATCAGCACCTTGCGCGCGCCGCTGTTGAGATGCGGCTGTACGGACTCCTTGCTGGTGAAAATGCCGGTGCATTCAAGCACCACATCGACCCCCAGATCGCCCCACGGCAGGTTTGCCGGATCCTTTTGCGCAAACATCCGGATCGGTCCCTGACCGACATCCATCACACCATCGGCGACGCTGACTTCGCCGGGGAAGCGTCCGTGGACTGAATCGTAGCGGAACAAGTGAGCATTGGTGTCGGGCGGTGCGATATCGTTGATGGCGACGACCTGAACATCGGTGCGCCCCTGCTCGGCGATGGCGCGCAGGACGTTGCGCCCGATACGACCAAACCCATTGATGGCAATCCTGACAGCCATGCGCATCTCCTCACTGTTTGTCGTGCTTGCTTGTTGCTAGCAGCTATATGGCCGCAATGTCTGCAAAGGGCTATATCAAAATGTCGCAACAAACATCCCTGCACCGTGAGGCCCGTGCGCCGGCTGGCTTCCGCGCGCCGCATTTTGTGCTGTCATGATGCCTGAATTTGCCTTTCGCGCCGGGGCTTGGCGAACATGCGCCTGGCAGCTTTGATTCGCACATCTGGCGAGCGGCGCTGGGATTTTCCGGCGTGGCAACTCGTGAATCATCAACACAATTTCTGATTGAATAAACTTCACGCAGAGATTGCGTATAAAAAATCTATTCAAAACAATGGCTTGGATGTTTCCATGCCGCGCCTTCCGACATCCATTGCGCAGCAGGGGCGCACCAAGCGCAGCAAGGATGCGCGCCTCGTCGGTGCGCTTGACCTGGGCGCCGACAGCCGCCTATGTTCGTTTCCAAACAAATTCTTAAGCCTGCATCATTCCGATATTGCGTTAAAAAGTCGCGGCGGGCGGTGGATGGGCCGGCCACGTCAGCAGGCGAGCGCATTGGAGGGCTGCCCGTGAAAGCTCGGGGGCGGACGATGCCGGAGGCGGCGGACAGGTCAGGGCTGGCGCACGGCGCTGATGGCAAGGGCATGCGAGCGCGGGGGCGCGGGGCAGTGGCGAGAACCTCGGCGACAAAGGCGGAGCTGGAGCGCGAATTGCGCGAATTGCGCCGCGAAAATGCGCAGTTGTCGGCTCGTCTCGAACAAGAGCTAGCGCGTAGCCGCGCGCTGAGCGAGGCCAACCGCCGAGTTGCCTTGCGGCTGGAGACGGCCATGGACAGGATCAAGTCGTTGCTGGTGTCATAGGAGTTGGTTCGCGCACAAGATCGATGAGGCAAACGGGGCGAGGGGCTGATGGGACAGGTTTCAGTCACTATAAACAAGAAGACCTATCGCATGGCCTGCGCCGATGGTCAGGAAAACCGCGTTCGCGAATTGGCCGATCATTTCAGCGCCCATGTGGACCGGCTGAAGGCCAGCTTTCAGCGTGTCCACGACGACCATCTTTATCTGATGGCGGCGCTGGTCATCGCCGATGAATATTTCGAGGCGCGCGAAGAACTGCTGTCGATTCTCGCCCAGCTTGCACGCCTTGGCACGAAGGATGCTGGAAGCGGCGACAATGGCGCGAAAGGCGACAAGGATGTCGCCCGCATGGCCGGCGCGGCAGCGGCCCGGCTCAACGATCTGCGCAGCGCGGCGCGAAACACCAGGGCCGCGCCCGGCAAGACAGGCACGGACAAGCCCTGATTGCTGATCATTCGCACAAGACACTGGAATTTTTGCCGAACTCCATCAAATATCATCATGCGGGGGCTGCGGTGCGCGTGAGGTGCCTTGAATCCCGGGGCCGATAAGATCTTCCAGGGAGCTGACCCTGATCCGGACCGTGGTCTGGTTCACTTGGCACCCACCTACAGCTTGTAGGGACCCAGGGGATCGCTCGCACCCACGGCACATGTGGCTCCCGCACTTCTCTGGCTCGGGCGATGGTGCGCCTGCCAATCCACACGATCGGACCGACAGGCAATGTGCAATGGGCGCGAGACCAAGTCGCAGACCCTGACCAAGGCAGCTTTGCGCCGCGCCGCCCAGCAACGGCGCACCGCCATCGACGGGGCTCATCATCACCGCGCTGGCGAGGCAATTGCCGTGCATGGCGAGCGGCTGATCGCAGGCGTGGGGCTCAAGCGCGCCAGCGTCATCGCGGGCTATCATCCCGTGCGCGGCGAAATCGACGCGCTTGCACTGATGGCGCGGCTTGGCAAGGCGGGCTACCGGATGGCCCTGCCGGTCATGGGCGAAACGCCGGGGCTGCGCTTTCGCGCCTGGTCGCCGGGGGCTGCAACAGCGCCTGGCGCGTTCGGCATCCAGGAGCCGCTGGAAGGCGCAATGGAACTGATCCCCGATCTTGTGCTCTTGCCGCTGCTGGGTTTTGATGCGGCAGGTATTCGGCTCGGCTATGGCGGCGGACATTATGACCGGACCCTCGCGAGCTTGCGCGATAAGCGCCGGGTCATCGCCGTCGGGCTGGCCTTCGATGATCAGGAAATCGACATCATCCCGGCTGAAGCCCACGATCAGCGGCTCGACTGGGTGATCACGCCATCAGGCGCGCGCAAACTGCCCGAAGCATAAGGATTGCTCATGCGAATATTGTTCATTGGTGATATCGTCGGCAGGTCCGGACGCAACGCGGTGTGCGATGCGCTGCCGCAAATGCGTGAGCGCCTTGGCGCTGATTTCGTCATCATCAATGGGGAGAACTCGGCCGGCGGCTTTGGCATCACCGAGCAGATCTTCCTTGATCTGCGCGATGCAGGCGCCGATGTCGTCACGACCGGTAACCATGTCTGGGATCAGCGCGAGACGCTTGTCTTCATCGAACGCCACGACCGGCTGTTGCGCCCGGTCAACTACCCGCCCGGAACGCCGGGCCGCGGCACCGGGCTGTTCGAGGCGCAATCAGGCGCAAGCGTTCTCGTCATCAATGTCATGGGCCAGATCTTCATGAAGGAGATGGACTGTCCGTTTCAGGCGCTGGAGCGCGAACTGGCCAGCTGCGCGCTGGCGCGCCAGGCCGATGCCATCTTCATCGATTTTCACGCCGAGGCGACATCGGAAAAGCAGGCTGCTGCGAATTTCGTCGACGGCCGGGCAAGCGCGCTGATCGGCACCCACACACATGTGCCGACCGCCGATGACCGGATCCTGCCGGGCGGCACGGCCTACATGAGCGATGTCGGCATGAGCGGCGATTACGACTCCATCATCGGCATGGAAAAGGAAGAACCCGTGAGCCGCTTCCTGACCAAGATCCCGGGCGCGCGCTTCGAGCCGGCCATGGGCGAGGCCACGATATGCGCCGTGCTTATCGAGACCGACGACACCACCGGACTTGCCCGCACGATAAGCCCTGTGCGGGCAGGAGGGACCCTGAGACCAGCGCCAGCATAGCTGTACGCCTGGCCCATCAAGGCGCTGGCCGTGCGGGCAAAGCGCGCGGTATAGACAGCAGGCGCGCCAGTCGGCATGGTCGCCGGATTGGCGCGGCGCAAGCAAACGTCAGACAAATACCGGCAGACGAGACATGGCAGGACATTCAAAATTCAAGAACATCATGTATCGCAAGGGCGCACAGGACAAGAAGCGCTCCAAGATATTTTCACGGCTGTCGAAGGAAATCACGGTCGCAGCCAAGATGGGGCTGCCCGATCCCGACATGAACCCGCGGCTTCGTCTGGCTATACAGGCCGCGCGCGCGCAGAACATGCCCAAGGACAACATCGAGCGCGCCGTCAAGAAGAGCCAGGAAAGCGGCGGCGAGAATTATGAAGAAGTCCGCTATGAGGGTTTCGGCGCGGGCGGCGTCGGGGTGATTGTCGAAGCACTCACCGATAACCGCAACCGTACCGCGAGCGATGTGCGCTCCACCTTTGCCAAGCATGGCGGCAACCTGGGCGAGACAGGCGCGGTGTCGTTCATGTTCGACCGGCTGGGCGCGATCGAATATCCGCCCGAGGCCGCCTCGCCCGAGGAGATGTTCGAAGCCGCCATCGAGGCCGCTGCGCAGGACTGCGAATCAAGCGAAGATGGCCATACGATCTATTGCGATGCTGCTGATCTGGCCGAAGTCGCAAGGGCCATGGAGTCCAGATTCGGTGAGGCGCGCGCGGCCCAGATCTTGTGGCGCCCGCAAAACTCCGTGGAACTCGATGAAGAAAAAGGCGGCAAGCTGCTCAAGATGCTGGAAGCACTGGAAGATTCCGACGATGTGCAGAATGTTTACGCCAATTTCGAAATTCCCGACGATGTGATGGAAAAACTGTCCGCCTGAGGGCGCAGCGGCAAGCGGAGCTCTGGCACATGGCGGCGAGCGTGCGGATCATCGGCATCGACCCGGGCTTGCGGCGCACCGGCTGGGGCATCATCGAGGTGTGCGGGCCGAGGCTTTCATTTCTTGCCTGCGGCACGCTTCAGTCAGATGCGCGCGATCACATCGCTGCGCGTCTTGCTGAACTGTTCGACGGGCTGGAGACGGTGCTCGCGCAGTGGCGCCCTGGCGAAGCCGCAATCGAACAGACCTTCGTCAACAAGGATGCGCGCGCCACGCTGAAGCTGGGTCAGGCCCGCGGGATCGCCTTGCTGGCGCCGGCGCGTCTGGGCCTGTTGGTCGCGGAATATGCGCCGAACGCGGTGAAGAAGAGCGTGGTCGGCAGTGGTCACGCCGACAAAGCGCAGATACGAGCCATGATCGGCGTGCTGCTGCCGCGCGCCGTGCCCGACAGCGACGACGCCGCCGATGCGCTCGCCATCGCCATAACCCATGCCCATCATCGCGGCACCGCGGCGCTGGTGGCAGCACACACAGCCGTCGCTTCTGGAGCGCCGCGATGATCGGCCGACTGCGGGGGATCGTCGATGAGACCGGCGAGGGCTGGGTCATCGTCGATGTTGCGGGCGTCGGCTATGAAGTCCATTGCGCGTCCAGGACGCTTGCGCGCCTGCCTGCGAAGGGCCAGCCGGTCAGCCTCGCCATCGAGACCTATGTGCGCGAGGACGTCATCCGCCTCTTCGGCTTTGCCAGTGAAACCGAACGGCGCTGGTTCCGTTTGCTTCAGGGCGTGCAGGGCGTCGGCACCCGGCTGGCGCTGGCCATCTTGTCCACGCTCGACCCCGACGAGATCGCCAACGCCATCGCGCTGGCTGACAAGGCGACGATTTCGCGCGCCCCCGGGGTCGGGCCAAAGGTCGCCCAGCGCCTGGTGGGTGAGTTGCGGGACAAGGCGCCCGCAATGATGAGCGTCGCCCACGCAGGTATGGCGCTGGCTGGCGACACGGCGGTTGCGCCGGGCACGGCCACGGGCGATGCGGTTTCGGCGCTGACAAATCTGGGCTATACACCGGCTCAGGCCGCCGCCGCCGTCGCCGCTGCGGCGCGCGAAGCCGGCGAGGGTGCCGATACCGCGCGGCTCATCCGTCTGGGCCTCAAGGAATTGGCGAAATGATGGTTCGCATGGCGAGGGTTGGATGAGCGCACGACAGCGGAAGGCCCGGCCAAGCCTGCTCGACGGCCAGCGCAGCCCGGTTTATGTGCCGCCCAAGCCGGGCGTGCTGCCTGGGCTTGCCGCATGGCTCATCGTGGCGTTTGCCGGTCCGCTGGCTGGCGCGGCAGGTGCGGGGCTGGCCGCGCTTGTGCTGGCGCTGGGCGCGGACCTGTTGTCGGCGATCACCGGGCGTGTGTCGCTTCACCCGACACCGCTCAACACGCTGATCATGTTCGGCTACGGCTTTTTCGGCGCCTACGCGCTGGGCTTTTTCGTGTCGGTTCCGGCAGGCATCTATTTTGGTGTCCGCGCCGGGATGATGCGCTGGATCAGCCGGCGCGAAGCCGCGCTTGCCGGGCTGGCGATCGGCGTTGGCGTGCTCGGCCTGCTGGCGCTGGTTGTGCCGGCGCACAGTCAGCCGGGCGGCTTTGGCGCGGCATTCCTGTTTCTGGCCGGCGCGCTGAGCGCCGCGCTGTTGTGCCGCCAGCTGATGATTGCGTTCGGCATCCTCGTGCGCCCGCCCTCCGATCCGGACGAGGACACCACGCCATGAGCGACCGGCTGATCGAAAGCGGCATGCGTGAGGAGGACGAAGCCGACAAGAGCCTGCGCCCGCAACGGCTGGCCGAGTTCATCGGCCAGGAGCGCGCGCGCGCCAATCTGCGGGTGTTCATCGAGGCCGCACGCGGCCGCGGCGAGGCGCTGGATCATGTGCTGTTTGCCGGCCCGCCCGGTCTGGGCAAGACGACACTGGCGCAGATCATGGCGCGCGAGCTTGGCGTCAACTTCCGCATGACCTCCGGCCCGGTGATCGCGAAATCGGGCGACCTGGCGGCGCTGCTCACCAATCTGGACGAGCGCGACGTGCTGTTCATCGACGAGATCCACCGGCTGAACCCGGCGGTCGAGGAAATCCTCTATCCGGCGATGGAGGATTTCCAGCTTGATCTGATCATCGGCGAGGGACCGGCGGCGCGCTCGGTGCGCATCGACCTGTCGCGCTTCACGCTGATTGGCGCGACGACGCGCACCGGGCTGCTAACAACGCCGCTGCGTGACCGGTTCGGCATTCCGGTGCGCCTCAATTTTTATACCGATGACGAGCTGGAGGAGATCGTGACACGCGGCGCGCGGGTGTTCGATATCGCCATCACGCCCGATGGCGCGCGCGAGATCGCCCGGCGCAGCCGGGGCACGCCGCGCGTGGCCGGACGTCTGTTGCGGCGCGTACGCGATTTCGCCTCGGTCGATGGCGCACAACAGATCGACGCGCTTGTCGCTGACAAGGCGCTGGGCCGGCTGGAGGTGGACACGCTTGGCCTGGACGCGCTCGACCACCGTTATCTTGCCTGCATCGCCGGAACATATGGCGGCGGCCCGGTCGGGATCGAGACGATTGCTGCGGCCTTGAGCGAGTCGCGCGACGCCATCGAGGAAACGGTCGAGCCGTTCCTGCTGCAGCAAGGCTTCATCGGGCGCACCCCGCGCGGGCGGGTGCTGACGATGAAGGCGTTCACTCATCTGGGTCTGGCTGCGCCGGCGGGACTGGGCATGGCGCCGCTGCCGCTGTTTGGGGATGATCATGAGTGAAGGGCGCGCGGCATGGCCCGATCTGGCCGGGCGCATGGACGCGCAGACCCATATCCTGCCAGTGCGCGTCTATTACGAGGACACCGACTTCTCCGGCGTCGTCTATCACGCCAGCTATCTGCGTTTCATGGAGCGCGGCCGCTCCGACATGATCCGCCTGCTGGGCGTGGGACATTCTGCGCTGGCGCAAGCGCCGGGCGGCCCGCTCGCTTTTGTTGCGCGCCGGATCGAGGTCGATTTCCTGCGCCCGGCGCGCATCGACGATGTCGTCCTCGGCGAGCGGCTGCTCG
>DAIMZI010000005.1:118327-126729 GCA_036734025.1 Dichotomicrobium sp.
CCGCCCTGCTCGACATCTCCAAGCTCGACGCCGGCGCGGTCGAGGCGCAGTGCACCGACTTTCGCATCGACGATGTGCTCGAAATCGAGACATGCCGCGAAGCCATGAGCGCTGCCGTGCTGACGCTCGCCCAGCGTGTCGTGCGTGATGCACAGGTGCTTGTCACGGCGCGGGTGCAGATCGTGCTGGTGGGGCCGGGCGGGCGGCCGCAACGCCTGCACAAAGCTCTGCCAGCCGCCATTGCCGGCTTGCCTGCTGCCGGCTGAGTGCTGCGCGCCGCGGATCTGGCACATTATTTGTTAATCATAATTGGCTAAGGAATGCCCTGTCGCTTTGATCGAGGCTACGGGGCGTTTTCCAATGGATATGGCCCTCGAAAGGCGCAGGACATCTCAAATGGACCCAGCAAGCACGGCGGCAATCTACAGCGTGTCTGAAGCCAACATGTCTTTCCAGGACATGTTCGAGCAGGCGCATCCTGTGGTCAAGCTGGTAATACTCGGGTTGATTGGCGCGTCGATCTGGTCATGGGCGATCATCTTGCAGAAATATCTGGCATTTTCGCGCGCCCGACAGGAAGCTGCGGCGTTCGAGAAACAGTTCTGGTCCGGGCAATCGCTCGATGAGCTTTATGGAACCGTCGCGGGCCAGCGCAACAATTCAATGGCTTCGATATTCGTGGCTGCGATGCGCGAGTGGCGCCGCAGCCTGGAAACGTCACCGCGCGCGCTGACCAGCGTGTTGCCGCGCATGGAGCGCGTCATGGACGTCTCGATCACTCGCGAGATGGAGCGGCTTGAGCGCGGGCTGTTGGTGCTTGCGACCATCGGATCGACGGCGCCCTTCGTCGGTCTGTTCGGCACGGTCTGGGGCATCATGTCGAGCTTTCGCGCCATCGCGGTTTCGGGCTCGAGCGATCTGGCCGTCGTCGCGCCGGGTATCGCCGAGGCCCTGTTTGCCACCGCACTCGGCCTGCTCGCGGCCATTCCCGCTGTGATAGCCTACAATGCCTTTTCCCGCCGCGCCGCGCGCCATGCCCAGCGGCTGGAAGCCTTCACCGAAGAATTCGCCGCGATCGTATCGCGTCAGATCGACACCAGGAGCTAGCACCGTGGGCGGCAGATATTCGGGTTCGGCTCGCACTGGCAGGCGGCGGTCGCGGCGTTACCAGCCCATGGCCGAGATCAACGTGACGCCGTTCGTCGATGTGATGCTGGTGCTGCTCATCATCTTCATGGCGACCGCACCGCTTCTGAGCCTGGGGGTCAAGGTCGATCTGCCGAGCAGCGTGGCGGGCGCGCCGGTAAGCGAGAGCGAGCCGCTGACCGTCACCGTCGATGGGACCGGCGGCATATTTCTCGGCGACAGTCCGATCGCGCCGTCTGATCTCGGCCTGGCGATGTCCTCGCTGGCGGCCGTGTCGCCGGAAAGGGCGATCTTCGTGCGCGGTGACCGCGCAGTGAATTATGGCGTGCTGATGCAGGTGATGTCGCAGATCGGGAGCGCAGGCTTCACGCGCATTTCCCTGATCACGGTCCCAGAAGCCCCGAAATAATGTCGCCCCGGATTGCAACATGGCTTGGCTCGGCGATAGTGCATGGGCTTTTGCTGGTGCTCGCCATTGCCTTCGGCGGAGCAGGCGGAGATGACCACGCCGGTCCGCCTGGCCGGGTGACCGTCGATCTGGTGCAGGCGCCGCCCACGGCCGCAACGCCGCAGGATCTGGCAGCATCAAGGCCGCAGCCGCAGCCGCTAGTCAGTGCGGCTTCACCAACCCAGCCGGTCGAACGCGAGGCCATGCCGCCGGCCAGAACCATGCCCCAGCCGGCGCCGGCGCGCCCTGCGGTCCGATCTGCCGAACCCGCACCCGCGAAGCCACCGCCGGCTGAACCGCGACGCGAACCCGAACCACCGCCAGTGAGGCCGCGCCCGCCGCGCGCTGATCGAACCGAGCCGCCCGCCGAGCCGGAGCCCGCGCCACAGCCCGTGCGTGCGCCATCCAGCCTCGATGCTCAGTTGAGCGAACGCCAGACACGCGCCAGCGAACAGGCTTCGGTGCGCGGTATCGGGTTGAGCGCGAGTGAAATCGCGTCGTTGCGCGCCCAGGTGTCGCGATGCTGGCAGCCGCCAGCCGGCATCATCAACCGCCCTGCCGGCCCGGTTCGTCTGCGGCTGGCGCTTTCCCGTGATGGATTTCTGAGCATGCCGCCCCAAATCATCGGGGGCCCGGGGGACACACAGGGCGATGTTCTCGCCGAGAGCGCAACGCGTGCGGTTATCCGCTGCCAACCTTTCGTGCTGCCTGAGCAAAAATTTGCCACTTGGCGGGATATGATCCTTGTGTTTGATCCCACCAGCCTGTCAGGCGGATAAATCCTTACGCAGGGGCATGGAGTAGACATTGAGCCGCGTCGGAAAAGACAATGCTGGCCGCGCCGCCCTTGGTCTGGCGATCTGCCTGACGCTTGTGGCCTGGCTCGGCGTACCTCACCGCGCCAGCGCGCAGGTGCAAGTGGACATTACCGAAGGCGAGGTTGCGCCGCTGCCCATCGCCATCCCCCGGTTTCGCGCCGAGCCTGAACAGGCCCGCGAAATGGCCGGGCTGATGACCGAGGTCATCATCGCCAATCTGTCGCGCAGCGGCCTGTTTCGTCCGCTCGAGCCATCGGCCTTCATTCAGGAAAGCGTCAGTGTCGATGCCGAGCCGCGATTTGCCGACTGGCGGCGCATCAATGCGCAGGCACTGGTGGCCGGACGCATCGAGCGCATCGCCGGCATGCGCCTTCGCGCCGATTTCCGTTTGTGGGATGTGTTTTCAGGGCGCGAGTTGAGCGGCGAGCAATTCATCTCCACTGAAGCCAACTGGCGCAGGCTTTCGCACATCATCTCCGATGCGATCTATGAGCGGCTGACCGGTGAGCGCGGCAATTTCGACACGAGGATCGCCTTTGTCGCGGAGAGCGGGCCGAAGGGCAACCGCACCAAAAGGCTGGCGATCATGGATCAGGACGGCGCCAACATCCAGTATCTGACGGATGGCACGCAGCTTGTCCTGACGCCGCGCTTCAGTCCGAGCGCCTCCCAGCTTGCCTACCTGTCCTATGAAGCCGGTCATCCGCGCGTCTATCTGCTCGACATCGAAACCGGCCAGCGCGAACTCGTGGGCGATTTTCCCGCCATGACCTTCGCGCCGCGTTTTGCGCCAGATGGCCATCATATCGTGCTGAGCCTGCAACAGGGCGGCAACGCCAACCTGTATCTCATGAACCTGCGCACGCGCCACCTGCGCCAGCTCACGACGACAGCGGCGATCGACACTGCGCCGTGTTTTTCGCCCGATGGGCGCTTCATTGCATTTGAGTCCGACCGCACCGGCACATCGCGGCTTTATGTCATGCGCGCCGATGGCAGCGGCCAGCAGCAGGTCAGCCAGGCAGAGGGCAGCTACGGCACGCCGGTCTGGTCACCGCGCGGCGATCTCATCGCCTTTACCAAGCGGTTGCGCGGGCGCTTCCAGATCGGGGTGATGCGGCCCGACGGCTCGGGCGAGCGCATCCTGACCGAGGGTTTTCACAATGAAGGCCCGACCTGGTCGCCAAACGGGCGGGTATTGCTGTTCTTTCGCGAGATGCCGGGCGAGGATGCCGGACCGCAACTTTTTGCCGTGGACGTCTCGGGTGGCAACGAGCGACGTATCGCTACCCCGCAATTCGGCTCGGATCCATCATGGTCGCCATTGCTCGCAGAGCGTGTATCCGATCTGCGCTGAAGTTTACACACAGGCTCTCGAGACAAACGTAAACGAGCGGTTAGCATGGTGCAAACGGATCGGCCATAGCGTTGCTTTTTCGCATCATGGGTTGTGAAAACAGTTGGCCGACTCTAGGCCTGTCTTGATCTGAAGCCTGCATCCCGGTACTCCCAATATACGGCTTCCGCCGTTAATTCAGAGGAGAGAATACCATGCAGGGTTTCAAAGGCGTTATCGTCGTTGCGACGGTGATTGCTGCGGTTGCCGCCGTTGGCGCTTGCCGCAAAGAGATTCACGAACCGTCCCTTAAGCTGGGCGCCGGCAACGTCGCCGTCCATCAGGTTCGTTAATAGCACAATTCGCGGTGTGCTACGGCGAAGCACTCGCTTCGTTTCGAAATTGTGCTGGAGCGCCAAACCTTTCGGGGGGGTACCTCAAGGGATTGGCGTTTCAGCTCTTTTGCTTTCAAGCGCCAGCACTGTCTCGGCGCCGCTGGCTCATCAGCCATTTCACAAACTGATATCCGCGCATTAACCATGCGTTAACCATCCCCCTCCATAGTGCGCCTCGCGTTGAGGTTGTGGCGTTGCGGGGAAGAGTATGGTTTCGGTTCGCCTGATTATTGGGTTCGTTGCGGTTGCGGTTTGTCTGTCGGGATGCTCGCGCGGGCTGCGTCAACCGGGCGCGCAAGCGCCGACTACAGCAGCCCAGGCAAGGATGTATCGCGGCTATGATGCCGATCGCGCCCGGTCCGGGCCGCAGCGCGAGATTGCCGAACAAGCCGGCGATACGGTCCGCTTTCCCACAGACAGTTCGGAATTGACCGCTGAAGCGCGCCAGACGCTCGACCGTCAGGCGGCTTGGCTGAGGGTGCGTCGCGCCGTCATCGTCACGATCGAGGGCCACGCCGATGAACGCGGCACCCGGGAATATAATCTCGGGCTGGGTGCCCGGCGGGCTGCTGCCGTGGCGGCCTATCTGCGCGTCCAGGGTATCGACGCCCGCCGGCTCGACACGACATCTTACGGCAAGGAGCGCCCGCTCGCGGTCTGCGCGCGGGCCGAATGCTGGGCGCAGAACCGCCGGGCCGTAACCGTGATCGGACAGTCCGCGCCGCAATGATGCCGCGTTTGCCGGTCATGCGAATTGTGAGGCATGGCGACTGGTTTGCACGGTGCGCGCCGGCATGACTTTTCTCGTCGGGCTTGCCGGGACAACGCACAATATGCGATTCATCGTGCCATGTGTGCGGTCCGAAAAAAATCACAGCCTGATCAAAGGTCGATCATGAAGAATACATATTCCAGTGTGCTCGCGCCTTGCAGATCGCGCCTGTTCTGGCTTGCCGGCTGCCTGGGGCTGGCGTTGGCTGTCGGCTTGCCGGCCACGGCGCAAACGCCCGAGCCCGAGCAGCCGCCGGCCGAGGCCGCAGCTCCGCAAGAGCCCGCTTCGCCGATCGAGGCGCGGCTGCGCCGGATCGAGGACACACTCATCGACATGCGCGCCATGATCGGCGCACTGGAGAGCATGACGCGCAGCGGCGATACTCCCGGCGCCTCCGCCCCGTTGCGCACCAGCCCGCAGACCGTCACACGCGATTTTGCCGCCTCGCAGGCTGATGATGCGCAGATCGAAACGCTGGAATTGCAGGTCCGCGCCCTTTCGGCGCAATTGGCCGAGACAATCCAGCGACTGCGCTCGGTCGAAGCTGCAACCGGCATCGACAGCCAGACGGATGCAGCGCCCGCTCAGCCTGACGGCGCACAGACATCCCTTTCAGACCGGGAATTCGGAACAACGACACTGGAGCCGGATCAGGCCGGGGATCCCTCAACGCCGCCCGACAGCCAGGACAGTTATTGGGCGGCAGCGCAAGAGTCGCCCGCCGCTGCCAGCGCTCAGGCGTCAACGCCGGAGGCCCAAACCCTTTACTCAAAGGCTTATGATGCCCTGCGCGAACGCGATTATTCTTCCGCACAGCGCGGGTTCAGCGATTTCCTTCAGCGTTATCCCGACGATGCGCTGGCGCTGTCGGCGCAATACTGGCTTGGCGAAGCCGACTTCATCTCGGGTGATTATGTCAGCGCAGCCAACCATTTCGTCAAAGTCTACAACACCGATCCCCACGGCGAGAAATCAGCGGAGACGCTCCTGAAACTGGGCATCTCGCTGCGCCGGCTGGACCGGGTGGCTGCTGCGTGCGATGCGCTGCAACGCCTCGCTGGACGCGGCGACACGCTGCCCGGCACGATGAAAGAGCGCCTGGAGCGGGAACAGAGCCGCGCCGGCTGCTGAGCCCCGCCATGGCTGGCGCCGCCCACGGTGCTCCGCCCCATGAAGGCGTCCGCTACACCCAGGAAGACCTCAGGCGCCTGATGTCGCCGCTTGGCGATCATGCCCGCGTTGTCCTTGCTGTCTCGGGCGGCAGCGACAGCCTAGCACTCATGCATATGGCGGCGCGCTGGGCGGCGAATGCGCCGCGCCCGCCCGCGCTTGTCGTGATGACGGTCGACCATGGTCTGCGACCGTCTTCTGACGCCGAAGCTGCGTTCGTCGCCCGCCAGGCAGACCTCCTGGGGCTTGATCATGAAATTCTTTCCTGGAGCGGGCCAAAGCCGAAATCCGGCCTGCAGGAAGCCGCGCGTGCGGCGCGCTACACTCTGCTCACCGAAGCGGCCCGCAGGCGCGGTGCGAGCGCCATCGTCACGGCACATACCGCCGATGATCAGGCCGAGACGATGCTCATGCGGCTGGCGCGCGGCAGCGGGCTTGACGGGCTGGCGGGCATCCCGGCGCAGACGAATTGGGCTGGCATAACGATCTTGCGTCCGCTGCTGGGCGAACGCCGGGGCCGATTGCGCGCCATGCTTCGCGCGTCTGCCATGCGCTGGGTGAATGATCCCGGCAATGTCGATGTCCGCTTCGAGCGGGTACGCATTCGCCTTGTCATGCGCGCTCTGGCACCGCTTGGCATTGACGCGGCGCGATTGGCGCTGAGTGCTGAGCGGCTTTCCCGGGCGCGTGAGGCGTTGAATGCGCAGACAGGCCATGTGCTGGCGCGGCAGGTACGGCTGAGCGAAGTGGGCGCGGCGCAAATGCCGCGCGCCATCCTTCAGGAGACGCCGGCGGAGATCGGGCTGCGCGTGCTTGGTGCTGTCATCTCCGCTGTTGGCGGGCGGGAGGGCGCGCCTCGGCTCGCCAAGCTCGAAGCGCTGCTGAGCGAGTTGCTTGCGCAAGGCCGCCCCGGCGAGCGCGTCAAGCTTACGCTGGGCGGCGTGATCGTCGTTTCCGGCAACGAGCAGATCGAGTTCTATCGCGAATATGGACGCATCGGCGAGGCTGCGACCCTGTCCATCAGCCCTGGCGAAACGCGGCTTTGGGATGGCCGCTTCTGGATCAGCGCCGACCGGCAAGCGCCTGCCCATGCGCTCATCCGTCCGCTCGGCGAAGATGGCGTGGCGCGGCTTGGCATGGCGGTACGACACGATCAACCCAGGCCAGCGCTGCTCGCCATGCCCGGCGTCTATTGCGCCGGAACGCTGATCGCCGCGCCACCTCTTATGCTGCAAGATGCCGCAGACCATGTCGCATCAGTCAGTTACAGCGCCAGATTCGCCCATGATTTCGCGGCTCATCGCCCGCGCTGAGCGTCCGCAGCCGTATCCGCGCGGCCGCAGCAGGCGTAAACATACCATGCCGGAGCGCGCCAGAGAGGTCCTGAACTTGGCAAAGCTTCTCGCAAGGCATATGTTGTAAGTCTGTATTCATGCTGTGAGCACACAGCCCATATCTGCACTCTGTATTCCGCAGCACCTCCTGCAGCGCCAGTGCAATCAGGCCGGTCCGGGGAGCTTAGGACGTGAGGATCGTTCATGAACTCAAACTTTCGTAATTTCGCGATCTGGATCATCATCGGTCTGTTGCTGATTGCGCTGTTCAATCTGTTTCAGAGCCCGGGCCGTCAGGCAGGGGCGAACGAGATCAGCTACACCCAATTCCTGAGCGCGGTCGATAGCGAGACGGTTCGCTCGGTGACACTTTCGGGGGACCGTATCTCCGGGCAGTATAGTGATGGGCGCGCCTTTCAGACCTTTGCACCGAACGATCCCAAGCTGGTCGAGCGGCTCGAGCAGCGCGGCGTCGGTATCACGGTCAAGCCAACCGAGGATGGCTCGCCGACCTTGCTGAGCATCCTCATTTCGTGGTTCCCGATGCTGCTGCTCATCGCGGTGTGGATCTTCTTCATGCGCCAGATGCAGGGCGGCGGCGGACGCGCCATGGGTTTTGGCAAGTCCAAGGCCAAGCTGCTGACCGAACGCACCGGGCGCATCACGTTCGATGACGTGGCGGGCATCGACGAGGCCAAGGAAGAGCTTGAGGAGATCGTCGAATTCCTGCGCGATCCGCAAAAGTTCCAGCGCCTTGGCGGGCGGATCCCGCATGGCGCGCTGCTCGTCGGGCCTCCGGGCACCGGCAAGACGTTGCTGGCGCGGGCGATCGCCGGCGAAGCCAATGTGCCGTTCTTCACCATTTCGGGCTCGGACTTCGTGGAAATGTTCGTCGGTGTCGGCGCCAGCCGCGTCCGCGACATGTTCGAACAGGCCAAGAAGAATTCGCCCTGCATCATCTTCATCGACGAAATCGACGCGGT
>DAIMZI010000006.1:0-112188 GCA_036734025.1 Dichotomicrobium sp.
GCAGGAACTCCTGCTGCGGATGCTTGCGCCCGCCCTGGGGCGGAACGCTGGCGACGGTACCTTCCATGATCTTCAGCAGCGCCTGCTGGACACCCTCGCCCGACACATCGCGCGTGATGGACGGATTGTCCGACTTGCGGCTGATCTTGTCGACCTCATCGATGTAGACGATGCCGCGCTGGGCCCGATCGACATTGTAGTCGGCCGATTGCAGCAGCTTGAGGATGATGTTCTCGACATCCTCGCCGACATAGCCGGCTTCGGTCAGGGTCGTGGCATCGGCCATCGTGAAGGGCACATCGAGGATACGCGCCAGCGTCTGCGCCAGCAGCGTCTTGCCGCAGCCGGTCGGGCCAATCAGCAGGATGTTCGATTTGGCCAGTTCCACATCGTTCTGCTTGTTGGCGTGGCTCAGGCGCTTGTAATGATTGTGGACCGCCACCGAGAGCACGCGCTTGGCCGTCTGCTGACCGATGACATAGTCATCGAGCACGTCGCATATTTCCTTTGGCGTGGGCACGCCGTCACGCGTCTTGACATAGGCGTTCTTGTTTTCTTCGCGAATGATATCCATGCAAAGCTCGACGCATTCATCGCAGATGAACACGGTAGGCCCGGCAATAAGTTTGCGCACTTCGTGCTGGCTCTTGCCGCAGAAGGAGCAATAAAGGGTATTTTTGGTATCGCTTCCGGTGACTTTGCTCATTCACACACCTTGAGGTCTCGACGTCCGCCCGTCAGGCTCGCCTGGCGAGCCGTCTCCACTTTGAATACGACAGACCGGCGTTTCGCGATGACTGCTGCACGCATCTCCTGATTTCACCATGCTAACTGAGCAGGGATCAAGAACGCAATGTGCACGAGAGCATTACAAAATTGTGAGGCAGGCGAAAATGCGGATCGGATTGCAGCAGCACGCTGTTGGTCGGCTATGACGTGTTCTTTTTCGTTATAGGAACGCAATCACGTATATTCGGTAAATCGGCCGGCGCGAAGTCTTTATGCTGAGCGAATTACTGCTTGTGGATGGCTGGCGGCGCGGGCGTCACCGCTGTGACGAGAGGGAGGCGCGATCCACGCCCGTGCCCTCTGCTTTTTTTGGCTCTCTCTGGGCCTAGCTGACCTCTTCGGGGACCTGCCGCTTGTTCAGAACCTCATCGACGATGCCGAAATTGCGCGCATCTTCTGCATTCATGAAATAGTCGCGATCAAGCGTGCGTTCGATGATCTCATAGCTTTGCCCGGTGTGATGCACATAGATTTCGTTGAGCCGGCGCTTCAACTTGATGATGTCTTCGGCGTGGCGCTCGATGTCGCTCGCCTGACCCTGAAAGCCGCCGGAGGGCTGATGCAGCATGATGCGCGAATGCGGCAGGCAATAGCGCATGCCGGGCGCGCCGCCGGCCAGCAGCAGCGAGCCCATCGATGCGGCTTGGCCGATGCACAGCGTCGCCACCGCCGGGCGGATAAACTGCATCGTGTCGTATATCGCCATGCCCGAGGTGACGATGCCACCGGGCGAGTTGATATACATCGAGATCTCTTTTTTGGGATTGTCCGATTCCAGATAAAGAAGCTGCGCCGTCACCACAGACGCGACACTGTCCTCGATCGGCCCGGTCACGAAGACGATGCGCTCCTTGAGCAGCAGCGAAAATATGTCATAGGCGCGCTCGCCGCGGTTGGTCTGCTCCACCACCATCGGTACGAGGGACGACATGTAATGTTCATAAGGATCGCGCATTCGGGTCTCCGGAAATGCCGCCCGGCAACTGCGTTAGCTGGGCATCTGTTGGTGCGCGCAGGCCCTGAACGGCGAAGCGCGCGTGTTTCAAACTGAACTCAGGCGACGTCTTCCTCGTGCGCCATGTCGAACAGTTCCTTGGATGTCACCTTGCGCTCCTTCTGCTTGACCAGCGCCAGCGCATAATTGACCACCTTGTCTTCGTAGATCGGCGCATGCAGGTCCATCAGTGCGCCCGGCGTCTTCTGGAAATATTCGATGACCTTCTTTTCCTGCCCCGGATACTGGCGGGCCTGCTCCAGCATGGCGCGCTTCAGGTCATCGTCGCTCACCTCGATCTTGTTCTGACGCCCGATCTCGGACAGGACCAGACCGAGCCGCACGCGGCGTTCGGCGAGCTTGCGGTTCTTCTCCTTCTCGGCGTCTTCGTCCTGGCCGAGATCTGAGAAGGTCTCCCCGCGCTGTTCCATCTGCCGGTTGAGTTGCGCCCACAGATCGGCGAATTCACGCTCGACCAGGCTGGGCGGCAGATCGAAATCATGAGCCTCATCCAGCGCATCGAGCAGGCCACGCTTCATCTTGACGCGCGTGCCGCCCTCCAGCTCCTTGGCCAGACGCTCGCGCACCGCCTCGCGCAGCTTGTCGATGGACTCAAAACCCATGCCCGAAGCAAATTCATCATCCGGCTCCGGACGCTTGGGCGCGGCAACCGCGCGCACCTTGACCTCGAATTCGGCAGCCTTGCCAGCCAGATGCTTGGCCGGATAATTTTCCGGGAATGTCGTGGTGATGGTTGTTTCATCGCCAGCACGCACGCCGACCAGCCCATCTTCAAATCCGGGTATGAAGGCATTCTTGCCGATCACAACGGCCACGTCTTCGGCCGTGCCACCCTCGAAGGCTTCGCCATCGATGCGCCCGATGAAATCGATGCGCACCTGGTCGCCGTCCTTGGCCTTGGTCTTCTTGTCTTCATAGCTGGTGCTTGAATCGAGAAGTTGGCCAAGCCCTTTCTCGATCTCGTCCTCCGCCACCTCGGCAACCGGCTTCTCGATCTCCAGCTTGCGCAGATCGACCAGTTCCATTTCAGGCAACACCTCAAACGACATCGTGTATTCAAGGTCCCGCTCGCCGGCGATCACGCCTTCCACCAGCTTTTCATCCTCGGGCAAAGAGATGTCCGGCTTGTCGGCGGGGCGTTCATCGCGCTCGACAAGAGCCTTCTTGCTGGTCTCGGAAATGGTCTGTTCGAGCACTTCGGCCATGACCGAGCGGCCATAGAGCTTGCGCAGATGCTCGACCGGCACCATGCCAGGGCGAAAGCCCTTCAGGCGCACCTTGTCCTTCATCTCTTCAAGCCTGGAGTTGACCCGTTCCTGTAATTCAGGAGCCTGAACGACGATCTTAAGTTCGCGCTTCAGACCTTCCGACACCGTTTCTGTTACTTGCATGACGAATATTCCGTGTCGTTGGACGCGTTTTCAAAGCCGCGCGGATTATGCCGGCAAAAGAAGCCGCGACGATGAACAGACGCGACGTGCACGTCGCAGCCAGCCTCGCGCATGTCCTCGGTACCCTCCGGCTCACGATTGCGCCTGGTGCGGGCGGAGGGACTTGAACCCCCACGGCCAAAGCCACCAGAACCTAAATCTGGCGTGTCTACCAGTTCCACCACGCCCGCGCGAGCCCAGACCCGAATCTCACACGGCCGGCACCCTATAGCACAGCCGATCCAGCCACCGCTACCCGGTTGTGCCAACCCTCGACAGCACCCCTTCCCGCGCCTGTGCAATCGCCGCGATTCCAGCCGCGACCTGCGCTCGAATTGCCTCGCCCTCAAGGCGATCTGCCCACAAAAAGTGCAGCTGCCTGTAAAATGCGCTGTCCGGGCTCAGGGCTGCCACTGCCATACCGCAGGTATCCAGCGATAGGACGTACCGGCGCGCGCAACAAGCCCGACGCCTGGAAACGGGATGTGCTGACCCACCACGATCATCCGCTCGATGACGGCCATGTCGAGCATTGCGATGCGCGTTTCAGCCGCGCGCGCGCCGTCCATGTCAAAGCCGAAGTGCCAGCCAGGCTGTTCAAACGAAATATAGGGATGCGTCACCGCATCGCCAGCCACAAGCAGTTTTTCGCTGCCCGAAACGACCACAACGCCGACATGACCCGACGTATGGCCTGGCGCATCCATGAGGCTGATGCCAGGCGAGATCTCGGTGTCCGGCGCAACGCGCCGCGTGCGCCCTGAAATCGGCCCGAGATGTTCGCGTGCGCCCAGCGCCATGGCGCGCGCGCTTTCGGGCAGGCGTGCGGGCAGTCCCTCATCCATCCAGTAGTCCCATTCGCGCGCATGGATGACATATTCGGCGCGCGGGAAACGTGGCGCGGCCTTGGCGTCGTCGAGCACGCCCCAGACATGATCGGGGTGGCCGTGGGTGATGATGATCCGGTCGATCATCTCGGGCGCAATGCCGGCCGCTTGCAGATTGGCGAGCACGCGCCCTGCCCCCGGGGCAAAATGAGCGCCTGCGCCCGCGTCGATCAGGATCAGTTCGCTGCCCGTGTTGATGAGACATAAATTGAGGTGGACATAGGCCTGCTCCGCGGAGATGGCCAGCGTGCGCAGATAAGCGCGGAGCTGGGCTTCAGGAACATTGGCGGCGAGCAGTTGCACCGGCAGCATCAGGTGGCCGTCGCTGATGATGGTGATTTCAAACTCGCCCAGCTTGAAGCGGAAAAAACCGGGCGCCTGGGTCGCCGTAGGCTTGTCAGCCGGCGCGCTCTGGGCAAAGGCCGTCCCGCCTGGCCCCGCCACTGGCATCCACGCTGCCATGAGCGCTCCTGCACCGCCCGAGAGCAACATCTCGCGGCGCGAAAAGACTGATCCACTCATCACTTGGCTCCAGGTCTTGTGGCTCTGGGTCGTGCGGCTGATCTTGCGGCATGACCGGCAGACATCAGCCGTCCGCCGCCGGTAACCGCAGAAGGATCACACATTCTTCCATGCCGGGCGCAATGTCCACGCCAAAGGCAGAAGATGCGGCCTTAGGACCGGGCGCATGCTGGCGAAAAATTCAGGCGCACGCGCTAGAGCACTTTCAAGGAAACCGTAGTCCTGGAGCGCTCTAAGTTCCAGTTCTGTCGCACTTTCCAAGCGCAAAACCGGTTCCCACTTTTGCTGAAAGTGCTCTAGCGATAAAAGCGCCAGATCCGCGATATCGCCTCGAAAACCTCATCGGGATCATTGCCGAACGGCTCCAGCCTGATGCGCACCAGATTATCGCCCTCGAGCTTCCAGGGCAGCTTCATCAGCAGCCGGTAGATCGGCTGGCGGCGCCAGTCCATAATGAGGGCCGTGTCCAGATTGCGCTTGAGCTGGATATGCAGTTCCTTGTTGTCCATAGTGCGCACCGCGTAAGTGCGCAGCAGCAGATCATTGATCTCGCGCCAGGGGATCAGCCCCAGGCCGTCGACGAAAATACCGTACTGGCTGGCGCCAAGGCGCGCACGTCCCTCGATCAGCGGAAAAAAATAATAGGATACGCAGGCCGCGCTTACACCGAGCGCCAGCAGCACCGAATGCCCGCCGGAAAGGTAGAAACCGATGCACAGCAGCGCCGCGATTGCCATGGCGTAAAACCGGAAGCTGCCGGCTTCCTTGCCGTACGGCAGCGCCAGTCCCTCGCTGGTGATGTCATGTGGCATCGGATTGAGTTTGGCAGCCATTTTCAACCTGGCTCATTATTAGTTGTGCATCGCCTCGATGCGTTCGTTTGCGCCCGGGCACTGCGCGCGGTGTCTGAGCAGATGATCGGCCAGAACCAGCGCCATCATCGCCTCACCTACCGGCACGGCCCGTATACCCACGCAAGGATCATGCCGCCCCTTGGTGCTGATCTCGGTTTCGCGGCCATGCCAGTCAATCGTCTGGCGCGGGCTCAGGATGGACGAAGTCGGCTTGACAGCAAAGCGCGCCACGATCGGCTGGCCGGTGGAAATGCCGCCGAGAACACCGCCGGCATTATTGGACTGGAAGACTGGCTGGCCATCCGCGCCGATGCGGATCTCATCGGCATTGTCCTCGCCCGAAAGCGCCGCCGACGCAAAGCCGGCGCCGATCTCGACACCCTTGACAGCGTTGATGCCCATCAGGGCGCCGGCGATGTCCTGATCGAGCTTGCCATAAAGCGGCGCGCCCAGCCCCGCGGGCACGCCCTCAGCGATGATCTCGATGACAGCGCCGGCCGAGGAACCGGCCTTGCGCACACCGTCCAGATATTCGGCCCAGGCGGCGGCGGCCTGCGCGTCGGGACAGAAGAACGGATTGCGCTCGACCTCGTCCCAGTCCCAGCCATTGCGGGAGATGCCATGCGGTCCAAGCTGAACCAGAGCGCCGCGCACGCTCATGCCGGCAATGACCTTGCGCGCCACTGCTCCGGCGGCAACGCGCATGGCCGTTTCACGCGCCGAGGAGCGCCCGCCGCCGCGATGGTCGCGGATCCCGTATTTGGCGATATAGGTGAAATCGGCATGGCCGGGGCGGAATTTATCGGCAATGTCGGAATAGTCCTTGGAGCGCTGGTCGGTGTTCTCGATGATCAGCGCGATGGGCGTGCCGGTGGTGCGCTGAACGCCGTGGCCATCGTCGAACACGCCCGAAACGATGCGCACTTCGTCGGCCTCGCGGCGCTGGGTCGTGAAGCGCGACTGGCCCGGCCGGCGCTTGTCGAGAAACGGCTGGATGTCGCTTTCACCCAGCGGGATGCCCGGCGGGCAGCCATCTATCACGCAGCCGATCTGCGGCCCATGGCTCTCGCCCCAGGTGGTGACACGGAACAGATGCCCGAAACTGTTATGCGACATGATCTAAAAGCCTGCGCTTTCCATCATTTGCGGTCAATGCTGCACGATGGCGCGGTCACAGCCAGTGCAGGTCCAAGCCTTGGATCACCAGCACTTTGTCCTGAGGCACGTTCAGCTTCAAGCCGACTGCGGGCTCGATCCGTTCAATCTGCATGCGCAGGCAGCGCATGACGCCGCCATGAGCCGTAACGATGATATCGTGCTTTATTTCGGACATCCAATCGTTCACCCGCGCCTGCAGATCCGCATAGCTTTCGCCGCCCTGACCGGGATAGACGAATTGCCACATTTCCTCGCTGCTGAGTTGCGCAAGCTGCGCCATAACCCGCTCACGGGGCTCGCCCTGCCAGTCTCCGGCGCAGATCTCCATGAGGCGCGGGTCCGTCCGATAGCCGTGAGGGTCGAGGCCCATCTCGCGGCGCATGATCTCCATGGTCTCAGTGGCGCGGCTGAGCGGGCTGGAAACGAAGTCTAACTGCTCGGGATCGCCCAGGGTCTGCGCCAGAATGCGGCCATTGCGCTCAGCCTGCGCACGGCCGGTATCATTCAGCGGAATGTCGAGATGGCCCTGATATCGGCCATCGGCGTTCCAGTCGGTCTGGCCATGGCGCACGAAGTAAATCCTGCTCCTCTCCATTTCGCCCCCTCCCAAGCCATTGATGGTGCAAGCCTGACCGGACGCGCACCGACCGGCTCTGGTCTCAGCGCTTGCAGGCGATGGAGAATTGCGCGAGCTGTTCGGTCTGGTCGGTCTCGATGAGGATCAACTCGCAGGTTACGCCCTTGTGAATGATCTGCTTGCCGTCGCGCGCCTGCATCGAGATGCGCTGGCCGTTTATGCTGAGCCCGGCAGAGCGCGAGCCCACGGTCTGCAATGCGAATTGCAGGTCCACCTCGTCGAAGGCGCGCGAGGTCTCGCGCTTGAGCTGAAACCGGTCATAGAGCACGACGGCGCTGAGATCAGCTGTGGCTGTTGCTTGCGGCTCGGCGCTCGCCACATCGCCCGGCGTCGCGCTTTCCTGCGCGGCTTCCATTTCGGCAATGCGCGCGCGCAGCGTCTCGGCATCGTTGCGGCTTTCCTGAAGCTCGCGGCGCACCTGCGCGAGTTCAGTGCTCAACGCTTCTTCTCGCGCGGCACTGGTTTCGTCGGTTGCTGGCGCTTCGGCCTGGCTGGCGAGGGCTTGCTTGAGCTCGGCGATCTGGGCATTCAATTCCCTGACCTGCGCAAGAGCATCAGGGTCTGGCGTGCTGCGCGAAGCTTGCGTGCCGGTATCGGGGCCTCCCAGACCAGCCGTGTAGCCGAGGTAAAACCCCAGGCCGCCAAGCGCGACCAGAGCCACCACTGCCGCCACTGCAACATATGTAACGATCTTGATCGGATCCATGACGACCCACTCCCGCTATCTCAGCAATTCATCCATGCGGACTTTACTGCAACCCGATGGCCTGAAATCTTGCAAAAAATTGCCCTGCGTGCCCGACACGGCAGAACCACTCGTGCCACAGCTATCAAATAACATGCTACACGACCGAAATATCCGGTGCGTCCTCGGCCTTCATGCCGACAACGTGATAACCCGCATCGACGTGATGAACTTCGCCAGTCACGCTACGTCCCCAATCGGACAAAAGATAGACCGCCGATTTGCCGACATCCTCGATGCTGACCGACCGGCGCAGCGGCGAATTATATTCGTTCCACTTCAATATGTAGCGGAAATCGGCGATCCCGGAGGCCGCGAGCGTCTTGATCGGGCCGGCGGAGATCGCATTGACGCGGATATTCTGCTTGCCCAGGTCCATGGCGAGATATTTCACGCTGGCCTCCAGCGCCGCCTTGGCAACGCCCATCACATTGTAATGGGGCATGACCTTTTCCGCGCCGTAATAGGTCAGGGTCAGCAAGGCGCCGCCATCGGTCATCAGCCGTTCGGCGCGCTGGGCTATTGCGGTGAGCGAGTAGCATGACACCAGCAGCGTCTGCGTGAAGTTGCGCTCGCTGGTATCGACATAGCGTCCGTCAAGCTCTGCCTTGTCGGAAAAGGCGATCGCATGGACGACGAAGTCCAGCTTGGGCCACTCCCTGGCGAGACTGTCAAAGACTGCGTCCAGCGACTGCGGATCGGTGACATCGCACGGCAGCACCAGCGGCGCGCCAACCTCGGCGGCCAGCGGCCTGACGCGCTTTTCCAGCGCCTCGCCGAGAAACGTGAATGCAAGCTCTGCGCCCTCATCGGCAAGGGCCTTGGCAATGCCCCATGCGATGGAACGGTTATTGGCCACACCCATGATCAGGCCGCGTTTGCCTGCCATGAGTTGTTCGCGTTGCGCCACGTACCCAGTCTCCCTGTACCTGCTTCATGGCAGCGCATCCTACACGAATGCTTTTCCCCGTCCAGCCTCGCTGATCCTGACATGCCGGCACATCAACGGGATTCTTCGGCATTGCGTGCCGGCGGCGCGGGGATAGGCGGGACGGCCGCGAGATGCGCCATTTTGCCCCAAGCACGCAGGAGCGGACCCGCGTCCTCATACCCTTGTTGACAGCCCCTGCTTCATTGCTAGTTTCATGCCATGACAATTGACGATACCAGCAAGGATGCCAACAGCGATCTGCCTGCCGGGCATGACCCCGAGCGCGCCGCCGATCCGTTTGCCCTGTTTCGCGCTTGGCTCGCCGATGCCGAAGGATCAGAAGTCAACGACCCCAACGCCATGGCCATCGCCACCGTCGATGCCGATGGCCTGCCCAATGTCCGCATGGTGCTGCTGAAAGGGCTCGATGAGCGCGGCTTCGTGTTTTACACGAACACCCAGAGCGCCAAGGGCGAAGAGCTGGCGTCCCGGCCGAGGGCTGCTTCGTGCTTTCATTGGAAAAGCCTGCTGCGCCAGGTGCGCGTGCGCGGGCTCGTCGAACGGGTGAGTGAAGCGGAAGCCGACGCATATTATGCCTCGCGTCCGCGCGGCAGCCGCATCGGCGCCTGGGCTTCGCTTCAGTCGCGCCCTCTGGAGAGCCGCAAGGTGCTGGAGGACTCGGTGGCGAGACTTGATGCGCAATTTAGCGGGGACGTACCCCGCCCCGCGCATTGGTCGGGCTTTCGCATCTGCCCGCTGGAGATCGAGTTCTGGAGCGACCGGCATTTCCGGCTGCATGACCGGTTCGTGTTTCGCCGGGCGCGGCTTGAAGACGGTTGGGACAAGTCCCGGCTTTACCCTTGAGTCGCTTCAGATGGGTTTGCGCCCGAGCAAACGTAGCGCCAGATTGCGCCCTGCGCGCAGCGTTGGATAAAGCATCCGGGCGCGTCCTTCATCGGCCATGATCCCGGCCACAGCCTTGTTCCACAAATTGGAGCGTGAGGTGAGCAGCGCCATGATGTTGAGCGCGTCTGCGCCCAGATAGATCCGACCGCCGTGCTGCACCAACATGCCTTTGTTCAGGTCGATGCCGCGCTGGCGCAGTTCCTCACAAAGATCGGGCCGGCCGCGGGCGTCGATGAGATCAACCTGGCCGGCGCTGTCGCGCAGCCGCATAAGCCGCACATAGGCTGAGCAGAACGGGCACTCGCCGTCATAAACTATCGAGAGCCGGTCCGCCTGGAGGCTCCCGAGGCTCGCCTGTCTCGCCGCACTTACTGGCTCGGTCATGTTCAAAATACGCTCAGCACCCATGTGCGCCAGGGTATGCCATAAATCAGCAGCGCGAAGAATGAGGCAAAGTAGACAATATGAAGGCGCGGCGCCGTCTCCTTGGTCAGCGCGAAGCCGAAAATCGCGAGCAGCCACCCGAACCCGCCAACCGGTGCGGCCAGGTAGGTGGTGAAGATGAAGAACAACAAAAGCAGATGTGCTGCCAGATCGGTGATGCGCCGGCGCACGACGAACAGTGCCCCGATGAGCACCTGCACATAAAGATCATACCAGGTGATCAGCAGTGCCAGCGTGCGCACCCGATCATTTGACGGCATTATGATTTCGTTGCCGACCACCTCTGCGGTGGGCGCGCGCAGCCGGACAAGTTGCTGTCCTGTCTGCTCGACCACCTCGCGGCTGGTGCCGAGCAGGTCACCAAATCCATAAAAGCGCCTGTCGGTGAGCATCACCAGCTCGAACATTTCGCCCGACATGTAGGTCGGCGAGAGAAACTTCTGCAGGGCCGCCGCCAGGAAGATGAAGACAAGAAAGAACCTGGCGTTGAAGAGGATGATCTGCTCGCGCCAGTCGATTTCGCGCACCGCCATGACCGCGGTCATGATCCACATCCAGTAGACAAACAGGTATTTGTGGTTATCAGCCGTTTCCCAATTGACCACCAGAGCCGCGCTCGATGCGACCGCAAGCAGCGCCCAGAGTGACACGCTGTACAGGGCGGCGGGAAAGAACAGCACGACCAGCAGCGACATGCTGGCGGCCATTTGCATCTGCCAATCGTGAAAACCGAACCGGATGACAAGGAAAAGAGTGGGCAGAGTGACCGCGCGCAAGAGATCGAGCGCCTCCACTTGGGCAACCACATATTGCAGCCATCCGCGATGGCGAACAACGGCCTGAAGCATCATTGATCCCCACTTTCGTGGATGGCGACGATCCCGGCGACGGCGCGCCGCGTTTCAGGATCATAGGCAATCTTCCAGTATTCCAGCCGCAATCGCCAGGTGACATCTTCCACCTTTTCCTCGCGCGGTCCGCCCGGACGCAACACGTTATAAACGCCAGGGCGCGAAGCCAGCTCGCGGCCCTGCGGATCGAACACGATATGACGCATCTTTTCTTCCGCTCCGACCCAGTTGTAGGCCTTCACGGCGCGTTCGAACCGCTCGAACTGCGCGCGGGTCGGATAATTGAGGAAGCGTTGCTGCATATCTATCAGTTCTGCGGTGGGCGAGATCAGCGGATAGCGCGTGCCGTCGGGGGTGACGAGATAAAGTTTGGCGAAGCGCGTGATCGTGTCCGCCGAGGCGAACATGCCCATGCCGCCTCCCTTCCAGATCGTCAGGTCGTCGGTCCGCTGGAGCACATGCTGGCGTCCCGCGATCAGCACGGCAACCACTGGCACGATGAGGATGACCGCCCAGCGGCGGGCCAATCCCCAGTTCATGCGCTTGCGCATTTGTTCCAGCATGGAACAATCCTCAGGTTGAACTATTCATGTTCTGCCAGTCAATTTTATTCAATACAATATCAGCCTGTACTTTTGACCAGCTATCACATGCGCTGCCGGCAAAATGCGCAAGAAGCGTTACCCGCGTATCACGCTGCAGGCGCACTCAGATAGGCGGTGGCGATGCTGAAATAGATGATGACGCCAATGGCATCGGCAATCGAGGTCACCAGCGGCGCGCTGGCCGTGGCCGGATCAAACTTCAGTCGCGTGAGTATAAACGGCAGCGTCAACCCGATCACCGAGCCGACAATCACGATCAGCATCATGGCCGCTGCAACAACGAGGGCCAGTTCCGTGCCGCCGCGCACCAGCCCGATGCCTGAGACCGCCAGCGCCATGCTCAGCCCGAGCAGGCCCGCAACCAGCACCTCGCGCCCCACCAGACGGCCCCAGTCGCCCAGCTTGACATCCCCCGTGGCCAGCCCGCGCACCATCATCGTGGCGCATTGCGAACCGGCATTGCCGCCCGAACCAAGCAGGAGCGGCAGGAAGAACATCAGCACCACATGCGCGGCAATCGTATCTTCGAAATAGGCAATACCGGCGCCGGAAAATATGTTGGCCAGCACCAGCAGCACCAGCCAGACAATACGCGCACGGTACAACAGGAAGATGCCGGCATCACGCACATTCATGTTGATGCCCTGCACGCTGCCGACCTTGTGAAAATCCTCGGTGGCTTCCTGCTGAAGCACATCGAGCGCATCGTCGTGGGTCACTATACCGACCATGCGCCCCTCCGCGTCGATGACCGGCAGCGCCAGCAGGTCATAGCGCGCGATCTTGCCAGCGACGCTCTCCTGGTCCTCATCGACGCGCACCGCAAGCGTATTGGTCTCCATGATCTCCCTGACCAGCTTGCGCGACGGCGCAAGGATCAGGTCCTGCAGGCGCACCGAGCCGATCAGGCGCCGGGCTTCGTCAATGACATAGGTGCGGTAGATGGTTTCCTTGTCGGGCGCTTCATGACGCAGCTTCTCGATTGCTGCCGATGCGCTCAGATCGCCCTTTAGGATGGCATAATCCGACGTCATGATGGCTCCGGCAGTGCCCTCTTCATAGGATGACAGGCGCCGGATATCCTCACGTTCCGCCTGTGCCAGCGCAGGCAGCAAGGCCTCTTGCTGCTCGTCGGACAATTCGTTGAACAGGTCGGCGCGTTCATCGGCTTCCATCGCCGTGACGATGCGCGCCAGCTTGGTCCTGGTCGCGGCCTGCGCCAGCTCGACCTGGGTCTCGGGGGCTAGATAGCCGAAGATCTCGGCCTGCTCGGCAGTGCTCAGCAGATCGAGCACGAACCAGCTTTCGGCCGGATCGAGGCTCGCCAGGAACGCGGCGAGATCCGCCGGGTGCTCTGCCGAAGCAAAGGCGCGGATGGCTTCCAGATCGCCGCGCTCGCCGGTTTCGCGAATGGCGCTCGCCAGAATTTCGTAAGACATCATCCGCCTCCTGTCATGGGTCCGCCGGGAAACGGCGGCGAAGGCGGCGGCAATTTGCCGACTAGAGCTTCACGCCGTTATCGCTGTGGCAGAATGGGTTCGCCAACGGCACGCGACGCGCTGGCGGAAAACGACGCACGACGCGCCGACTGCATACATCCATGATGGCTCACACGCACGGTTCAACCGCGCAGCGAGATCAGAACCGATCACCCGCGTGGCAACGGCAATATCTGAAATGCACCGGGCAAATGCAAGAACTCTGCCCGGGTTATGATCGGTTGATGAATGGCTTGTAAGTGAGCGCAAAGGTTGATGCGGGCGCGCGATGTGCGAGAAGCTGAAGGAACTGATCCTGCGGCACATGTTCAAGATCCTGGTGCGCGCGGCGATCGGCGGGAGGGTGATCGACATAACTTGCCAGGTGTGCTGGACCAATTTCAAAGACTTCGTCTAACTGCATGCTTCAACGCTCCTGAGGTGGCATTGCCCCCTCAAGCCCGCGCGAACCGCTTGAACTTGATCCGGTGCGGCTCCACCGCCGCATCGCCCAGACGGCGCCGCTTGTCCTCTTCGTAATCGGCGAAATTGCCCTCGAACCACTCCACATGGCTGTCGCCCTCGAACGCCAGCATGTGCGTCGCGATCCGGTCGAGGAAAAAGCGGTCGTGGCTGATCACCATCGCGCAGCCCGGAAAATCCTCAAGCGCCGCCTCCAGCGCCGACAGCGTCTCGACATCAAGGTCGTTGGTCGGCTCGTCGAGCAGCAGCAGGTTGGCGCCCTCCTTCAGCATCTTGGCCAGATGCACGCGGTTGCGCTCGCCGCCCGAGAGCTGGCCGACCTTCTTCTGCTGGTCGCCGCCTTTGAAGTTGAACCAGCCGACATAGGCGCGGCTTTGCACCTCGCGCTTGCCCAGCTCGATGACATCGTTGCCGCCGGAAATCTCCTCCCAGACGGTCTTTTTCGGATCGAGCGCATCACGGCTCTGATCCACATAGCCCAGCTTGATGGTCTCGCCCAGGCGCAGAGTGCCGGCATCGGGACTGTCCTGGCCGGTGATCATGCGAAACAGCGTCGTCTTGCCCGCGCCGTTCGGTCCGATCACGCCGACGATGCCGCCCGGCGGCAGCTTGAAGTTCAGTTCCTCGATGAGCAGGTCATCGCCGAACCCCTTGGTCAGACCTTCGGCGTCGAGCACCATGCTGCCAAGCCGCGGCCCCGGCGGAATGGAAATCTGCGCGCGCCCCACCTGATCGCGCCCTTCCTGCGCGGCCAGGGCTTCATAGGCCTGAATGCGCGCCTTGGATTTGGCCTGGCGCGCGCGCGGGCTGGCCTGGATCCACTCCAGCTCGCGCGACAGCGTGCGCTTGCGCGCCTCGTCCTCGCGGCCCTCGACCTCCATGCGCTTGCGCTTCTGCTCCAGCCACGAGGAATAATTGCCCTTGTAGGGAATGCCCTGCCCGCGATCCAGCTCAAGGATCCAGCCCGTGACATTGTCGAGGAAATAGCGGTCATGGGTGACGAGCACCACTGTGCCCGCATAGTCCTTCAGGAAGCGCTCCAGCCAGGCGACGGTTTCCGCATCCAGATGGTTGGTCGGCTCGTCCAGCAGGATCATGTCGGGCTTTGACAAAAGCAGCTTGCACAGCGCCACGCGGCGACGCTCGCCGCCCGAAAGCTTGCTGACATCGGCCTCGGGCGGCGGACAGCGCAGCGCATCCATGGCCTGTTCCACCTGCGCATCCAGATCCCACAGATCATGCGCATCGATCTCATCCTGGAGCTTCGCCATCTCATCGGCCGTCTCGTCAGAATAGTTCATCGCCAGTTCGTTATAGCGGTCGAGCTTGGCCTTCTTGTCGGCCACGCCCTCCATGACATTGCCCATCACATCCTTGGTCGCGTCGAGGTCCGGCTCCTGTGGCAGGTAGCCGACGCGCACGCCTTCAGCCGCCCAGGCCTCGCCAACGAATTCGATGTCCGTGCCGGCCATGATGCGCAGCAGGGTAGACTTGCCCGAACCGTTGACGCCGACGACGCCGATCTTGGCGCCGGGCAGGAACGACAGCGAGATGTTCTTCAGGACCGTCTTGCCGCCGGGATAGGTCTTGGACAGACCGCTCATGACATAGAGATATTGCTGCGACGCCATAGGCTTGACCGCGCTCCGTAAATTCTGTTCGTGATTCTGGTGATCAGGGCTATATCACGCCCGCGCCGCCGCGCGCCAGTCCCCGCGGTTTTCCCGAGCCTATTCCGCCGCCAGGCTGGGCAGCACGGACTGGGCGATCACGGCGCGCAGAGTGGCAGGCTTGACTGGTTTGCGCAACAGCCTGTAGCCGGCGGCTTGCACCTCGTCCTGCACTTCGGGCGAGCGGTCGGCGGTGACGATGATGCCCGGCACGTTACGCCCCAACGCCCGGCAGATCCGTGCCACCGCATCACAGCCTGTGCCGTTTTCCAGGTGATAGTCGGCAAGAATGACATTGGGACTGACGCCGCGCTGCTGGATCGCCTCCAGGGCATCTTCGGCGCTCATGGCGGTGGTGGCGCGGCAGCCCCAGGTGCGCAACAGCACCTCCATGCCTTCCAGGATCGCGCTTTCATTGTCGATGCACAGCGCCTCCAGACCACGCAGATCGCCTATGAGGCGCGGCAGGGCGGCGCGTGGCTCGGTGAGCGCCACAGGTGCAGCAAGGGGCAGCGTGACGGCGAACGTCGAACCCAGACCCAGCGTTGATTCCAGACGGATCGGATGATCGAGAACCCGGCCCATTCGCTCGACAATCGAAAGACCGAGCCCCAGTCCGCGTACCGCCCCGACATGTTGGTGCAGCCGGCGGAATTCCTTGAAGATCAGCGTCTGCTGGGCAAGCGGGATGCCGGGTCCGGTGTCGTGGACCTCGACAGATACGCTGTTGCCGCTGCGCCGGCAGCCCACCAGCACGCGGCCCCGGTCGGTGTATTTGATCGCATTGGAGACCAGATTTTGCAGGATGCGGCGCAGCAGGCGCACATCCGAACTGACCCACAGCCGCGAGGGCATGACCTGAAGCCGCAGGCCGCGTTCCTCGGCCAGAGGCTCGAATTCGACCTTGAGCTGTTGCAGCAGATCATGCAGGCGCACCGGGCCGATGTCGGGACGCAGCGCCCCGGTGTCCAGCCGCGACATGTCGAGCAGCGTGTTGAGAATATCCTCGACCGCGGTCAGCGCCACATCGATGTTGCGCGCCAGACGGCCTGGCTCGCCTTGTGCGCCGCGTTCGACCAGGCTGGTGGTGTATAACCGGGCAGCGTTCAATGGTTGCAGGATGTCGTGGCTGGCAGCGGCCAGAAAGCGGGTCTTGTCCAGATTGGCTTCATCGGCGCGAGCCTTGGCCTGCTGGAGCGCCTCGTTGAGCTTGGTCAGTTCCGCGGTTCGCTCCTTGACGCGGCGCTCAAGCGTCGATTTCGACCGCGCCAGCGCCTCTGCGGCGGCAACACGGTCGGTGATATCGGTGATCGATGTCACGATGCCGCCCTGGGGCATGGCATTGGTGCGGATCTCGACGACGCGCTGCTCGCGGGGCAGACGCTCCTGGAAGGTCTCCATGGTCACGACGAATTTGCGCAGCCGGTCGGCGACCATGTGCTCGACCTCGACCGGCGAAAGACCGCTGGCGCTGGCGCTGGCGCGCACGATCTGATCGAGCGGCACGCCGATACGGCCCAGATCGGGGGGCAGTTGCAGTATGTCGCGGAAATGCCGGTTCCAGCAGATCAGCCGCATGTCCTTGTCGAACACCGCGATGCCCTGGCGCACCTGGTCGAGCGCCTGCTGAAGCAGGTCGCGGTTATACTGGATCGCCTCTGAAGCATCATCGAGAAGCTTGAGCGCCGATTTGCTGCTGACGTCGTGACGGCGCAGCGCCAGCGACAGCACGAGGCGCGAGGACGCCGCGCCGATGGCGCTGGCGAGCAGCCGCTCGGTGAAGCGCAGCCAGTGCACGTCCGCCGTGGTCCTCGGCCTCAGCACCACCCCGCGCTGCTCGGCATATTCGGCAAATGACCGCGCGGTGCGCTCCTCGCCCAGATAGCGCGATACGATCTGCTGAAGCTCGGCGACATCCACCACCTCGCGCACCACCCGCAGGCCCGGCGCCGGCAGTCCGCGGCGTTCTTCGATGAAGGTGTTGGCCTGCAAACGCTCGATCGGCTCGGGCGCGCGCAGCAGCGACACCGTCACATAGGCGAAGATGTTGCACACCAGGCTCCAGAAGACGCCGTGAGTAAGCGGCTCGAAGCTCATGTTGAACAGCATCTGGGGCTTCAGCAGCGCCACGCCGAACGGGCCGTTGGTGACGATGTCGTGGCTGATCACGCCCGACTTGGCAAGAAAAGGCAGCAACAGCGTGTAGCCCCACACCGCAAAGCCCGCGAGGATGCCCGCCATGGCGCCGCGTGCCGTCGCCCGGCGCCACACGAGGCCACCGAAGAACGCCGGCGCCAGTTGCGAAATCGCGGAAAACGACAGAAGGCCGATCGCGACCAGTGCCGAGGAGCCCTCGATGGTGCGGTAGAACAGATAGGTCAGCAGCATGACGCCGGCGATCACCGCGCGCCTTATGTTGAGGAGGAACTTGCTCATGTCCTCGCTGTCGAGCGACACACCGCGCCGGCGCTCAAGCAGCAGCGGCACGGCAAGATTGTTCGACACCATGATCGACAGCGCCACGGAGGCGACAATGACCATCGCGGTCGCCGCCGACAGACCGCCGAGAAAGGCGATGAGACTTATGGTGTAGGCGCCATCCGACAGTGGCAGCAACAGCAAGAACATGTCCGCAGCAGGCCCATGAGAGCCGAATGTCAGCAGCCCGGCTATAGCCACCGGCACGACGAAGAGATTGATAAGGATCAGATAGAGCGGGAACAGCCAGCGCGCGCGCCTGACCTCGGCAGGATCGTTGTTCTCCACCACCATCACGTGAAACTGGCGCGGCAGGAGAATGATGCACATCGCGCTGAGCAAGGTGATGGTGATCCAGGTGCCGCCGCTGAAGCCACGGCTGAACAGCTCGCTGATATGCGGATCGGCGCTGGCGCGCTCCAGCAACGGGCCGATACCACCGAACATGACGAAGGTGACATAGCAGCCGACAATCAGGAAGGCGGCCAGCTTGACGACCGACTCCATGGCTATCGCCAGCATCAGACCTTCCTGGTGCTCGGTCGCATCGATGTGGCGGGTCCCGAACAGGACCGCGAATACCGCCATTATGACGGCAATGATGAAGGCGATGTCCACGAAGGGAACCGCGTCGGCGACATCGGCCGGGATCGGCGCCGGCCCCAGCATGGTCTTGACCGACATCGCCACGGCTTCCAGCTGGAGCGACAGATAAGGCAGCGTGCCGGCGACGATCAGGATGGTGACGATCCCCGCAAGCTGCACGTTCTTGCCATAGCGCGCGGCGAGGAAGTCGGCCACCGAGGTGATGTTCTGCGTCTTGGAGATGCGGATGATGTGGCGTATCAGGGGCGTGCCGATCGCAAGCACGAGGATCGGTCCGATATAGACCGGCAGGAAATCCAGTCCTGTGGTGGCGGAGAGCCCGATGCTGCCGAAAAATGTCCAGGATGTGCAGTAGACCGCGAGCGAAAGGGCATAGGTGGTGGGGCGCGCACCCAGTCGCGCACGCCGCCCGGCATGCAGATCGCCGAAATAGGCCACGGCAAACAGCACGCTCAGATAAGCGAGCGCCGCGCCGACAATGACACCACCTTCGATCATTGGGCTTGCAAGGTCCCGATGTTTCCTGCCCCGCGCCAGCGAGCCCGACAGGCAAAGCGCTTTGCTCGCAGACGCTATTCAAGCTTAGCGCCGATCAGACCAAACGCAAATGCCTATCCGCGCGCCGTGTCTTGAGGGCAGATTGCATGAGGAGGGGCAAGGCGCGCAGCGGGGCAAAAACCTAATTGTCTTTCAAATCGCCCGCGGGTATAACCGCTTGTATGACCTGCGCTTGATCTGCGGTTAGCAGACTGTAAAAGCGCCACGGGGCCTGCATTGGGCCCTTTTTTATATGCCGGTTGCAGGAGAATGAAATGGCGGAGATCACCGAGCTTCAGGCCACGGTGCGGGATCGTGCAGGCAAGGCGACGGCGCGCCGGATCAGACGCGAGGGCGGTGTGCCGTGTGTCGTTTACGGCGGCCGCGGCCAGCCTGAAATGCTCACGGTCGATTACAAGTCCGTGTGGAAGCATGTGCAGACCGGCACCTTCCTGAGCACGGTCTACATGCTTGATGTGAATGGCAAGAAGACCCGCGTCATTCCGCGCGACATTCAGTTCGATCCGGTGCGCGATTTTGTCGAGCATATCGACTTCATGCGCATCAGCAAGACGTCGCTGCTCGAGGTCGAAGTGCCGGTGATGGTGATCAATGAAGAGCGCGCGCCTGGGCTCAAGCGCGGCGGCATGCTCAATCTGGTGCGTCACGAAATCGAGCTGAGCTGTCCCGCCGATGCCATCCCCGAGCATATCGAGGTCGATGTCACCGGGCTGGATATCGGCGATGTGGTGCACATCTCGCAGATCACCCTGCCGGCGGGCGCTACCCCGACCATAACCGACCGCGATTTCACCGTTCTCACGATCGTCGGCGCATCCGCCGGCGGATCCGACGAGGATGAAGACGCAAGCGGTGATGAGGACAACGGCGGCGAGGACTGAGCGGCGCGTTTGGTTTTGATTTGCGAGTGAGGGCACGATGAAGCTGTTTGTCGGTCTTGGGAATCCAGGCGCGAAATATGCCGCCAACCGTCACAATGTCGGTTTCTGTGCCGTCGATCGCATGGCCGAGGTCCATCGGATGGGCCCGTGGCGGCGGCGTTTTCAGGGCGAGGTCGTCGAGGGGCGGCTGGGTGATGATCGCGTGTTGCTGCTCAAGCCAATGACCTACATGAACGAGTCGGGGCGTGCCGTCGGCGAGGCCGTGCGCTTTTACAAGCTGCGCCCCGAGGATGTGATCGTGCTGCACGACGAACTCGATGTGGCACCGGGCAAGGTGAAGGTGAAAAAGGGCGGCGGCCATGCCGGCCATAACGGGCTCAAATCGATTGCCTCGCACATCGGGCCGGAGTTCTGGCGCGTGCGCATCGGGATCGGTCATCCGGGCGAGCGTTCGCTGGTCGTCAATTATGTGCTCCAGGATTTCGCCAAGGCCGACGCGGCCTGGCTCGACAGCCTGATAGATGCGATCGCGCGCTCGGGCGCTCAGCTCGCCGCGGGCGAAGATGCGCGATTTCTGAATGACGTGGCGCGCCTGACGCGTGAGCTTGAACCCGTGCGCGAGCGTGTTGGCGCTGCCCCGGTTACGGTTTCCTCGGCGCAGCGGCCGGCCTCGCCCGGCCCGGCCCCGGCAGCATCTGCTGCAAGCGGTGGCAATGGCGGGCTGGCGGACAAGCTGCGGCGCTGGTTCGGGCGCTGAGCGCTCGCGGGCTCGGGACACAGTCATGGGCTTCAAATGCGGTATTGTCGGGTTGCCTAATGTCGGCAAGTCCACCCTGTTTAACGCGCTGACCCGCACTGCTGCAGCCGAGGCTGCGAACTATCCGTTCTGCACGATCGAGCCCAATGTGGGCGAGGTTCCCGTGCCTGATCCGCGCCTTGATCAGCTTGCCCGGATCGGCGGCTCTGCGCGCGTCATCCCCACCCGCCTCACCTTCGTTGATATCGCCGGCCTGGTGCGCGGCGCCTCCAGGGGCGAAGGGCTGGGCAATCAGTTTCTCGCCAATATCCGCGAGATGGATGCGATTGCCTATGTCCTGCGCTGTTTTGATGATGATGACATCGCCCATGTCGAGGGTCGCGTCGATCCCATCGCCGATGCCGAAACGGTCGAGACCGAGTTGATGATCGCGGATTTGGAAAGCCTGGAGCGGCGCCGGCCGGCCCTGGAAAAGAAAGCCAAGGCGCAGGGGCCCGAGGGCAAGGAGGCGAAAGCCACCCTTGAGCTGATCGAGCGGGCGCACTCAGTGCTGGCGGAGGGCCAGCCGGCTCGGGCGGCCAAGATCGCCGAGGATGAGCGCAGCGCGTTCCGCCAGCTTCAGCTGCTGACCGCCAAGCCGGTGCTTTATGTTTGCAATGTCGATGAACAATCGGCCGGCGAGGGCAACCAGCTGTCGGCAAGGGTCGAGGCTCATGCCAGATCGCAAGATGCGGGCGTGGTCGTGATCTCGGCCAAGATTGAGGCTGAATTGGCCCAGCTCGCGCCTGAAGAACAGGCCGAATATCTGGCGGAACTGGGGCTCGGCGAACCCGGCCTGAACCGGCTGATCCATGAAGGCTACAAGCTGCTCGGGCTGATTACCTATTTCACCGTCGGGCCCAAGGAAGCGCGCGCCTGGACGGTGACCAGAGGCACCTCCGCGCCCAAGGCTGCCGGGGTCATCCACACCGATTTCGAGAAGGGCTTCATCCGCGCCGAGACGATCTCATATGCGGATTTCGTTGCCTGCGGCGGCGAAAGCGGCGCCCGCGATGCCGGCAAGATGCGGCTGGAGGGCAAGGACTATGCCGTCCATGACGGTGACGTGATGCATTTCCGCTTCGCCAACTGACAGGCGGGTGCGCCGCCCTGATCGCCGCAGACGTCAATCAAGCCGCACGCCGCGCAGGCGCAGTGCGTTGGCAATCACCGAAACCGACGACAGGCTCATGGCCGCAGCCGCGATCATCGGCGACAGCAGCAGCCCCGTCACGGGATAAAGCGCCCCTGCTGCGATCGGGATGCAGATGACATTATAGCCGAACGCGAAAAACAGGTTCTGGCGGATATTGGCCATGGTCGCCAGCGCCAGCCGGCGCGCCCGCGCCACCCCGCGCAGATCGCCCTTCACCAGAATGATACCGGCGCTCTCGATGGCGATGTCGGCTCCGGCGCCCATGGCGATGCCAACCGATGCGCCGGCAAGCGCGGGCGCATCATTTATTCCGTCACCGGCCATGGCGATGCGCGCGCCGCGCGAACTCACCTCCCCGATCAGCCGCAATTTGTCCTCGGGCAGCAGCCCGGCGCGAAACTCCAGGATACCCAACCGGCGCGCCACTGCCTGTGCCGTCGAGATATTATCTCCGGTCGCCATGATCACACGGACGCCGGAGCCTTGCAGCGATACGATCGCTTCCGCAGCCCCATCCCTGATCGGGTCATCGACGACGATGAGCCCGGCAAATTCCTCATCGATCGCGACGGCGATGACCGTCGCGCCATCCTCGCGCAGGCTCTTGGCCCAGCCTTCGAACTTGGCGGGCTCGACACCCGTCTCGATGATCATGCGGTCGCTGCCGATGGCGAGGCGCCGGCCGGCAATGGTGCCGGTTATGCCGCGACCGGTGAGGGATCGGAAGTCGACTGCATCTTCGAGCACCAGACCGCGCAGGCGCGCCGCGTCCACGATCGCATCGGCCAGAGGATGCTCGCTGGCGCGCTCGACGCTGGCGACAAGGCGCAGCAATTCATCTTCGTCCATATGCGGCGCGGGCTCGACACGGCGCAGGACCGGACGTCCAAGCGTCACCGTGCCGGTTTTGTCGATGATCAGCGTATCAACATCGGCAAGGTGCTGCAGCGCCTCGGCATTTTTGATGAGCACACCGGCCTGGGCTCCGCGCCCTGCTGCGACCATGATCGACATGGGCGTCGCCAGACCAAGCGCACAGGGGCAGGCGATGATCAAGACCGAAACCGCGGCGACGAGCGCGTGGGCGATGGCCGGAGAAGGGCCGAAAAATAGCCAGAAGACAAATGTGGCAAGCGCGATGATGACGACGCTCGGCACGAAATAGGCCGCAACCCTGTCGACCAGATGCTGCACAGGCGCCCGGCTGCGCTGCGCCTTTGCAACCATGGCAACAATACGCGCCAGCATGGTTTCGCTGCCGACACGCTCAGCGCGCATGATGAAGCTTCCGGTCTGGTTCAGCGTCGCGCCGGTGACCTGATCCCCTTCGCTTTTTTCCACCGCGAGAGGCTCGCCGGTCAGCATCGATTCATCGACGCTTGAATGGCCGTCTGTGATCACGCCATCGACAGGTATCGTCTCGCCGGGGCGCACCCTCAGGCGATCATCCACCATCACCTGCTCGATCGGCACATCGGCTTCAGAACCACCCGGCTCTATCCTGCGCGCGGTCCGCGGCGCCAGATCGAGCAGCGCACGAATGGCCGAGCCGGTTTGCGCCCGCGCCCGCAGCTCCATCACCTGGCCAAGCAGCACCAGAACGATGATCATGGCGGCGGCCTCGAAATAAAGCCCGGGGTGCTCAGGCGCCGCTGTACCATCTTGTGCAGCATGAAAGGCTCCGGGGAAAAGCTCCGGCGCGGCGACGCTAACCAGGCTGTAGCCATAAGCCGCGCCTACACCCAGCCCGATGAGCGTCCACATGTTGGGGCGCATGTTCATCACCGAGGTCCAGAAGCGTGCGAAGAATGGCCAGCCCGACCACAGCACCACGGGCGTCGCCAGCGCCAGTTGCGCCAGGCCCCCAGCACGCGGGCTGAGCCAGTCGCCCGGCACAAGGCCAAGCATCGGCCCCATGGCCAGCACCATCAGCGGGACCGTAAAGGCAGTGCCGATAATCAGCCGCCATGTGAAATCGGCCAGCTCGGGTTCGCTCCCCGCATCGCCTGATGTCACGCTCTCGGGTTCCAGCGCCATACCGCATATCGGGCACGCGCCGGGTCGATCGGAAATGACTTCGGGGTCCATCGGGCAGATGTAGGTGGCCCCTGGCTGGGCTTGCTCGTCTGGCCGGCGCTCACCGCTGTAGCGCTCCGGATCGGCGGCAAACTTCTGCCGGCAACCGGCGCTGCAGAAATAGCGGGTCTCAGCGCCATGCTGATAATGCGGTCTGTCGGGCGCAGGCGTTACGCTCATTCCGCACACCGGATCACGCACCTTATCTCCCGCCGGAACTGCGCCGCTTTGTGCCGCATCCTCATGTGTGTGCGATTGCATCATCCGGGTCTCGTTCATGATCCTGCTTGCTGTTTACTCAGCCAGGCCCCAGCAAGAGCTGCAAAGGTTCATTCCCGTGAGCCGCGAGAAGCCTTGACTGACTTAATCCCGTCCCTGCTTGAAAGGTCAAGCCTGCCTCTGATACGCGGCGTTAACCAACTTGGTGGCGGTTTGCCGCGTTTGGTAAAATTATGGTTAATCTCTACTCAGTGCAGGCGAAGGCAACCGGTTTTCTTGCGGGGTTATGACGGTGAGCGATGAGCGCAGTCCCGATGAGCGTAGTCCCGATGAGTTCGAGCTCGCGCTGAGCGCCCTGCAAAGGCGCACGGGCATGGAGCGCAACCGTATCATCGCCGAAGCTGTCGCATTCGCCAACGCCAGGCGCACGGAATTTGCCGCGCATCTGCGCCGCGACATCCACAAAAGGCGGCCCGCCAACGGCCCTGTGCGGCGTTTCATCGCACACCATGGCACAGAAATCGCGGTGGCGGCGCTGTTTCTGCTTGGCTCGGCGCTCGCCGCACTCCAGATCATGCAACAGGATTGATTTAAGGACCGCCCATGCGCGTACTCATTGTCGTGGTCAGTATCGGCGCACTGTGGGATGGCTATACGAGCTTTTTCGGCATTGCGGAATTCTATGAACTGCTCACCAATAACCAGGATGCGCGGCGCCTGATCTTCGCCGGGGTGGCGGCCACGATCATCGTCGGCTTCATGGTGGCGACGCGGCTCATCTGGAGTTCGGCTGAAAAGAACAATGCCATCACCATGCTGCTCAAGGGCGCGTGGGTCCTTTGTTTCCTGATCGACCTCTACACCTCTTATGTCGGCACCCGGTATTACATCTTCGGCGACATGGTCGAGTCCGGCGCCGACATGGTCGGCCTTGTCCTTGTCAGCTTCCTCGTGACCTCGTCATCGGTGCTGCTTTCCCAGCTCATCACCGGACGCGGCATCAAGAAGCGCTATTTGTATTAGGGCACCAGCCAGGCCGCGCCCCAGCGCCCGCCCCCGCTCTCATCTTCATGCCATTCGAACAGGGCGCGCCGGTGGCCCTGATGGGCAAGATAAAGCCATTCGATGCGCTCGATCTGCGCGCTGACCACGGCAAAGTTTGCCGCGCCGTCATTGGTGTCGTGCGCCGAAAAGGGTATCGCGGCCGGATCTTCGACCACCGTGCCGGGCACGGGCATCACCTGATAGCACACCTTGCTGAAGTCACGGGTCTGCGCCCAGGCGGCGTTGGCCAACTCGTCGCTGGTGTGCACTCGCAGTGAGGCCGAAAGCCGGAGCTGAAACTTCTGGCGCGCGTCATAGACCATCACGCTGCCACGGGAGTGGGCGGCGATCTCGCTCACTTTCGCGGCGCGTATGTCGGTGTGAAAGCGCAAGCGCCGCAAATCGGGTTCGCAGCCGCGCAGCACCACCGTGCGCACCTGCGGACGACCGCTGGCGTCGATGGTGGCGAGCGCCGGCGTATGAGACGGCGCGCGGCGATCCTTGACCCCGCGCGAAAGCATCGCCCAGGCAAAGCGCAGGGTCTGGTCCAGATCGTCATAAAAGGCGGGCAGATCTCTCGGGCCCTGCTCGTGCGCTTCCCCGCCTTTTGTGTCAGTATCGTTGGCGTTCATCACAGCCAATCCTGCAGGATCGGGATTAGCGGCACATCGGCGGGCGGCATGGGATAATTGTGCAGCAGCTTGGCGCGCACCCAGGCGAGTGTCTGCCCCTCACGCGCTTCAACCTCGCCCTCCCAGTTGCGGCAGATGTAAAGCGGCATCAGCAGGTGAAAGGTGCCATAACCATGGCTGGCGAAGGTCAGCGGCGCGAGGCAGCGCAGCGGCACATCAATGCCCAGCTCCTCGTGTAGCTCACGCACGAGGGCAGCCTCGGGCGTCTCGCCCGGCTCGATCTTGCCGCCGGGGAACTCCCACAAGCCGGCCATCGGCTTGCCCTGGGGGCGCTGGGCCAGCAGAATACGGCCATCAACGTCGATCAGCGCGCAGGCCACGACCAGTTTCAGCGCTGGTGCGCCCGCAGGCCCGGCTTGCGTCACGTTGGCATCCCCGTATCGGCGTTCAGCTTCTGTAATCGGAATTGATTGCAACATAGGTGGCGCTGAGATCCGTGGTCCACACCGTAGCAGTGCCGGGGCCGCCCGTCCCGACATCGACGCGCAGCAGAAGCTCGGCATGGCGCATGTAGGCCGCGCCGTCGGCCTCGCGGTAATCGGGGTGGACCATGCCGGCCTGAGCTACGGGCATATCACCGAACCAGATCGCCAACCGGTCGCGACAGGCGGCCTCGCCCGCCTTGCCGACCGCCATGACAATGCGCCCCCAATTCGGATCCTCGCCGGCGAGCGCGGTCTTGACCAGCGGCGAATTGGCGATCGAGAAGGCAATGCGCCGCGCCGCCCTGTTGTCCTCGGCACCCTCGACGCGGATGGTGACGAACTTGCTCAGGCCCTCGCCGTCCTTGACCACCTGCATGGCCAGATCGAACATGAGCGCATGCAGCGCCAGCGAAAATGCCGCAAGTTCGGGGTCATCGATCTGCTCGATGCGCGCCGCGCCGCGCCGCAGGGCCGCGCCGGTTGCAAACATCAGCAGCGTATCGCTGGTCGAGGTATCGCCGTCAACCGTGATCGCGTTGAATGTGCTGTCGGCATGCTGGCGGCACAGGGCGTTCAGCACGGGCGCGGCGATCGGCGCGTCGGTGGCGAGGAAACACAGCATGGTGCCCATATCCGGCGCGATCATGCCCGACCCCTTGGCGATGCCGTTGATGGTGACCTCGGCGCTGCCGATGATGGCGCGCCGGGTGGCGAGCTTGGGGTAGGTGTCGGTGGTCATGATGGCCTGGGCGGCCTCCAGCCAGCCATCGCTGCGCGTCTGCGCGGCCAGCCCCGTCAGGGACTGGGCGAACCTTTCCACCTCGAGCGGCTCACCGATCACGCCGGTCGAAGCGATCAAAACCTCGTCCGTGGCGCAGTCGGCGGCGCGGGCGGCGATGTCGGCGGTGCGGGTGACGGTATCGACGCCGCGCATGCCGGTGAAGGCGTTGGCGTTGCCGGAATTGACGACGAGGGCGCGGGCGCGGCCCGTGATCAGCCGTTCCCGGCACCAGTCGACGGGCGCGGACGCAGTCTTCGAGCGCGTCAGCACACCGCCAACCGTCGTGCCTTCGTCAAACAGCATCAGGAGCAGGTCGCGCCGCCCGCGATATCTGATCCCGGCTTCAGCGCTGGCCATGCGCACGCCGTCAATCCCGGCGAGTGCCGGCGGATCAGGGGGAGCGAACGGCGAGACCTTCAACGGCCTTAGTCCGTGGTCGCCGGCGCTGCCGGTTCGGGCGCAACCTCGGGGCTGGATTGCTCGGGGCTGGCCGTGGGCGCTGCAGGCGACGGAATCTTCAGCGACTCATCCAGAATCTCGATGTTGGCCGCATCGCGCAACTCGCTCATGCGCTCTTGCAACATCTGGCGGACCATCGAGGCCTTGACCTGATCCTTAACCTGATCGAAGGCCGGTGGCTCGCGGTCGCGGCGATCCTCAAGCTTTATGACATGCCAGCCGAACTGGGTCTGAACCGGCTTGGAAATGGCGCCAACCTCAAGTTCGAAAGCCGCAGTGGCAAACGGCTCGACCATCTGTCCGCGAACGAAATAGCCAAGATCACCGCCATTCGGGCCGCTCGGGCCGGTCGATTCGGTCTTGGCAAGTTCGGCGAAATCAGTTCCGCCTTCCAGTTTTTCGATCACTTCGGCGGCTTTCTCCTCGGTCTCGACGAGAATGTGGCGCGCGCGCACTTCGACTTCGGCATCCAGCTTGCCGATCTGCTCGTCATAGACCACCTTGGCGCTCTCATCGGTGATATTGTCGCGGATCGCCCGTTCGAAGAAGACATCTCGCAGCGCGCGCAGTTCGTAATATCTGATCAGATCGCGATATTGCTCGCTGTCGTCATACCCGGCATCACGCGCTGCCTGGGCGAGCAGTTGCAACTCGACGACATATTGCAGCACAAGCTGGCGCCTGGCGGCTTCAGGCAACTGGGCGAGATCCTGTCCCAACTCGTCCTCCGCCAGCGCCAGCTGCGATGAGGAGATTTCGACGCCGTTCACACGCGCCTTGGGATCGGTGGAAGCTTCGGGAGCGGCGGTGTCCTGGGCGAAAGCGCCGCTGAAGCCGAGCACAACGCCCAATACTGCCACGCTGGCGATACGGCCAAGATGATCTAACACGGGAAAAACCTCAAACTGGTTGGTGATGTCCGGCACGATCCGCGATGTCCGGGTGCACGAAATTCGGTTTGCGACAAAGACGGTTTCATGTTTGCCGCCATGCCGATGAACACGCCCCTTTTAGACCGGGCCCTTGCCTTTGCAAAGTTAAGAATGGGTCATGCGCTTCTTCAGCAGGCGGGCAGCGCGTCGTTGACATGATTTCGGGCGAAGCCTATCTGAATTAATGGTATCAGCAGGCGCACATCATGTGCTTGTGCCGCAAGACCCGGTGCAATTGTCAAACCGACGGTGCGCACGATATAAAGGCGGGTAATTCTCGGTAATCGAGGCGGGCTTTTGCCGGGCGGATCCTTGATCTCCGGGATGCGCCAGCCGGCGCGGCGTTCAGGGCTCTGGACTGTCGCAGCCGCTTCTTGAGAAAGGCAGACGGAAAAATGGTGTCGCTTGCCAATATCGCGAGCAAGTTCTTCAAGGGTTCAAATCAGCGCAAGCTGAAAACCTATCTTCCGCGCGTTGATGAGATCAATGCGCTTGAGGCGGAGGTGGAAAAGCTCTCGGATGAAGCCTTGCGCGCGCGCACTGACATGTTTCGTCAGCAGTTGCGAGACGGTGCGAAGCTTGATGATCTGCTCGTGCCGGCATTTGCCACGGTTCGCGAAGCATCGCGCCGCACGTTGGGGGAGCGTCATTTCGACGTCCAGCTCATCGGCGGCATGGTGCTGCACGAAGGCAATATCGCCGAGATGAAGACCGGTGAGGGCAAGACCCTGGTGTCCACCCTGCCCGTCTATCTGAACGCGCTTGCCGGGCGCGGCGTTCATGTGGTCACGGTAAACGATTATCTGGCAAAACGTGACGCCGCCTGGATGGGCCAGATCTATAATTTCCTCGGCATGAGCGTGGGCTGTGTCGTGCATGAGTTGAGCGACAGCCAGCGGCTCGACGCCTATGCATGCGACGTCACCTACGGCACCAACAATGAATTCGGCTTCGACTATTTGCGCGACAACATGAAATATTCGACGGCCGACATGGTCCAGTTCGGCCGCCGCCCTCCGGAGTTGCTCGGGCATTATTTCGCCATCGTCGATGAAGTGGACTCGATCCTCATCGACGAGGCGCGCACCCCGCTCATCATCTCCGGTCCCGTTGAAGACCGCACCGAGCTGTACACCGCCGTCGATGCGGTGATCCCGCAGCTTGGCGAGGAGGATTATGAACTCGACGAAAAGATGCGCAACGTGGCGCTGACCGAAGCCGGCAACGAACGCACCGAGGAGTTGCTGCGCAAGGAAGGCCTTATCAGCGGCGACCAGTCGCTTTACGACATCGAGAATGTCAGCCTCGTGCATCACGTCAATCAGGCGCTGCGCGCCCACACGCTGTTTCAGCGCGACCGCGACTATATCGTCAAGAATGGTCAGGTGGTCATCATCGACGAATTCACCGGGCGCATGATGGAAGGCCGCCGCTACTCCGAAGGTCTGCACCAGGCGCTGGAAGCCAAGGAAGGCGTGAAGATCCAGCCGGAGAACGTGACACTCGCCTCGGTAACCTTCCAGAACTATTTCCGGCTGTACGAAAAGCTGAGCGGCATGACCGGCACAGCCATCACCGAAGCCCCCGAGTTCATGGATATCTATGGGCTCGGGGTTTATGAAATCCCCACCAACAAAACCATGGCGCGGGCCGACCATCATGATGAGGTCTACCGCACGCTCAACGAAAAGATCAACGCGGTCATCGAAACGATCGAGGATTGCCGCAAACGCTCCCAGCCGGTGCTGGTCGGCACGACATCGATCGAGAAATCCGAACGCCTGGCTGCTGAACTCAAGAAGCGCAAGATCAAGCATCAGGTGCTGAACGCGCGCTATCATGAGCAGGAGGCCTTCATCATCGCCGAAGCCGGCGTACCCGGCGCGGTGACGATCGCGACCAACATGGCTGGACGCGGCACCGACATTCAGCTCGGCGGCAACGTGGCGATGCGGCTTCAGTCATGGCTGAATGAGCAAGACACCAGGAAGAAGAAGCCGAGCGAGGCCCAGATCGAGGCGCAGCGCGAGAAGATAGCGGCAGATATCGCTGACAAGAAGCGCCAGGCTCTGGAGGCTGGAGGGCTTTATGTGATCGGCACCGAGCGCCACGAATCGCGGCGCATCGACAATCAGCTTCGCGGCCGTTCAGGACGCCAGGGCGACCCGGGCGATTCCAAGTTCTTCTTGTCGCTGGAAGACGATCTGATGCGCATCTTCGGCTCTGACCGGATGGACGGCATGCTGCAGCGGCTGGGCCTCAAGGAGGGCGAGGCGATTGTCCACCCGTGGATCAACAAGGCGCTGGAAAAGGCCCAGGAGAAGGTCGAGGCGCGCAACTTCGACTCGCGCAAGAACGTCCTCAAATATGACGATGTCATGAACGATCAGCGCAAGGTGGTCTTCGAACAGCGCATCGAACTGATGCAGGAAGATGACGTCAGCGAGACCATCACGGACATGCGCCACCAGGTGATCGAGGATCTGGTGGCCCGCTGCATCCCGGAAAAAGCCTATGCCGAGCAGTGGGACATCGAGACATTGGATAACGAGATCAAGCGTATTTTCGATCTCGATCTGCCGCTTGCCGAATGGGCTTCGGAAGAAGGTATCGCGGACGAGGAAATCCGCGACCGCCTGATCGAGCAGACCGACTCGCTTGCCGCCAAGCACGAAGCCGAAGCCGGCGCATCGATGATGCGCCATATAGAAAAGGCCGTGCTGCTGGAGACGCTCGACTTCCTGTGGCGCGAGCATCTGGTCACGCTTGAACATCTGCGCCAGGTGATCGGGCTGCGCGGCATCGGTCAGCGCGACCCGCTGAACGAGTACAAGAGCGAGAGTTTCGAGCTGTTCGAGACCATGCTCACCAATCTGCGCCAGGAGGTCACGGGCCATCTGATGCACATCGATCTGCGCCAGCCCGCGCCGGCGCTCGAGCTGGCCGAACTGCCCGAGATGTATGCCCAGCATCTCGATCCGCTGACCGGCGAGAACGAGTTTGATTATGCCGATGATGGCGACGTGGCTGTGGATGGGCGCGAACGCGCGGCTCAAGGCCGGCGTTCAGCGCGTCGCAGCGGACCCGCGCCGATGCGCAATCGGCCCGAAGGTGTCGCGCTTGATCCGAACGACCCTTCGACTTGGGGCAAGGTCGCGCGCAATGCGGTCTGCCCGTGCGGCTCCGGCAAGAAATATAAGCATTGCCATGGCCGGCTGGGCTGAGTTGGCGCGCTGCCGGGCCGAGCCTGTTCACGAGCGATAGCAGACGCGTCAGCCTGGCGCGTGCTGTGCGCTGGTGAGTGAAGCGCGGGCAAGGCGCGGGGTCAAACTCGGCTTGATTTGCAAGCGCCGATCACCGGGCGCGATCGCCATTACCAGCATGCAGGCGCTCCAGTGCTTCTGATCCGGCATGAAAGAGCCGTTGAAGCGCCCGGGCGACACGCAGTTCATCGGCAACCTCGGCTGCGAACGTGCCGACCCAGATCACCATGCAGCCGCCATCCGGTTCAGGTCTCACATGCACATGCACCTCGCAGCGCGCGTCGGCCTCACCGCCTGCAAGACACAGGCGCCTTTCGTGCGCACATGTATCGGCGGGCCGCTCGATGAAAGTGGCGGGCAGCCCGCGCAGATGAAGCCGGGGCGCACAATCCGGCCCGTGATCCTTGATAACGATCAGCGGATGCCAGGCCGCAAGCGCCAACGCGGTGCTGATGGCGGGCCAGATTTCAGACGCGGGCGCGCCGATGCGAGCGGTCATCACGACCTTGGGCATTATCGCCTCCCACACATGCGCGACGCGCGCTGCAGCCTGCCATCATTGCCTTGAGCCCCGGCCTGCGATCGCCCGTGTCACGCTCTTGCCGCCCATGCAGCAAACCGCTGCTGCGCGCAAAAAGCTCCACCACATTTGTTCGCGACGCGCACTAGGTGCCGCCATAGACCGCCCGCGGCAGCCACGTCACCATTTCGGGAAACTCGAACACGATGGCCAGCCCCAGCAATTGCAGAATGATGAAGGGGATCACACCGACATAGATATCCCGGATGCTGATCCCGGGCGGCGCCACGCCCTTCAGATAGAACAGGGCGAACCCGACCGGCGGTGTCAGAAACGATGTCTGCAGGCAGACCGCGAACAGCACGGTGAACCAGACCAGGTCAAAACCGAGGCTGGCGACGACGGGGCCGACCAGCGGCAGGACGATCAGCGTGATCTCGATCCAGTCGAGGAAGAATCCGAGAATGAAGGTGATAAAGAGAATGAAGATGACGATCCCGCTGGGGCCGAACGGCAGCCCCTTGAGCGTGGCGTCGATCAACTCATCGCCGCCGAGCCCGCGCAAGACCAGCGAGAAGGCCGTCGCGCCGATGAATATGGCGAAGATGAACGCGGTCGTCTTCATGGTCTGCTCGCAGACATCGCGCAGCACGGCAAGACTCAGCCTGCCGTTGAACAGCGCCAGCAACATTGCCCCGAAGGCGCCTACCCCTGATGCTTCGGTCGGCGTGGCGATGCCCATGAAGATCGAGCCAAGCACGGCGAGAATGAGCAGCGCAGGAGGCAGCACCGCCAGCAGCACGCCGAACACGGCGCGCAGATCAAGCGGCTCTACATTCTTGGGAGCGGGGGCGGCATCGGGATCGATCAGGGCGAGGATGAGGATGTAGCCAACATAGATCAGCCCGAGCATCACTCCGGGAATGAGCGCGCCCAAAAACAGATCGCCTACCGATAGCGCCAGACGGTCGGCCATGAGCACCAGCATGATGCTCGGCGGAATGAGAATGCCGAGGGTGCCGACTGCGCATACCGTGCCGGCGGCGAAGGACGGCCGGTAGTTGCTGGCCATCATCACCGGCAGCCCGAGCAGCGCGAGCAGCACCACCGACGCGCCGATGATACCGGTCGAGGCCGCCAGCAGAATGCCGATCAGCGCCACGGTAACGGCCAGCCCGCCACGGATACGCCCGAACAGCTTGACGAAATTCTCCATCAGCGAATTTGCGATGCCCGAGCGATCGAGCATCAGCCCCATGAAGATGAACATCGGCAAGGCGACCAGCACCCAGTTCTTCATCACGTCCCAGATGCGGTCCACGACAGCCGAACTATAGGCCCAGTCGATGGTATAGAAACTGTCGGCCATCAGATCGGTGTAGGTGCTGAGAGCCCAGCCGATGACGGTGAACGCCACCGCGACCCCGCCAAGCACCCAGGCAACCGGAAAGCCGGTGAACAGCAGCGCAATGAAGCTGATGAACATGGCGGCGCAGAGAATTTCATTGGTTTCCATGACCGCTTATCCCTGTGTCGAAGACTGGTTCGGCGCATCGCCGATCCGTGCTGGAAAACCAAACAGCAGCGCGCTTGCGCGCGACAGCCGTGACAGGGCCGCAATGAGCAGCAATGCCATGCCGAGCGCCAGCATCGACTTGATCACCCATCGGTACGCCAGGCCGCCGGGCGCATCGGACACCTCGCCTACCGAATAGGAATAAGCGGCGAAAGGAATGCCGTAGCGGATCAGCAGGATGCAGAACGGGATGAGAAACACGCTGAGCCCGATCAGTTCGATCCAGGCCTTGGTGCGCGGCCCGAAACGCTCATGCAGCACATCGACGCGCACATGCCCGTCGGACTGGAGCGCATAGGACAAGCCGATAAGAAACCCGATGGAATAAAGATGCCACTGGATCTCCTCGAATTCGATCCGCCCCTCGCCAAAGACATAACGCATTGTCACGTTCAGCACGATGACGCCGAGCAGCAGCAGCCACACCCAGGAGACGATCCGTCCGAGCTTGATGATGATGGTGTCGACAATCCTGCTGAAACGGGTATGGGGGAAGGGATCGGGCGGGCGGGCGATAATTCCGGGCGGTGTCTCGATCGACATGGGTTCTGGCCTCACGGGCTCGGGCGGCTGGATGCGCAGCGATTTTTCAGACCGCCCTGGCAAGGGCGATGTTGATGGCACGGCCACCTCCCTCGATAGGGATGTTGGCGGCCGTGCCCAGCTTCACGATCTCGGCTTGAAGATCAGGCCAAGCGGCTCAGAAGTCAGCCGGCATGTAAGCCAGGGTTTTCCAGTTGCGGTATATCTGGGCGAACATTTCCTGGCTTTCATAGACCCGCTTGAAGTCTTCGTTGGCTGCGGCTTCTTCTTCCATGACTTCGGCTGTCACGCGCTGAAGATCACGCAACATCTCGTCGGAGATGCGCTTGGCGCTGACGCCCTTGTCGGGGAAGCCCGCGATGATGGCGCCCTGGATGGCTTCACCCTTGGCGAGGTTGCGTAAGGTGGTGGCCGTGCAGGCCGTGTCGATCAGCGCGCGGGTCTGGTCCTGGAGGCCATCCCACACTTCCTTGTTCACGATCAGATGAAAGGCGGTGTAAGTCTGGTGCCAGCCGGGGAAATAGTTGATCTTGACGACCTTGTCGAAACCGAGCGCCTGATCGATGGCCGGCATGGAAAATTCGGTCGCGTCGATCGCGCCTTTTTCCAGCGCCTGGAACAACTCGCCAGCGGGCAGCAGGGTCACGGATGCGCCGAGCTTTTGCAAAACCTTGCCGCCCAGTCCGGCGAAACGGATCTTCAGACCTTCAAAATCCTGCACGCTGTTGATTTCCGAACGGAACCAGCCTGCGGTTTCCGGGCCAATCAGACCGCACAGGACAGGGTGCACGCCTTCCTTGCCATAGATATCTTCGGCAAGTGCCTTGCCTTCGCCTTCATACCACCACGCGGCGAATTCCCACGGCACCATACCGAACGGGCGGGCTGCAAAGAGCGCAGAGGATGGGATCTTGCCCTGATCATAGCCAAGCCACGTGTAGCCGGCATCGACCTTGCGGTCCTTGACGGCGTCGGTGATGCTGAGCGCGGGAACCAGAGCGCCCGGCTCGAAGATGCGGATCTGCACGACGCCGCCCGATGTGGCGTTGAGCATGTCGGTCAGGACCGGCGCATTGTCGCCCAGACCCGGCAGGTTGGTGCCGAATGCGGTCGGCACGCGCCAGCGGATCGTATCGAACGCCTGGGCGCCTGGCACCGCGGCAATCACGGCCGCCCCGAGCACGGCTGCACCGGCGGCCATGCTGATCACGTTGCGCGCCAGTTTCGTCTTCCCTATCGGCATGAGTATCCTCCTCGTTGACGTTTTTAGGTTTCTCGGCTGAGTCTTTTTATGCCCGGCGCGAAATTCATCACGAGCCCCGAACCGGGCAGATCGCGTATTTGTCGAGGCCGGAAATGGCGCCGTGGCATCAGCGCCGACATGAGCGTGAGGTGTCCCCGCCGCGAACGCGCAGCAAGACCTTGCACCTTTCCAGGTGAGTGCTCATGACCTTCCTCCCCGACGTCTTTATCGTGCCTGACGTCTTTATTTTCGGCGTTCTTTATCAGCGGGGTTGTGAGTGAGCCCGCCTGCGCCCTTGATAGCCGTAATAAACACCCTTTTACAATTTCCGTGCCATTTTGGTGTGCTGAGCTAACCCTTTGAAATTCAATACTTCAATTATCGCAAGCTCGGCAGTGCCCATCGCCACTGTAGGTTTTCACGACACTCCCGCGGCAACAGACACACGCTGTTTTGCGCCTGGTGTCGAACTGTGTGGAATTCAGACAGTCGCGTTCAATCCGGCAGGCTGTATTCGCGGATCTTGTCATAAAGCTGGGAACGCGAAATCCCGAGCAGGCGCGCCGCTGGCGCTTTCTTGCCGCCGGTCAACTCCAGCGCGCGGCATATCTCACGTCTTTCGAAAATCGCGATGCGCCCCGGCAGATCCAGATCCTTGCCGTTCGACGCCGTCTGATGCGCTGCGCGCTCTGCATGCGGGCCATTCTCGGCAGATGGTCCGCCATTGACGCCCGCCCCGTGTGAGATGGCTTGTGCGCCCGCCAGCCCGTCTCCGGTTTCAGGGCGTTTGTCACCCTCCCGGCGCGAGGGCGCCCAGACATCACACGCGGCCGACAGAAACGGGCGAATATCGTCCGCGCCAAGTACCGGCTTGCTGGCAAACAGGCAGACACGGTCGATGATGTTCTTCAGCTCGCGCACATTGCCCGGCCAATCGTGCTGGCTGAGCAGGCGCAGCCCCGCTTCGTCGATGGATTTGACGGCAGAGTTGGTCGCCGGCGCGATACGCTCCAGAAAGAAGGTGCACAGCGCGGGAATGTCCACAGGCCGCTCGCGCAGGGCCGGCACATGGATCGGCAGCACGTTCAGCCGGTAATACAAATCCTTGCGGAAGCGCCCGGCCGCCATGCGCTGCTCCAGATCCTGCGATGTGGCGGCGACGATACGCACATCGGCCTTCTCCATCTTCGATGAGCCAACCCGCTCGAATTCCTGCTGTTCTATGACCCGCAGCAATTTGGCCTGAAGGCTCATCGGCATGTCGCCGATCTCGTCGAGAAACAGGGTGCCGCCGTCGGCCAGAGCGAATTTGCCCTTTCGTCCGGTGCGCCCGGCATCGGTGAAGGCGCCCGGACTGACGCCGAAGAATTCGGCTTCCAGAAGCGTTTCGGGGATCGCTGCCATGTTGATCGCGACGAACGGCCGGTCGCGGCGGATCGAGGCTGCGTGGATGGCATGAGCCAGCAGTTCCTTGCCGGTGCCGGTCTCACCTGTAATCAGTACGGGGCTGTTGTGCTGGGCAACGCCGAGCAAGCGCGCCTTCACCGCGCCAATCTGCTCGCTCTGGCCGACAATACTGGTGATGCTGTAGCGGCAGCGACGCTCCGCGGCCAGTTCCGCTTCCGCCTGCGTCAGGCGTTGTTGCAGGCGCTCGAACTTGCTGATGAGCGGCCTCAGCCCATCGAGATCTTCATAAAGGACAAACCCAACCGCGCCGATCACCTGGCCCTCTTCGTCCTTGAGCGGCAGGCGGCTGACGACGAAATTGCGCTCGCTGAAGCGCATGATGTCAACGAGGATAGGCTGGCCGGTGTTCACGACATGGCGCAGCAGGCTCTCGGGGATGACCTCCTCGATTTCGCGCCCCAGCACCTCGCATTCATCACCGATGCGCAGCAGCCTGCGATATTTGTCGTTGAGCCAGACGATCCGGGCGTGTTTGTCGACCGATACAGCGCCCGCGCTCATGGCCTCGAACAGCTCGAACAGCGAATCGACCGCGCGCGACTGGATTTCCGGCTCCAAGGACATCCGCTCGTGCCTCCTCTCGCCGCCATTTGCAAGCCTTGACCAACATGGAAGCATATTGGCTTCGTAATGTCGATGACGAACAGATTTCGCGAAGGTATTGCAAATCTATATTGCGGCGCAGCAAATCTTGCGCAAGAATTTGGGTGCAGCGCAATGGACTGTCGGATCTGGCGGCTCTGGCGCACGCCGGCGTGCCCGCCACAGACCGGTGGCATCGCGACCGCTTGCGCGCTACGGCTGCCTCGTCTAAAGCATTAACGAGATTCGGGACTTAAACCCGCGCACGACTTTTTTCTCCTCATAGATACTGCGAGCCCAAATGGACAGAATTCGCGTTACCGGGGGGCAGCCCCTCAAAGGCACCATTCCCATCAGCGGCGCCAAGAACGCTACGCTGCCACTGATGATCGCAAGCCTGCTGACATCTGACACGCTGACGCTGAAGAACGTGCCGAACCTGGCCGATGTCTCCAATCTGGCGCGTATCCTGCGCAATCACGGCGTCGATTCCGCGCTGGATGGCAAACGCGCCAACGGCACCGCACATTTCGGCGACACCATGCACCTGACAGCGCGCGATATCGTCGATACCACCGCGCCATATGACATGGTGCGCCGCATGCGTGCGAGCTTCTGGGTGCTGGGACCGCTGCTGGCGCGGTGCGGCGAGGCGCGCGTGTCGCTGCCCGGCGGCTGCGCCATCGGCACACGCCCGGTGGACCTGCACCTGATGGGCCTGCGGGCGCTGGGCGCGACGATTGATCTGGACGGCGGTTATGTTGTCGCATCGGCGCCCAGCGGGCTGCGCGGCGCGCGGATCGCGTTTCCCAAAGTGTCGGTGGGCGCGACACACAATGTCCTGATGGCCGCCAGCCTCGCCACGGGCGAAACCGTCATCGAAAACGCCGCGCGCGAGCCTGAAGTGGGCGACGTCGCAGCCTGTCTGGTAAAGATGGGCGCTCAGATCGAGGGGATAGGTACATCGACCTTGCGCATTCAAGGTGTTGATCGCCTCGAGGGCGCGGTCCACACGGTGCTGCCCGACCGCATCGAAACGGGCACCTATGCCATGGCGGTAGCGGCAACGGGGGGTGAGGTTCATCTGGAAAATGCCCGCGCCGACCTGCTCGAAGCCGCGCTCGATGCGCTGCGAGGGGCCGGCGCCACCATAAGCATCACCAACACGGGCATCACGGTGGCGCGTAATGGCGCAGCCCTTGCGCCGGTGTCGCTGGAGACCCAGCCTTTCCCAGGATTCCCGACCGATCTCCAGGCCCAGTTCATGTCGCTGATGTGCGGCGCCGACGGCACGTCGCAGATCCGCGAGACCATCTTCGAAAATCGCTTCATGCATGTGCAGGAACTTGCCAGGCTCGGGGCGGATATCACGCTGGATGGCGACTGTGCGACGGTAAACGGGGTCAAGCGGCTGCACGGAGCCGAGGTCATGGCCACCGATCTGCGCGCATCGGTGTCGCTGGTGATCGCCGGCCTGATGGCCGACGGTGACACGCATATCGGCCGCGTCTATCATCTGGATCGCGGCTTTGAGGAGCTGGAGCATAAGCTGGCGGCGTGTGGCGCCCATATCGAGAGGCTCTCGGCTTGAGCCCGGCAGCCTTTTGCGGCACATTGGCATATGCCGCAGATTGAGGTGGGCCTGTTCCGTTTGCACAAGCCCGGGCGCGGGTCGCAATGCGTCTGCGCTCCAAGGATATCAGAGCACAGCCATGGGCGCGGCCTTGCGGGGCATATCGCCTGCGCCAGTGCCACCACCGCCGGGTGAGGACATCTTATGACCGCGCTGAAACTTCTCGCGCTCGATCGTGAGGACTTGAGTATCATATCCGTGCACATGCAAGACGCGGTGCTGCGGAACGGGGATATGGTCTACAGCCCGAAATATCTGCGCTTTGCCGCCATGTTCGACCGGTTCGACTGGCTGTCGGCGGAAAACCCGTCGCGGCGCACGCCTTATTATCTGCGCCGCAAGGCCGCCCTGCGCTTTGAGCGTGTGCTCGGAGCCAAGCTGCACAAAATGGGCGCCGATGACGACAAGGCAGCCTATGAGTTGCTGGCGATCCAGTTTCACGAAACCGTCCCGCCGGGCGGTCAGGTGAAGCTCGTATTTTCCGGCGGTGCCGCCATCCGCCTCGATGTGGAATGTATCGAGGCGGAGATGTGCGACACGGGCTCTGCCTGGCGCACCAGACACCGGCCGCACCATGCCGGCGCAGAAGACGCCGATACGCCTGTCACTCCCTTTTCCAGGCGCTGAAATTCAGCCGCGAAAGGCCGCTCATGCCCGCTTTCCTCGACACGACCGCCCCAGGGTTTCGCGACCAGTTCGAAGCCCTCGTTCATTCACGGCGCGACCAGGGCGAGAATGTCGGCAGCACCGTCAGCACCATCATCGCCGATGTGCGTGCGCGCGGCGATCAGGCGCTGATCGAGCTGTCGGCGCGCCTTGATCACGTCGATCTTGAAGCCGAAGGACTGCGCTTCACTGCGGACCAGATCGCTGCGGCCATGGACGCCGCAGAACCCGCTACGCTCGATGCGCTGCGCCTTGCCCGGCAACGTATCGAAACGCATCACCGCCGCCAGCTCCCGGCCGACGACCGCTATACCGATGCCATCGGCGCACAGCTCGGCCACAAGTGGACGCCGCTCGATTCAGTCGGGCTTTATGTGCCGGGCGGGCTGGCGAGCTATCCCAGTTCGGTGCTGATGAATGCCATCCCGGCCATGGTGGCGGGCGTCAAGCGCATTGCCATGGTGGTGCCCAGCCAGCGCGGCGAGATCAATCCGCTGGTGCTTGCCGCGGCCCACATCGCCGGGATCAGCGAGATTTACCGGATCGGCGGCGCCCAGGCCGTTGCTGCGCTTGCCTACGGAACCAGGACCATCGCGCCGGTCGCCAAGATCGTCGGCCCTGGCAATGCCTATGTCGCCGAAGCCAAGCGCCAGGTGTTCGGCGTTGTGGGCATCGACATGATCGCCGGCCCGAGCGAAGTCCTCGTCATCGCCGATGCCGACAATGATCCGGACTGGATCGCCGTCGATCTGCTCGCCCAGGCGGAACACGATGCCAGCGCCCAGGCTATCCTGATCACGGATGATGCCGATTTCGCAAGTGCGGTGACGGACGCCGTGACGCGACGGCTGGCCACGATGACACGCGGCAACATTGCCGGCGCAAGCTGGCAGAACCATGGGGCGGTGATCCTCGTCGAGGATCTGAGCGCCGCGCCGGCGCTGGTCAACCGGCTGGCGCCCGAACATCTGGAGATCGCCACCGCCGACCCCGAAGCCCTGCTCGCCGACGTTCATAATGCCGGCGCGGTGTTTCTCGGCCGGTTCACGCCCGAAGCCATGGGCGATTACATCGCGGGCTCCAATCATGTACTGCCGACGGCGCGCTCGGCGCGCTTTTCCTCCGGTCTCGGCGTGCTCGATTTCATGAAGCGCTCGTCGATCCTGCGCCTTGAGCCCGGCGCGCTGGCCGCGCTCGGCCCTGCTGCCATCAGGCTGGCGCGCGCCGAAAGCCTTGAGGCCCACGCGCAGTCCATCGCCGTGCGCCTGGCGGGCCCACACAGCGCTGAATGAACAAGATCTAATGGCGGTTCGCGACCATGCAGGACAATGTGCACGTCACGACGGGGCGTTTGATCGAGATCACGCTTGATGGGGAATCGCTGGGCCGGTCTTCGCCCGATGTTGATCATGAGCGCAAGGTCGCGATCTATGATCTTCTGGATGAGAACGAATTCATCGTGGCGAACGGCGCGCCGGGACCCTACCGGCTGCATCTGGGCATGGCGGAGAACCGGCTGGTCTTCAACGTCTCAAGCGAAAACGGCGATCCCGCAATCACGGTCATGCTCTCGATGTCGCCCTTCCGCCGGCTGGTGAAGGATTATTTCCTCGTCTGCGAAAGCTATTATGCCGCGATAAAGGTCGAGCCTCCCAGCCGCATCGAGGCCCTGGACATGGGTCGGCGCGGGCTGCACGATGAGGGAAGCACGCTGTTGAAAGAGCGGCTCGATGGCAAGATAAATATCGACTTCCCGACCGCCAGACGGTTGTTCACCCTTATCTGCGCCTTGCACTGGAAGGGGTGAGATTGGTGGACGCGTTGGCGGGCTCTGATGATACCAGCAAGAAACGATCCACCCTTCCCGGCGCGGTCCTGTTTGCCTGCAGCATGAATTCGGTGCGCTCGCCCATGGCGGCGGCGATGTTCCGCCATCTGGCCGGGCGCGCAAGCTATGTGGCGTCTGCCGGGGTGCGCGCGGGCGAGCCCGACCCCTTCGCGGCTGCCGTCATGGAAGAAATCGGCATCGACATCACCGCGCACAAACCCCATACGATCGCCGATCTGGAGGATACGACCTTCGACATGGTCGTCAGCTTGGCGCCCGAAGCCCACCACCAGGCGCTGGAGATGACGCGGACAATGGCCGTCGATGTGGAATACTGGCCGACCATCGACCCCACATTGAGCACCGGCAACCGCGAACAGATCCTTCAGGTTTACCGGCAGGTGCGCGACAGCCTGTTTGCCCGGATCAAGGCTCGCTTCCCGTTTCATGGCGGCCCCACGGTCTGATCGGGTTGCCCGATCGCAGTTTCGCGCAAGGCGTTTTGGACTTGATTTTGACCGGTGTGGCCAGCATCCTCACGCGTTGATGGCTGTGCGGCCTTGCCCGCCGGTCGGCACGGCACCACGACGGCGCCGATACGTAATGGAAGACGCCGATGGGAAGTCGCCGATGATCATGCTGAAGAATCTCAGCTTGCGCGGAGTTTCGTCCGGTACTGGCGTGAGAAAGCGCTCCGGCACCGAGGTCGCGACCAGCAGGCCGGCAGCCGCGCGTGCCGGTGAGATCGTGCGCAAGCCGCTGGTGCTGGCTAGTGCATCGCCGCGGCGTCTGGCGCTTCTGGAGCAGGCCGGCATCGAACCCGACGCACTGCGCCCCGTCTCGATCGACGAAACCCCGCGCAAGGGTGAGCGTCCGCGCACGCTGGCGCGCCGGCTTGCCCGCGCCAAGGCGATGGCGGCGCGCGCCCGGCTGGGGCGTGAACCCGAACTGGCAGGCGCCTATGTGCTCGCGGCCGATACCGTGGTCGCCGTCGGCCAGCGCGTGCTGATGAAGCCCAATTATCTGGACGAGGCCTCCGCGGCGCTGCAACTGCTCTCGGGCCGGTCACACCGGGTCTATACTGCGGTATGCTTCATCACACCGTCCGGGGCGGTGCGCATGCGCACGGTCGAGGCGCGGGTGCGTTTCAAGCGGCTGAGCGCGGAGGAAATCGAATCTTATCTGGCCAGCGGCGAGTGGCGCGGCAAGGCTGGCGGCTACGCGATCCAGGGCATCGCCGGTGTCTTCGTACAAAAGATAGTCGGTTCATACACCGCCGTTGTCGGCCTGCCGCTCAATGAAGTCGTCGGCCTGCTGGTGGCTGAAGGGCTGCCGGTCTATTTCGGCTGGCTTAACCGGGCCAGGGTCGACCCAGCCTGATCTCATGAACGACAACGCCACATCATCAACAAGCAATGCTCGCGGCGGCGGCTCGGGCGACGGAAGATGCCCGATCTGCGATAAACCGACGTTCAGCGCCTATCGCCCCTTCTGCTCCAAACGCTGCGCCGATGTCGATCTGGGTCGCTGGCTGCGCGGCGATTATGCCATCCCGCTGCCCGAAGGCGAAGCCGGCAGCGAGGACAAGGAGCCCTGAGCGCGGTTGATCTTTTGCTGCGAATGGCGCATTGCTAGTGGCATCCGTCGATCATCACGTCGGACAGCAATGTGTTAAGAATTTTGCAGAGGTGGGGGCCATGCAGTTCGTTAATCAGCTCATTGATTTCCTGCGCGATGGCATCGCTGCCATTTTCCGCTTTGTCGAGCTCATCTGGACATGGTCGATCGAACAGATCGGGCAAATTCCATGGAGCAATCTTAGCAATCTGTCGATCCTGAAGCAGATCTTCCTGTTCATCGTCGCCGCGGGCGTGATCTATCTCCTCTACAAGGCCGCACGCGAACTCTTTGATGCTGGACAAAACGCTCTCGCGGCTTTCGCCACCTTGCTGGGCGCGATCGTGAAGACGCTGGCGCCGATCCTGTTTGCCGGTCTGGCGGCTGCCGCCGGAGCGTGGATTGTGAACAATCTGAACTTTTAGGCGCAATCGGCTGGAGGCAAGGTGGTCCGCAGGCTCCCGTATTGCCTCATGAAATGATGACGCGCGACGGCGCATGGGCCTTGAGATGCGTAATCAGGCTGGAAGCGCCCATGTCGAGCACCATGGGCGGTGTCATGGGCAGAAAGCCGGTGGGCCGCGACGTGGCGCTGGAAAGGCCCCTGATCAGATAGATCAGCCATAACAAGCCCTTGGACGGCCCGATATAGCGTCCGGGGTCGCTGACCTCGAGAAAGATCGTGCCGCCGCCAACCTTGCCGCTCGGCACCTGCTTGATCTGCCGGATCGCGCTCCACGGGATCGGCTCGCTGCCCAGCCGGCGGTCATGAATGAAATCCGGCCCGATGGCAACAATGGGACGTGGCAAGACGATCTCGCGCAGGTTGAAGCCGGTCTTGATCCCGAAATAGATGCTGACCACAGCGCCCAGCGCCCCGTCAAAGCTCGCCGTACTCCATCCTGCCATCGCCCACAAAAGCCCACCGGCAAACAAAAGGGCTGCCGAAATGAGCAGGCGCAGGCGCAACGTGCCCGTCTTGAAGCCGAATTCCACCCGCTTGCCGCGCCTCGCCACCTGCCTGCCCCTTCCGCCACGAAATGCCATCTGCAACGGATGAGATAGTCGAAACCGGCGCGCGGATCAATGACGGCCATTCAGCACGCGCCGGCGACCGGTTGGTCTTTGGCTTTCATTGCTGGGCGCCGGTGCTGCCGGAAGCAGCGGCCATCTCTTCTTCCAGCCGCTTTGCCGCATCGGCGCGCGGTTTGGAAAGCCGGGCGATGATGGTGTAGGCGACCGGCGTCAGGAACAAGGTGAATACGGCGGCCAGCGCGAGCCCGCCGAACACGACCCAGCCTATGGCGGCGCGCGATTCAGAGCCCGGCCCCGAGGCGAGGATCAGCGGCAGTCCGGCAAGCACGGTGGACATCATCGTCATCACGATGGGCTTTAATCGGATCACGGCCGCCTCGCGTGCTGCGGTCAACACATCTGCGCCCTTGTCGCGCAACTGGTCGGCGAACTCGACCATCAATATTCCGTTCTTGGCCATGATGCCGATAAGCACGAGCACCCCGATCTGGCTGTAGATGTTCAGCGTCGTCCCGGTGAGCATCAGCGCGAAGATCGCGGCGCATACGCCGAACGGAACGGTGACCATGACCACAGCAGCGCTGGTGACGCTTTCGAACTGCGCAACCAGCACCAGGAAGACCACCAGCAACGCGACCGAAAATGCGATCGTCATGTCGCGGGCGGTGTCTTCAAGCGAAGCGGCTTCGCCGAGAAACACCAGGCCGGTTCCCGAAGGCAAGGTAGTGCCCGCAACCGAGCGTATGGCGTCAACGGCCGATTGCAGCGGCATCGAAGGATCGAGATCGGCATTAACCTGAATGGCGCGTCGCTGGCCGAACCTGTCCAACTCGCTGGGCACGGTATCTTCGACATAGCTGACGAGCTGGCTCAACGGAATGAGCCGTCCCTCATTGCCGGGCACATACAGATTGCCCAGATCGGCCGGATCGCGAACCGCGCCTGCGGATGGTTCGAGATAGATCGAGATCGCCTCGTCGCCGACGGTGAGATCTGTGACGCGGTATTTGTCGACAAGCACCTGCAAGGTCGTTGAAAGCGCATCGATCGACACGCCCAGATCGCTCGCTCTCAGCCTGTCGATGTCGATGGATATCTGCGGTTGGGTGGCGCGATATTCGACACGGAAATTGCTGAGCGCGGGGACTTCTTCTTCCAGCCGCGCGGTCAGCGCGTCGGTTGCCGCCGAAATGGCGCCATACTCATCGCCGGTGACCGCGAAGGTGATGCCGCCGCCTTCGGTCCCGCGCAGCCCCAGACTGTTGCCGCCTGAAATGCGGGCCTGCGCGCCGGGGATATCGTTGATCGGTCTGCGCAGCAGGGCTGCCAGGTCCTGCTGGGTGATCTCACGCTGCGACCAGTCGCGCATCGGCGCCACGATCCAGGCGCGGTTCGGGTCCCAGCGTCCGGTGATGGTGAACATGTCGGTCAATGTGCCATCTTCCAAATAGGGCTGGAGGATCTGCTCTACCCGCTCGACCTGCCGGTCGGTAAAGCCAAGATCAACGCCGTCCGGCGCGGTCATGATCACGGTGATCTCGCCGCGATCCTCGCTTGGGACGAGTTCCTGGCCGATTGTCTGGAAGACGACGAGGGCCAGCCCGCCCAACCCGGCACAGAACGCGATGAACACAACCGGCGCCGCAAGGACAATACCCAGGATGCGCGCATACATGTTTTCAAATGTACCGCCGATCCAGCCGAGGACCGGACGGCGCGGCGCTTGCTTGCTTGAGGGGATTCGCGCTGCGATGAGCGGACACAAGCTCAAGGCAACGAAAGTCGAGATCCCGACGGTCATGGCAAGTACGAAGCCGAACTCACGGAACAGCCGCCCCGATTGCGTGGGCATGAACGATATCGGCAGGAAAACCGAGATCAGCGTCGCCGTGGTGGCGACCACGGCAAAGAACACCTGCCGCGTGCCGATCACGGCGGCGGCGCGCGGCAACAGCCCCTCGGCGCGCCGACGCATGATGTTCTCGACCACGACGATGGCGTCATCGACGACGAGTCCCGTGGCGAGAACCAGCGCCAGCAGTGTGATGAGATTTATGGAAAAGCCTATCGCCCAGATGGCTGCCACGCTGCCGATGAGCGCCACGGGAATGGCAAGTGCGGGAATTATGGTGATGCTGAGCTGTCCCGAGAACAGCCAGATCACGCCAACCACTATGACGAGGGCCAGCGACAACGAGACCAGAACCTCGGCAATGGCGCCCTTGATGAATACCGCTTCATCGGACGTGACCGTCAACGTGACATCGCGAAGCTGAGCGTTGAGACGCTCGATCGATTGCGCCACCCCTTCCGAAATCTCGACGGTGTTGGAACTGGCCTGGCGCACGATCCCAAGGCTGACGACCGGCGAACCGTTGAGCCGCACATAAGATGTGGCTTCCTCGGGGCCGTAAAAGACGCTGGCGACCTCACCCAAACGAACACCGTTCTTGAGGCGCAACTCGCGTATCTTCTCGGGATCGGTGACCGAAATGTTGGCGCGGACAATCAGTTCCTGGCTGTCTGATTTAAGACTTCCCGCCGGGATGTCGGCGCTTATGGAGCGCAGCAGATCGGCAACATCGCTGGCTGAAAGGCCATAGCTGACCAGCCGGTTGGGATCGATGAGAACACGCAGCACACGCGCCTGAGCGCCGAACTGGGAGACCTCGGCCACACCATCAACCGACGTGAGCGACGGGACCACATCCTTTTCGACAATGCGGGTCAGATCCTCGATGGACAAGGTATCGCTGGTTGCGGCGATGCGGATGATCGGGCGGGCATCCTGATCGGCCTTGATGACGAAGATGTCCTGGACTTCCTCGGGCAGACGCCGGGCGATCCGGGCTACCGCCTCGCGAACATCATTGGCGGCGTCCACCAGATTGATGTTCGGGCTGAACTCGATATTGATGCGCGAGCTGCTTTCCTCACTGCTCGAACGGATGTCGCGGATGCCGGTGACGCGCGCCACCGCGCCCTCGATCACGCTGGTGACTTCTGCGTCCACGGCCTCGGGCGCGGCACCCGGCAGGCTGGCGCGCACCTGGACCACGGGGCGGTCAACGTCGGGCAATTCGCGCACCTCGATGCCGAGCAAAGCGCTAATTCCGGCGATCACGATCAGCAGATTGACCACCGCCATGAGGTATGGCCGGCGTACGCTCAGGCCGGGGAGATCGTTTTTTTCGTCGCTCATGTTCCCGGTACCCGCGCAATATTGGGTTCAGATGTTGACAGACGCACCGCCCGGCCTGGCGTCAGGCGTTGAACTCCTTCTATGACCACCTGATCGCCTTCGCTCAGCTCGCCATCGACCAGCACGCGGGCCTGAATGCGGGCGATCGACTCGACCATGACCCTTTCAACCGTCTCGCCATTGACGCGCCAGACGAAGCGGCCCTCGCGCGACCATTGCACCGCCAGCTCGGGAACCGAGGGATATTCGGCCCCGTCCAGACGCAAATTGACGGTGAACGACATGCCCGCGCGCAGCAGGTCTTCCGTATTGTCGATAGCGGCCCGGACACGGATGGTGCGCGCCGTGGCGTCCACCCGGCTGTCGATGGCGGAGATGCGCCCCTGAAACTGGCGACCCTGAAAGCCGGGATTGGTGGCGGTGAGCGGCTGGCCGATCGAAAGCCGCCCGATATAGGCTTCGGGCACTTCGAATTCCACGAGGATTTCCTCTCGCGCATCGAGCGTGGTGATGATGGTCGTCTCCGAAACACGATCGCCGAGGTCTACCTCGGGTATGCCCAGCACGCCGGCAAAGGGCGCGCGCACCGTGCGCTCGGAAAGATTTTCCAGCGCCTGTTCGTGCTCTATCTTCGCGGCCTGCGCCGCCGTGCGCGTCGTGTCTGCGGTGGCTTCAGCCGTTATGCCACGCCCGAGGAGGCGTTCGGATCGCTCCAGCGAGCGGTTGGCCTCTTCCAGCCGGGCAAGCGTCAGGCGAACGGCAAGTTCTTGCTGACGCGAGTCAAGTTCCAGAAGCACATCACCGGCTGCCACCCTGTCGCCGGCCTTGAAATTCAAGCGGATGACCTCGCCGGCGGCCTTGGGAAATATTGATACGGATTGCTGTGCGCGACCTGTGCCAACGGCGATCACATCGACATTATGGCGCGCAACGACAACAGGAGCCGCGATGACGGGCACGGCTTCGTCGCGGTCGCCGCGACCACGGCCGCGGCGTTCGCTGGCCTCACTGACCCCCTCGCCGAGATTGAGCCCGACCGTTTGGGAAAGCTCGTCGCGGTAGATCCAGGCACCCGCAATCAGGCCGCCCATGACGGCGATGACGACGAGCTGTTTCCAGAGCGAAATGGGTGTCTTCAAGATTCTTCCTATCGCGATTTTCCGGCCAGCGCCGTAATTTGCGCACGAGTGCAACCATAAGGCGCTTGTCGCCGCTGTGTTCCTCCACCTGTTGCCAGGCTCGTCATAAGGATTATGTCCGGACTACAGCGGCATATTCCCGCAGAACCCGGCCAGACTTGCGTTCCATCCGGACAGCGCGCGAGAAAAAGCCACCCGCCCGCCCTTTCCTGGCAGCGTCAAAAACAGATTAACGGGCGCAGTATGAACAAGGGATGAGCGATCTGACAGGGAAATGTGCGCCATGAGCAACGCCGCGGCAATGTCGCATCGCCGCGGCGTGTGTCAGTTGACATCCGCTCATCAGGGGACAAGCGGAACCTTGGGGATCGGACTTGACGGACCAGCTCCCATGCCGCCACCGCGCGATTGTGAACTGCGCGCCTTTGATGTCTTGGGTTTGCCAACCCGCTTGCGCCCACTGCCGGGCGGCGTCTTGCCGGGAACCTTCGGCGCGGAGCGAGCCTCGACGATTTCAAACGCCAGCGATCTGACCCCGTCCTTTTCCTCGACCTTGACGAGCACCGTGCCGCCGCCTTCCAGCTTGCCGAACAACAACTCCTCGGCCAATGGCTTCTTGATATGCTCCTGGATGACGCGGGCCATGGGCCGGGCGCCGAACTGCTCGTCATAGCCGCGCTCGATCAGCCAGCCTTTTGCCGGTTCGCTCAACTCGATGCTGACATTGCGGTCGGCAAGCTGGGCTTCGAGCTGGAAGATGAACTTCTCGACGACCTTGCCGACAACATCGCGCCCGAGGTTGGAGAACGGAATGACCGCGTCCAGCCGGTTGCGGAATTCCGGGGTGAACAGCTTCTTGATCGCGTCTTCGTCCTCACCCTCGCGCCGGGACCGGTTGAAGCCGACCGCCGCTTTCGCCAGATCCGACGCGCCGGCATTCGTCGTCATGATCAGGATGACGTTGCGGAAGTCGATCTTCTTGCCGTTATGGTCGGTCAGCTTGCCGTGGTCCATGACCTGAAGCAGCACATTGAAGAGATCGGGATGCGCCTTTTCGATCTCATCGAGCAGGAGCACGCAATGTGGATGCTGGTCGATGCCATCGGTGAGCAGGCCGCCCTGATCGAAGCCGACATAGCCAGGAGGCGCGCCGATCAGCCGCGAGACCGTGTGACGCTCCATATATTCCGACATGTCGAAGCGCAACAGTTCGATGCCCATGAGCGCGGCAAGCTGGCGCGCGACCTCAGTCTTGCCGACGCCGGTCGGCCCGGAGAACAAGTAGCTGCCGATCGGCTTTTCCGGCTCGCGCAGGCCCGCGCGGGCCAGCTTGATCGCTGATGACAGCGCCTCGATGGCGCGGTCCTGACCGAACACCACACGCTTCAGATCGCTCTGGATGTTCTGCAACAGCGTCGCATCGGACTTGGTGACCGTCTTGGGCGGGATACGCGCCATGGTGGCGATGGTCGCCTCGACTTCCTTGACGCCGATCGTCTTGCGCCGCTTGCTGTCGGGCAGGAGCATCTGCGATGCGCCGGTCTCGTCGATCACGTCGATGGCCTTGTCGGGCAGCTTGCGGTCGTGCAGATATTTTGCCGAGAGCTCGACAGCGGCCTGAATGGCCTGGTTGGTGTATTTGAGCCCGTGGAACTCCTCGAAATAGGGCTTCAGACCCTTGAGGATCTCGATGGCATCGGGCACGGTCGGCTCGCTCACGTCGATCTTCTGGAACCGGCGCACAAGCGCACGGTCCTTCTCGAAATGCTGTCGATATTCCTTGTAGGTCGTCGAGCCGATGCAGCGCAGCGTGCCCGATTGCAGCGCGGGCTTGAGCAGGTTCGACGCATCCATGGCGCCGCCCGAGGTAGCGCCGGCGCCGATCACGGTGTGGATCTCGTCGATGAACATGATCGCGCCCGGATAGGCTTCGATCTCGCGCATAACCGCCTTCAGCCGCTCCTCGAAATCGCCACGATAGCGCGTGCCGGCCAGCAGCGAGCCCATATCGAGCTGAAAGATCGTTGAGTCGCATAGCACATGGGGCACTTCGCCGCGCACGATCTTGCGTGCAAGCCCCTCCGCAATCGCGGTCTTGCCCACGCCCGGATCACCGACAAACAGCGGATTGTTCTTCTGGCGGCGGCACAATACCTGAATGGTGCGGTTGACCTCCTGTTCGCGGCCGATGAGCGGATCGATCCGGCCCTCGCGCGCCTTATCGTTCAAATTCACGCAATACACGTCGAGGGCGTCTCCAGCGCGCTTTTTCTCCTCGCCCTGCTCCACCGTTGCGGCATCGTCCTCAACCCCGCGCGCAGTACGCGGTTCGGACATGCCCGGACGCTTGGCGATACCGTGAGAGATGAAATTCACCGCATCAAACCGGCTCATTTCCTGCTCTTGCAGAAAATAGGCCGCATGGCTTTCGCGCTCGTTGAAGATGGCGACGAGCACGTTGGCTCCGGTCACCTCTTCGCGCCCGGAAGACTGGACATGCACCACGGCGCGGTGAATGACGCGCTGAAAACCGGCGGTCGGCTGGGCTTCGCTGTCGTCCTCGACGATCACGTTGTCGAGATTGTTGTCGAGATATTCGACAAGCTTGCCGCGCAAAAGATGCAGATCGACATTGCACGCCTTCATTACCGCAGACGCGTCACGATCGTCGATCAGCGACAATAGAAGATGTTCGAGCGTTGCATATTCGTGGCTGCGTTCGTTGGCATATTCGAGCGCGCGGTGGAGCGATTCTTCGAGGCTGTTGGAGAGTGAGGGCACGGCTTGAAATCACTCCTTTTCCATAGTGCATTGAAGCGGGTGTTGATGTTGTCTTGCAAAACTCATGACCTGAGTCACTTTAGTTTCCGCGACTTCATACGTGTAGACCCCGCAGATACCCACGCCCTTCTGATGGACGTGAAGCATGATGCGCGTCGCCTCGTCGGAGTTCTTGTTGAAGAACTTCTCCAGTACGTAAACGACAAATTCCATTGGCGTGTAGTCGTCGTTGAGCAGCAGCACCTTGTACAGGCTGGGACGTTTCGTCTTCGGCCGAGTCTTGGTATCGATGCCCGTCCGACCGTCTTCGCCGCCATTGCGACGTCCCGATCCGGCCATGCGCACTGCAGAGATCTTCGCCAAGCTTGTGTCTGAGGCCATCATCCGCACTCGCGCCACGTTGTGCGCTGTTCATCTGCCGTATCCCGCGCCTTCCCGCCTTTGCTGGCTTGTCGCGGGTCGATCCCTCGAAACGGATCCCAAAGCTCGAGTTGTCCGTCACCCCTATGAGAGTAAGCCTGACACCTGCCCAATTCAATGCCATGGACAATTTGCGCCGGTCATCGCCATCTCTCGTGTCTGCCGACCTGGTCATGCCGCCGTGGCGGCCTCCGCCGTATCTTTGCTCACACTCCCTTGATGATAGCGAAAAATAGCGCCTTCGCAAAGCGCCCTCGCGCGACCGCGACCGCAAGGCATGAGTTCGCACATCCATGCGATTACCTCTGGTTAACCCGTTTGGCTTAGTTTTGTGTCAAACAAAACCCATGCCAATCGGCCGCGTTCGCTTGAACATCTTTTCGCCATTGGCTGCCTGGTATCGAGTGTGTCATGTGTGAAGTCCGCCTGCGCCATCAGCGTCAGTTTCCGTCGGTGCGCAGCCTCAAGCGCAGCCGGCACGACATGGTCTCCATTGCCGGCCTCTCGCTTCTCGCTTTTCTGGCGCTGCTGAGCGCGGCAATACCGGTTCAGGCCGGCTATTCGCCGCCGCGGGCCGAACTGGTCATCGACGCCAACACCGGAAAGGTCCTCGCCCATCGAAATCCGACAGCGGCGCGTTATCCGGCTTCGCTCACCAAGGTGATGACTCTTTACATCGTTTTTGAACGCCTGCGCTCCGGCGCGCTGAAGCGCACCACCGAATTGACCGTGTCGGCCGACGCCGCGTCGCGACCACCCTCCAAGGTAGGGCTGAAAGAAGGCGAGACGATCACTGTGGGCGATGCCATCGGGCTGCTGATCACCAAATCGGCCAATGACGTGGCGGCCGTCATCGCCGAAAATCTGGCCGGCTCTGAAGCTGGCTTCGCCAAACTGATGAGCCAGCGCGCCCGTGAACTGGGCATGCATGACACAAGGTTTCGCAACGCATCGGGCCTGCCCGATCGGCAACAGACCACCACGGCGCGCGACATGGTCACGCTTGGCCAGCGCATGCTGCGCGACTTCCCCGAATATGCCGCAGAGTTTCGCCGCCTCAGCTTCACCTTTCGCGGCAAGGTCTACCGCAATCACAACCGACTGCTGCGCACCTATAACGGCACACTCGGCCTGAAGACCGGCTTCATCCGGGCATCGGGCTTCAACGTGCTCACCAGCGTGCAGCGCGGGCGCAAGCGTCTGATTGCCGTTGTCATTGGCGGGCGCTCGGCAGCGGCCCGCGATGCGCACATGCGCCAGTTGCTGGATGCGGCCTGGGCCAAGGCCGAGGCCCGCGACGAGCCGCGAGTAGCCTTCAAGACCGATTACCTCCCGGTACGCAACCCGGCCTTCCGGCCAAGCGCCTCCGAACGCGAGATACACGCGCGCATGGCGGCGCTGAAGGTCATGACGCCGCAGGCGCAGATCGGCTCGCCCGCCCCCGAAGACGATCCTGCCGAAGCCCAGGATCAGGGGGATGGGCCGGGCGAGTCTGCTGCCCGGCTTGTCGGTCCCTTCCATTTGCAGGTGGGCGCCTACACTGCTGAGGCCGACGCGCGAGCAAGGCTGCATGCCGTTCTCGAGCGGGCCGGCAAGCTGCTCGCCGATCAGCCTTGGGCCACGCTTCATGTTAAATTGGCGGGCAAGCAGCTATACCGGGCGCGATTTGGCGGATTTGACGAGGGTCGGGCCAAGTCGGCCTGCGATGCCCTGAAGCGCCGCTCCGTGGATTGTCTTGTGACGCTGGCCGAATAGAGGAGTTGCAAGTACCAAGCGCCAGCCTTGCGCCTGAAATTGCCTCAGAGTGCTGGCCTCAAGCGTTTCGGCGCATCCGTCTTCGTTGATCAGGCTCCCGCCGCAAGCGCCCTCAGGACGCGCGCTTTTCGCGCAACAATGTATCCTTGGCCTCGTTGATTTTGGTGGCGAGATAGGTTGATCCGCCCTGATCGGGATGAAACTTCTTCATCATTTCGCGGTGCGCGCGGCGGATCTCATCTGGTTTGGCTCCAGGCCACAGGCCGAGAATGCGATAGGCCTCAGCCGAGCTCATCGCGCCTCCACCGGCATCGCTTCCCGGCGCTGACTGGCCCGCGCCCGGGCGCTGCTGCCAATCGGGCATCACCCGGTCGAGATAGGCTTCCACCAGCTTGGCGCTCTGCCCGTCAAAGGTGCGCGCCTCGCGGTGCAGCGCGAGCAGCTCTTCCTCGCTCAGCGAAGACAGGGCGCGACCTTCAAACTCGCCGCGCAGCACCTGGCCATCCATCGCGCCGGTATCATGTTCGAGTGTCATTTCCACAAGCTCGGTGCGCACGCTCGAGGTCTGGCCATGGCTGCGCCGCGGATTGTAGGAGCCGCGCGGATTTCCCCCCGGACCTGGCAACGGGACCCGCATGCCGAGCAGCCCGAGAGCGAAGATCGCGAGCGGCAGGCCGATCGCCAGGCGGCCAGTCAGGCTCAGCAGCGCCCCAAGCCCGAGCAGCGACCAGCCGCCGACCAGCTTGATGCTACGCGCCGCCTTGCCAGCGTCCATGCGCTGGATACGCTTGTTGAGCAGGACCAGCGCGAGCAACAGGATCAGCCCCAGCAGAAAATATGGCATGGTTTGACCGCTGCTAATCCTTGAGCTGTTCGAGCAGCATTTGTCCCTGACGCCCGCCCTTGCGGCTGAAGTCCTCAAGGGCTGAACGCCCACCAGCCGCATACACGGCTACCGCGCGCAGCAGATCGCGCAGCTGTGACGCCGCGCCTGCATCAAACCGGCAATAGGCCCCGCCGGTAAGCCGGGCGATCTCGCGAAAGGCGCGCTCGGCGATCGGATTATGCCCTTCCTGGAACATGAATGCCGGCACCTTCATCAGGCCAAGCTCGCCGGCATAGTTGGCCAGCTCATCTATATCTTCTTCCATGCTGTCGCCGACATAGACGAGTGCGCCGATGCGCGCATCGCCGGCCTCACGCTTGGCATGGAGAAGGATCTTGCGGATCTGGGTAAAGCCGCCGCGACATTGCACGGTGGTCATCAGCCTGCCCAGGGCCGTTGCGTCCTGAACCCATTTGGAGGCCCGGCATTCGCCATAGCCGCGGAAATAGATGAGCTGCACATCAAGCCCGCCGATCCGCGCGACCTCATCGAACATCTCGGCCTGAAGCTGCAGCGCCATGTCCCAGGTCGGCTGGCGGCTCATCGTCGCGTCCATGGCGAAGATCAGCCGCCCGCGCTCATTGGCGGTCCCCACTGGCGCCATGGCCCGGACCTGCCTGACGAAAGCGTCCACATCGCTGGCGCTGGAGGGCCGGGTCAACTCGCCTTGCGGCTCATCATCATGCAAACCGCCGGGTTGGGCGACGTTGTCGCCAGGCTTCACGGGGTCTCCGGGCGGTCTGGACTTGTCCCTGCTTGACACGATACTTCCGGTTCGTTCTGGCTGACGCGCAGCGCCTCAGGCGCGAAGCTGCTTGACGTGGGTTACCCGGAGTATATTAGATGCCCGGGCCGCGCCTGTCAGGATTATTGCCATGTGCAGCCTGCCCATGATCGCTCGCCGTTGTGCATTAGCTGCACACCGGCCCCTTCATGAACGCATTATTTGCCAGCACGGATGACTCCTCTCCAGGGTACACGCTCATGCCCCTAACCATGCAGATCGCTCGCAATGTCGAACAGGTGCGGCGCATTGTGCGATCCTGGCGCAAGCGGGGCAAAAGGATCGCGCTCGTACCCACCATGGGCGCTTTGCATGAGGGGCATATGTCTCTGGTGCGGCTCGCACGCAAGTCTGCGGACCGCGTCATCGTATCCACATTCGTCAATCCCACCCAGTTCGGTCCCAACGAAGATTTCGAAGCCTATCCGCGCGATGAATATGGCGACAACAAGCTTCTGGCGCGGGTCGGCACCGATCTGGTCTATGCACCGGGCCTGCTGGAGATGTATCCTGAAGACTTCTCCACCCGTGTCGAAGTGGCCGAGTTGACCCAATGTCTGTGCGGTGTATCGCGGCCACATCATTTCGCCGGCGTCACCACGATCGTGACCAAGCTGTTCATGCAAACTCTGCCCGATGTCGCGGTGTTCGGCGAGAAGGATTTTCAACAGCTCATCGTCATCCGGCAACTGGTCAAGGATCTCAACTTCCCCATCGAGGTGATCGGCGGGCCGATAATCCGCGAACGTGACGGGCTGGCCATGTCGTCGCGCAACTCATATCTGAGCGAAGCCGATCGGGCCGCGGCCCCGCAGCTCTACAAGGTCATCCGCGACATGGCCGAAGACATGGCCCAGGGACGCGAGATCGACAGCACCATAGATATGGGCGCAACCCGCCTGCGCGGCGCCGGCTTCAAGGTGGAATATCTGGATGTGCGCACCGAGGAACGGCTGATCCCGCTTGAAGGCCGCGTTGTCGATCAGGCTCGTGTGTTCGCCGCTGTCAGGCTTGGAGAGACGCGGCTCATCGACAATGTGCCCATCGAGCTGCGCGACCGGGAGACGATCTAGCCCCGACGCTTCCGGTTACAGCAAGGCAAGTTCCGCAAGATGCGCGCGCATTTCCGCGGGCATGGCGTTTGCGTCGTCATTTGCGCCAAGATCATCCGGTGCAGCCTCATCGGGCAGATAGCGCCACCCCTGAAACGGACGGCGAGGCCGGGGAGAGACCGGCACGATGGTCGCATCCAGCACGAGCGCGCACAGATCCCGGCCATCGGCGTCCTTTTCCAGACGGATATCAACCAGCTTCTGGCGTGCCTGGATCAGGCCTCTGATCACCCAGTAAAGTGAGCCGCCATTGACAAGCGCCTGCGCCTGGCGCGGCATCTGCCGGGTGCGGTGAATGAAGGTGGCGCCTCCGACACCGCCCGGCTCGCTCCGCCTGGCGGCAGCCGCGCGCAGTTCCTCAAGGCTGTCGATACCGACGCAAAGCTTGATCAGATGCATGAGGGCCGCCCCCACTCCCGCTACTGTTGCGCACACAGTAAACAGGATGATGGTGGCCCTGACCAGCACGGTTCGGGCCTTGTCCACGACCGCAGGCACGTTATGGCGTAGGGCGCGAACGCAAAAGCGCAGACGGTGTCGGGGAGGGCCAGCGCGGCCTTCCCCGGATGCAACGCCCCTCAGGCGAAGGCGGCGACGTCAGCCTCTTGCCTGCTTTCGCCTCTGCCTGAAACCAGTTCGATACCGATATAGCGGATGCGCCCGCCGATCTTGGCCTTTTCGATCCCCAGATCGGCCAGTTCCCGCCCGAAGATCGGTAGGCTGACAGGGTCCTTCTCCAGAAGATCGCACCAATTGCAGTAATCCTCGAACAGCGACAACGCCGTCAGGCTGGACCCGTCGGCCCGCCGGATACGCTCGTCGAAATAGATTTCGACATCACTCCTAGGCGCAGGAGGCTCCATATGCTCCAGCAGCGGAACCGCCGCCGCGGTCTGGACAGGCGTGACAACGGCTTTCGGCTTTTCCTCAAGGATGCGCCAATGGCTGAGCGCCACATAAAAGCCCAGCGCGGAACCGGCCTCCACAAGGATCGAGACGAGGATGATCAGCGAAAGTTGTATCTTGTCAGTGCCCAGACCGGAAAGGTTGGACAGGATCGCGGCCTGCGGATCGGCCTGTTGCGACGGACCGGCGTTGCGCATCTCATCCAGCCGGGCACGAACCGCAATGATGCGGGCATCGAGCATCTGTGCCTTTTCCGCCGCCGCCAGTTCCGCCTTCAGCGCATGATAGCCCTGGCAATAATCAATACTCGGCTTGATGGTGGCATTGGTGCATCCAGCCGTTGCATCCCAGCGCCGGTTCTGCTGCAGGCCGGCAATCTCGCTCTTGACCACGCCCACCGGCCGATGCTGCGGCAGCCAGCCCATCTCGCTGCGGGCCCGAGCCAGTTCGGCGCGCAGATCATCGTAGCTGGCCGCGGTGGCTGCCCGCTCGCTCATGGTGTCGGCGCGGTTCAGCGCAGCAAAGCCGAGCGAGGATGTCAGCGAATACAGGGCGCATACACAAAGCAGCAAGACGCCGCCCATAGCCTGAGACCAGGTCCGGTTGCGCAGCGCCGCGAGAATGAGGAAAGGCAGCAATGCCTTGAGACAATCGGCGGCCGCGCTGGCCGCGCCGTAAATGTGAGCGTCGAATTCGGTCTTGCCGAGCCCGAAACCGAAGCGCCAGTTCATCGCCGCGGACACGAGCAGCAGTGTCGCAGCCGCCAGAACCCCGAGAAACCCGAGAATATGCCTCATCGAAACAGCCCCCTTTTGCCGGCGACATGGCGCCGGATGCGTTCACAAGGGGGCGAACATGGTGACACGCAAACCCGTTCCGACTCGGCATTACGCACGAATCGACGACGGCCTTGCGTGACGCCTGAGGTCACGCGCTGAAATAAACCTGATACGCAAAATACAATAAAGCCGTGATTGTCCAGTCACGACGCGCACAATTGACTAAATCTCAGCTAGCCGGGGAGGAAGTTTGCCGCATCACCCCCGCCTGCCCTTCGCGCTTGTCCGCTGCCCGTTCGCCGCTCAATTCAAGCAAACCTGCGCTTTGGGAGGTCGTTCAAAAAGCCGAGAAGATTCAGCCCCCTACATGAACGATAGCTGATTCGTGGTGGTCAAGAAAAGATTAAGTTTTGCCCATATGTAGTGGATTTTCGGTGTGTAACACCTTGATATTGTAGAACAGCCGTATGTGTGGGCGGCAAATGCCGCGCCTCTCAGCCGGAACGGCTTTCCGGAATGCGCCTCAGACGCGCCAGCAGGGATGCTGCGCCCGGCGGCGCGCCTGCTGCGGCAACCGACTCCCTGGTGTCCTTTGCCGTGTCCGGCTTTGCCTCTTGCTTGCCAGGCGGCTTAGCAGTTTGCCCGGCCGTATCGTCGGGCGCGTCGGGGCCGGGCAGATCACGCGCGGCTGCGTCCTGCTCAGCTTCGGCTTGCGCTTCGTGTTGAGCGTTGTCTGGCGAGCCGTCTTGGTTTTGTGCCTCGTCGATTTGCCGATCCGCCGCCGCCTTGGTGTCGTGCGCGTAGTCCTCCCCGTCTTCCGGCGAGGCGTGCTCGTCTGCGCCGGCCGTCCCATGGGCGCTGCGCAGCGCAGGCTCAGGCTTTGTCTGGTCGTCGACCTGGGTCTTGCGGGCCTTTTGCGCGGCGAGGCTTTCTCTGTCGCCGGCCTGCCGCTGTGCCGCGATCGTCTGGCGCAGGCTATGGTACAGGTCGCCGGGTTCATCATGACTGCCGACGCCATCCGCATCGGCCTCGTGCGCGCCGCGCGACGGCTCGGCTCTGTCCAGCGGCGTCGCCGAGACCGGCACACCTTCATCCGCCTTCAAGTCGAGCGTGGGAGCGCGCGGTGCCTCGGATAATGGCCGCGCCGTATGCGGTGTGTGCTGCGCCGCTTTCTGCGACGCATCTCCCGAAATCGCCATCTGATCGGCGGGCGCGCCATCATCGGCGCCATCGTTCCTGATCATTTCGCGCCAGCTCTGCGTCGGACTGGCGGATGCCACAGTCTTAACCTTTTCGATCGTTCGGCTCATGGTCGCGCCGGCCCAGCCCGAGACAGCCTGCGCAGCGCGCATCGCCAGTCGCGCGCGCGCCGAATTCGATTTTTCCGCAGCCGCAGCACCTGCCGCCTGACGTGCAGTCGCAGCTGGCATGAGCCCCGCATCATTGCGCAAAGAGAGCTCCTCAGCTTCGGCCAGCCCGCTCAGCAGGGCGCTGATCGCCCGCGCCTCGGGCACCCGTGCGCTGGCTTCATCGGCAACGCGCGCATGCCGGCCTGCGGGCAGCGCGTCGGTATTTGCCGGAACATCCTGGTCTTTGGCGGCATTCACGATCCGCTCGGCGAGTTGCTGCAACTCGGTCTTGAGCACATTGATCTGATGCGCTTCGCGGTCATAGGCCACCGCCAGCCGCTCACGCATCTTGGAAAGATCCACGTTCAGCCGGTCATACTCGGCGCGGTAATCGTGAATTGTCCACTTTGACGGGCCCTTCTTGAAGCGGCCCGAGTTCTGGGCGCCGGACATTTCCATGCTCTGGCGCAAACGGGCGATCTCGGATTGCTGCATCTCGGTGGTTCGATGCGCTATCGCCAGGTTTTCCTCGCGCCGCTTCAGCCGGTTGATGAGCATCCGGACTTCCTTGTCGCGCACATCCAGCAGCGCGTAGGCCTCGGATGCCGCACGGTCGAGTTCGGGCACGCGCGTGGCGATCGTCCGTTGCAGCACAGTTGCCGCGTTGTGATGGGCATCAAGCGTGGAGCGCATGCTGGCCGCCTGATCCTTGAGGCTCGCGATCTCCATCTGCAACCGGCTGATCTGAACGAGATAACGCGCCGCCAGCATCTTTTCCTGCGACAGGGCTGCTTCAAGCCTGCGGATCATGATCGCATAGTTGGCGCGCAACTGGTCGCGGTCGGCCTCGATGTCGGCGATCGACATGGGCATGCTCTGCTCCAGCCGCCGCGTTGTCAGACGCGCGGCCCGCCGCCACAGGGACGGCGCGAGAAGCAGGGCGATGAGGCTGGCCACCAGAAAGCCGAGCACCACCAGCATGATGGACTGTATCATGACGATGGCGCCTCTGATTGCCCATTGCCAGATGAGGTTTGCATAAGCTGCGCCGTCAGAGCGGGACCTCCCGTCCTAAGGGATGAGGCAAAGTCAGGAAAGTCGATATTGTGCCATTTTCAGACGGCCCGCGCCAGCGCCCGTAGCGTATGCTCAGCACATGCCCACCGCCCCAAACCCCGCGAACCTGAATGTCTTCTAGCCGGATTATCCAGGCTGACACAAGCAGCGCGTTAGGCCCGGCGTCTGTAGCATGGCAAAAACTTGGGCCGTAGCAGGCTCGACGCCCGCGCCGCGCCCAGACAGACCCGGCGCGGCTTACCTGCCGGGCCTGGGCTGCCGTGGCGCGCCGTCGCGACATCTGCTGCGCTTGGCCGTCGTCAGATGCTGCGCTTGGCCATCGTCAGAACGGATTGTACCTCAGAACGGGTTCCATGTCGGTTCACGCGAATATTTGAGATATCCGACATTGGCGCCAAGGCGGAAGCCGACGCCGGAGCGGATCGGCGCCAGCACGACATCGCCGTAGCGCTGAAACGTTATGCCGACGCCGCCGACGAAATAGGCCGACCCGTCAACGCCGGCGAAGCGATGATAGATTTCATCCGGGTGGCGCAGATTATAGACCAAAATCATGGTCTTGGAGCCTTCCGCGCCAAAGTCATAGCCCAGCGACGGCCCCTGCCAGAATACCCGCTGATCATCAACAAACTTCGTCGTCAGGATGCCTTCGCCATAACGCAGCCCGGCGATGAAAGCGCCACCGGCTTCTTCGCCGAGAATATAGCCGTTGGGCCGTCCCTGGCGCGAGAATGCGTATTCGACGACGCGCGACAGCCCATCGGTAACGGTGCCGAAGAACCGGTGACCGGCATCAACGATTTCATCTGCCGTGTAGGTTTCATCGTCATAAGGCTCGGCGGCGGCCCGGTCCGGCTCGCGCAGCGGACGGTCATCACGATAGCGGTCATCGCGAGGACGCTCCTCGCTGGCGAGTGGGGGATTGTCCAGCCGGTCGGAGCGCCCCGTGCTGGCTTGCGGCGGACTGATGCGCTGGGGCGATGAGCCGTCATCAGCGCGATCTTCATCGGTGCGCGAGCGCTCCCACGGCGGCAGATAGGATTCATCTTCGGCAGGCGCCTGCTCCGCCTGAGCGAGAATGAGGGCCTGATGCGCCGCTCCGGCCGGCTCGGCCGCAAGCTGGCCCGAACCCCAGGCGCCAAGGACAAGCAACGCTGCCAAGGCCACGCACAGGTTGCGCATGGCCGCGGCCGGAAGACTTGTGTGTGAGATCATATGCCCGTCATTCATTGGTTTGCTCTGCATTGGTTTGCCCCTTGAAGGGTTTGCCCCTTGAAGATTGCGCCGCTAGCGGCGACGCGCGGTTCTCGTGCCCCATCAAGGCGCCGTCGTGCAGCCGGCGCGCCCGCCGGCCAGGGCCGCATTACCGGAGGACATATCCCGCACAACGGAGCACTACGCGAATCACTGCAATATAACCGAGGATAAGGAAGAACTGTGACGCGGGCGCGGTCGCGACGGCATGCTCGCGAAAATTTGCACAACCAAGATCAGGCCTCCGAGCGCCAGATCAGGCCGAGGGATCGCGGCCCCAGGCGATGAAACTCGGGTTCAGATAGCCCTGATCGGTCTTGCCATAGGTCAGCGGAGCGCCATCTTCGCGCAGCACCACGCCGCCAGCCGCCAGCAGGATCGCGTGCCCTGCCGCGGTGTCCCATTGCGATGTCGGCCCGAGCCGCGGATAGACGTCCGCGCGCCCCGCAGCGAGGATGCAGAACTTGAGCGACGAGCCCACCCGTTCCGTCTCGTTGATGGCGTGACTGGCCAGAAAGCCGAGAGTCGCCTCGTTCATGTGCGCGCGGCTTGCCAAGGCCACCATGCCCGCAGCGGGCGGCGTCCTGGTGCGCAGCGCTGCATGATCCGCCCGATCAAGCAACAGGCGCTCACCGGGCTTGAGCTTCACAGCCACAGCGCGCTGCGGGCCGGTCGTGATGTAAAGCTCGCCCAATGCCGGCGCATACATGAGCCCGAACACCGGCACGCCATGTTCCACCATGGCGATGTTGACGGTGAATTCACGGATGCGGTTGATGAATTCCTTGGTACCGTCGAGCGGGTCAACCAGAAAGAACCGGTCGCCGATCGCTGGCACACGGCCGGCCGCCACCGATTCTTCCGCAATCACCGGCACGCCGGGAGCCAGCCTTGCAAGATCGCTCAGGATAATATTTTCAGCCACGCGGTCGGCTTCGGTCACCGGGCTGGCATCGGCCTTTTGCTCGACATCGAAGCCCCGCGCATAGATCTCCATGATCGCATCCCCCGCGATCTGGGCCGTCTGAAAAAGGCCGTTGGCGAGATCCAGGGCGAGAATGCGGCTCATCTGCGTCTCCGTGGCGCGTCCCCGCACCGGCTGAAATGTACTGATCGGCGCGCGAATCGCATGGTCAGGAAGTCCCGAAATGCAGGCTGTGTCTAGCATCTGATCCGCCACGATCCAAGCCGCGCGTCCGCCCATCTCGCCCGCGATCGGTTTTTGTCCCAAATCGTGGCCGGCACACACGCCAGCATGAAATTAGTTGGGCATGGACCTGTGCCGCCGATTGCATCAGGCTTGGCATCTGGGACGCAACACATGTATCAGCTAGGGACTGCGGTGATGAGGGCACGGCAGTACAGGCGCAGATTCGCGGGGGCAAGGCGATGGCGCGCACATGGCGAAGCACCATATGTGTGGCGACTTGCAAGGCTCATCTTGCGCCTGCGGCACCGGGATTTCAAACGAGCTTGCATTTCGCGGCACGACGCTGGAGCGGGCTCACCGGAGCCGGAGCAATTCGAGCACGATACGCGAACAGTTGAGGAGGCGGCATGACTGTAAAGCCGGTACTGGGCGACATCGACCTGACGGCGTTCATGTCAAGCAGGATCTGCCATGATCTGGTCGGGCCGATCGGCGCGATCAATAATGGCCTGGAACTGCTGGAAGAAGAAACCGACGAAGATACAAGGGCTTATGCCCATGAAGTGATTCTGAACAGTGCGCAGGCGGCCTGGACCCGGCTCGAATTTGCCCGGCTTGCCTTCGGCGCATCCTCGAGCATCGGCAGCGCGATAGACATCACGCAGGCCGAAAAGATCGCGCGCGGCTATGTCGAGGAAACCAAGCACACACTGACCTGGCAGGCCGATCCTGACGCGGCTCTGGACAAGGGACTTGCCCGCCTGCTCATGATCCTCATCGCGATTGCCCTGCCAGCCGTGCCGGGCGGTGGCGAGCTTGCGGTCAAGGCCGAGGGCAAGGGCGAGGCCGCGCGCTTCGAAATCCGCTGCACCGGAAGGCTGGCGCGCATCCCCGAGGGCGTCGCCGACATCTTGTCGGGCAAGCGGCTCGACGGGCTCGATCCGCGCTCGATCCTGCCCTATTACGCCGGGCGTCTGGCGACCGAACTGGGCATGACCATCACCATCACCAAGCAAGCCAAGGCCATCGTGTTCACCTGCGCTCCCCGTTGAGCCTTGCTTTCAGGCTTCGTTAAAGCCCCACCCATAAGATGAAGATCCCGGCGAGGCGTGCCTGAGCGGCTGCCGCGCCGGGATCTTGTAATGCGTCTGGGTGATGGGTGGCATGAGACATTGTCTGGTGGTCGATGACAGCGCCGCAGTGCGTTGCGCCGTGCGTGGGATGCTGGAAGATCTCGCGTTCAACGTGTGTGAGGCCGCCAACGGCCGCGAAGCACTGGGCCTCCTGCACCAGAGCAGACCCGATGCGGTTCTGCTTGACTGGAATATGCCGCTGATGGACGGGCTGGATTTTCTGCACGCGGCCAAAGCCGACAAGCGCACCGCATCCGCCAAGATCATCTTCTGCGCGACCGGCTATGTCCCTGAAAAGATTGCAATGGCCATGGCGGCCGGAGCCTGCGAATACCTCATCAAGCCGTTTGACCGCACGCTGCTCGAAACCAAGCTTGAACGTGTCGGTCTGCTGTGAGCGGGCACCCTCCCGAGATAGCCGCTTGCGCTCTGCGACAATCCATCTCATCATATCGTCTAATAAGACTGGAACAGCGCCCATGGGACGGGCGGAACGAAATGCCCCAAGCCCATGAGAGGCGGCCAGCCGAGATCCATCATACGATGGCTCCCTGTGGAGGTGGTCCCATGAACGTCGCTACAATTCTCAATGACAAGGGCAGGTCCGTGGCGTCGATCGCGCACAGCGCAACGACGCTTCAAGCCGCAAAACTGCTGCAACAGAAGAATGTTGGCGCGCTTGTCGTGCTCGGCGATCAGAATGAATTGACTGGTATCCTGTCTGAGCGCGATATCGTTCGCATGCTCGGTGAATGCGGGCCTGAATGTCTCGACCAGCCGGTCAGCAAGTTCATGAGCGCAGACGTCTTCACCTGCGTCCCGTCCGACACAGTGAGCGCGCTGATGTCGCTCATGACCGAACGGCGGGTGCGTCACCTGCCTGTGCTGGAAGACGGCAAACTCGCCGGCATCGTTTCGATCGGCGATGTGGTCAAGTGGCGGATCGTCGAGGCGGAATCCCGCGCGCAAGCCCTGCGTGAATATATCGCGACGGGCTGATCCGCTGGCTCTCAAAGTGCCGCAGCTTGTCGGCTGGCGCTCCCGTGGTGCTTATATTCAAGCCATGCAATGTGCGTAAGGCCGTAGAGACGCAGCGCTACGGGATACCATCATGTTTTTTGGCTTCGAGGCTGTCGATCCGGCTGGTGCTCAGCTAGAGCGCATTCAGGATAATCGGGTCAATGGGTGCGACTTCTGATTGTATTGTCACATTTTGATTGCTTCGCGCCCCCTTGCGGCTTGTGACACAAAACCGGCACCTACCCGCTGCTTGAACGTTCCAGAGCCTGTTCAAGGAATGCAAATTCCTGAACAGGCTCTGAGCCGAAGCTTGTCGCAACTTGCCGATTGAAAACCCGGCATGATCAGCTTTCCGCACCCTGCCGGAAGAAACCTCGCCAAGGCGAAAAATCAGCCCTTCGCAAAAATTCCGCGTGAAAAAAATTATCCCCTGCGGGCCAGAAACGCGGCCGGGCGAACCAGCGCCTCACCCGATCTGGTCAGTGGACGCTGACCAGCTCCAGTTCCTGCTGGCGGGCATTGGCCACAGCACCCGGCCGGCTGTCGGCCAGCGCGATCGGCGTGCCATCTGCGGCGTGCAATGCAAACAGGTCCACGCCTTCAGGCAGGTCTTCGAGCTGCGGGAACAGCCGCTTCATCTCGCGCGCCTTCACCGGCTTGATGTAAGCAATACGGCCACCCCCCAGGAACGCGAATTCCTGAGTGCTCATCAGACGATCTCCTTTCAGACGATCGTTCTGGTCCTTCGTCTTTGAAGTCTGATCTGCCATAGCTTCGGTCCTCCTTCAAAATCGGAGTGCATGCTGCGCCGGTAAACGGTCATCAGACCGTCTGCGGCACGCGAAACCTGTCCTCGGCACAAAACCATCATAGCGCGTTTTGGCCAAACTTGCCCGGCTCATCTACTGGAACGACAAAAATCCACACGCGGTTTGCTTTCGCCCTTTCCAGCCAGACCCGCGCGCATGACCCTTTCTCGCGCCCACCCCGGACGCAGGGAAATCGCCAGATGGCTGCACCTGATTGCCACGCAAAATCCGCACCAAACGAGGCCGCAATCAATCGCGTGAGGTGATCCTGATCCGCTTGGCGTCGCGATTGGCGCGCGGCCTCACAAGATCGATGACGAGCAATCCATTTTCCAGCTCGGCGCCCGCGACCTCGATCCCGGCAGCGAGCACGAAGCTGCGCCGGAAGTGTCGCGCCGCAATGCCGCGGTGCAGATAGGTACGATCAGGCTCATCATGCTGGTTGCCCTCGATGCTCAGCCTGCCGCTTTCAAAGGTGATGTCGATCTGTTCCGGCGTATAGCCGGCAACCGCCAGGGTGATACGCAGGATTTCACCACCATCCTGAACGATGCGCTCGATATTGTAGGGAGGATATCCGTCGCCACCAGCGCGCGCGAGCCGCTCGAGCACCTGTTCCATATCATCAAAACCAAGCAGCAGGGCGCTGCCGGGAAAAGACCCACGAGGCATGTTCAAAAGCCCTCATAGAGCGGCTACATCAAAAAAATCTCTGGCAGAGGGCCTTTATCGCGCAGCTTTTGCGCGCCTGCCGACTGCTCATCGCCGACCCGTTCCGGCATCGACTTTCTTCGGCATATATGTGAGATGAAAGCGACTTTTCAAGAAGCAACGGAGCGGGGCAAATCAATTGCATTGCGCTGCTCGCATACCTATTGTGATGCGGAATTCGGGAAAGCCCGCAAAAGCTTGAAGCACGTCTGAAACCGATCACCCCACGCATGAAGAGGCGTTTGCCATCATGAATTTTGGTCCCGCCGAGCGGCGCAAGACCGTTGCAGTGACAGTCGGAGACATTACCGTCGGCGGCGGCACGCCCGTCGTCGTCCAGTCGATGACGAACACCGATACGGCCGACATCGAAAGGACGACCGCCCAGGTGGCCGAACTTGCCATGGCGGGCTCGGAGGTCGTGCGCATAACGGTCGATCGTGACGAAGCCGCAGCGGCCGTGCCGCATATTCGCGATCGGCTGATGCTGCGCGGCATCCGCGTGCCTCTCGTCGGCGATTTTCATTATATAGGGCACAAGCTGCTGGCCGACCATCCGGCCTGCGCCGAGGCGCTGGACAAATACCGGATCAACCCCGGCAATGTCGGCTTCAAGAACAAGCGCGACATGCAGTTCTCCCAGATCATCGAGATGGCACTGCGCCACGACAAACCGGTGCGTATCGGCGTCAACTGGGGCAGTCTCGACCAGGAGTTGCTGACCCGGCTGATGGATGAAAACGCGCAGGGCGGATCGCCGCTGACCGCGCAAGGGGTGCTGCATGAGGCCATCGTACAGTCGGCGCTGCTATCGGCCGAGCGCGCACGAGAACTCGGCATGGGCGCGGACAAGATCGTGCTTTCGGCCAAGGTCAGCCAGGTTCAGGACCTGGTCAGCGTCTACACGATGCTCGCCGCGCGCAGCGACTATGCCCTCCATCTCGGGCTGACCGAAGCCGGCATGGGCACCAAGGGCATCGTCGCTTCAACTGCGGGCATCGGCATCCTGCTTCAGCAGGGCATCGGCGATACGATCCGCGTCTCGCTCACCCCGGCGCCGGGCGGGGCGCGCACGCGCGAGGTCGAGGTGGCCCAGCAGATCCTGCAGACCATGGGGCTGCGGACATTTACGCCTGTCGTGGCGGCGTGCCCGGGCTGTGGGCGCACCACAAGCACGCTGTTCCAGGAGCTTGCGCGCGATATTCAGGACCATCTGAGCGCCTCCATGCCGGCGTGGCGCGAGCGCTATCCCGGCGTTGAGACGCTGAATGTCGCGGTGATGGGGTGCATCGTCAATGGCCCGGGCGAGTCCAAACACGCCGATATCGGCATAAGCCTTCCCGGAACAGGCGAAAGCCCCGCCGCGCCGGTGTTCGTCGATGGCGAGAAAGTGGCCACCTTGCGCGGTCCGACGATTGCCGAGGATTTCAAGACCATGGTTGCTGATTATATCGAGCGCAGGTTTGGCCATGGCGAGCACGAGGCCCCGACCAGCCCGGTGAAACGTTCGGCCTGACAAGAGGCGCCGCCAGCCGCCGGAGCAAGGGCGCAGCTGTGCGCCATGCCGGGACCATCACCGGCCGGTCAATGGGTGCGGCAGATAACGAAATCAGCGGTTTCGGCGAGCGGGCGGGCACGCTCACCCAGCGGCGCCAGCGCGGCCACGGCCTCGCGCTCCAGCTCGCGCAGGCGTGCCTTGGCCTCTTCAAGCCCCAATAGCGCGACAAGTGTCGCCTTGCCCGCGGCATCGTCCTTTGCCGTGGCCTTGCCCAGCTGCGCTGCATCGCCTTCAGCATCCAGCAGGTCATCGGCGAGTTGAAACGCCTGCCCGATCATCTCGCCATAATGGCTAAGCACCCGCATGTCGGCCGCGCTTGCGCCCGCGATGAGCCCGCCTGCCTCACACGCGAATTTGAGCAGTGCGCCCGTCTTCATCGCCTGAAGCCGGGCGATCTCGTTGCGCGACAGGCTCTGGTGTGCAGCCTCAAGATCGAGCATCTGGCCGCCGGCCATGCCGGCCCAGCCCGAAGCCCGCGCCAGCCCCGACACCAGACGCATGCGCACGCCCGCATCGGGATGTGTACCCTCCCCGGCCATGATCTCGAAGGCCAGGGTGAGCAGGGCATCCCCGGCGAGGATCGCGGTTGCCTCATCGAAGCGGCGGTGGACCGTGGGCCGACCGCGGCGCATATCATCATCATCCATGGCCGGCAAATCATCATGGATGAGCGAGTAGCAGTGAACGCATTCAAGCGCGACGGCTGCATCGATGGCGGCCTCGGGAAGCGCCCCGAACAGGCCTGCGGTCTCGATCAGCAGATGCGGGCGCAGCCGCTTGCCACCGCCCAGCGTGCCATAACGCATGGCTTCGGCAAGGCGATCGGGCGGCGGAAAGGCGCCGTTGCTTCTTGTCGAGAGCAGCACCTCAAGCCGTTCTTCGACACGTCTTGCATTTGCCTCAAGGCGCTGGATAAACATGGATTGATGCTACCTTGGCAATACCGGCATGGGCTCGTGCGCGCCGGTTCAAGCGAACCTTCTTTTTGTGTTGCAGATTTCGCCGCGACGGGCAAGGCGACATCACGCTGGATCGGGATCAAATGGGCACACATGGCGGCAGACGATCCTGGCAGTTGCGCTTGCGCCGTGTCCTCGTGCTGGCGCTCGGGATTATTGTCGGGCTTGGGGTGGGCGTCATCGTGCTGATGCGCTTCATCGATCCGCCGGGTTCGATGCTGATGGTTCGCCAGGCCGCTGCGGGTGTCGAATTACGTCACGAATGGGTGCGCCTTGAGCGTATCGCGCCCGCGCTGATCGAGATGACCATCCAGAACGAGGACCCCCGGTTGTGCGCGCACTGGGGTGTCGACTGGTCCCGCGTCGCAAGCGCGGTCGAGACCGCAGAGGACGGTGTGGTCAAGGATACCAGCACCATCGCCATGCAGCTTGCCAAGAACCTGTTTCTCTGGCCCGAGCGCAGCTATGTGCGAAAGGCGCTCGAAGTCCCGCTGGCTTATGCCATGACCCTGCTGCTGCCGCGTCGTCGCATCCTCGAGATTTATCTCAATGTTTCAGAATGGGGGGACGGCGTCTTCGGGGCTGAAGCCGCCGCCCGTTTCCACTTCGCCAAGAGCGCACAGGCACTGAGCGCGCGCGAATCCGCCCTGCTCGTGGCCTCTCTGCCCAACCCGCATGTGCGCCGGGCTGGACGTGCCGGCCCGCGCACGCGCGCCCTTGCCCGCACGATCGAACAGGGAACCGATCGCGCAGACATTGACTTCTCGTGCGTCAGACGCGATGACACGCCATAACACTGGTCATGGTGTGAATTTGCCGCTATATGGGGGCAAGTTATCGTCAACAGATACGCGCGCAAGTGGCTCTGGCTGCATGGTTTGCCAACCAGCGGCAGCCGATAGATGCGCATGACAAGGGGACTGAAATGGCCGTTCCGAAAAGAAAGGTCTCGCGCATGAAGCGCGGCAATCGGCGTTCGGCGGATGCGCTGAAACAGCCGAGCTATGTCGAGGACAAGGACAGCGGCGAGTTGCGCCGCCCGCACCACATTGATCCCAAGACCGGCATGTATCGCGGGCGCAAGGTCATCGAGGTGAAGGAAGAATACTGAAGCGCGTTCAGCACGCTGGCCGCATGCTGGTGAGGAACGGAGATAATCATGCTGGCAGCAGTGCCGTGGATCGGGGCCGTCGTCATAATCTATTATGTCGCGGTCTTTGCGTTTGCAGGCCCCGGGCTTGGCGGAGCGCAGGCGCTGCTTCAGTCGCAACTGATCTCCCTGCCGATGATGTCGGGCGCACGCTGGAACTTGAGCGTCGGCGACGGGCTGATCCTGCTGACGCTGGCAATGCTTTTCGTTGAGCTCCTGAAGGCAGCGCGCCGGCGCGGCAGTTCGCTCGCCGATCATGCCCTGTCGACTATCGTGCTCATCATCTGCGCCATGCAGTTCCTGCTGATCGAGAAGGCGGCAACGTCTGTCTTCTTCGTGATTACTGTTGCTGCGCTGATCGACGTCATCTCCGGCTTCTTCATCACCATTCGCGCGGACAGGCGCGACATGGGCTTTGGCCAGAGCATCCAGCGCTGACTTGTCGGCGGTGACGAGTTCTCCTCATCAACCGGTCGAGATCGGCCTCAGCGCCGCCATCGTTGCCGTCCACGACGATCAGCCGCAGATCCTCGTCATTCAGGCACCTGGCGCCGATGATAGCGCGCTGTATGCCCTGCCCTCGGGTTCGTTTTCCCCGCTCGATCACCGGACGCTGGAAATCGGCCTCAGATCATGGGTCAAGGAGCAGACCGGTGTCGCGCTCGGCTATGTCGAACAGCTTTATACTTTTGGCGACAGGGGGCGTCACGCCCGGCCGGGCGATGACGAGCCGCACATGGTCTCGATCGGCTATCTGGCTCTGACGCGGGCGACATCGCGCCAGAACTCCGGCAGCGCGGTTTGGCGGCAATGGTATGACTTCTTCCCATGGGAGGACTGGCGCGATGAGCGGCCTGCCCTGCTGACCAACCAGATATTGCCACGGCTGCAGGACTGGGCGAGGCGCGCACCCGAGCCAAACGCGCCGCCGCGCGCGCTGGAGCGCGACGAGCGCCTGCGCATGTGTTTCGGCGATGAGCGCGGGCATGATGAGGAGAAGGCGCTGGAGCGGTATGAACTGCTTTATGAGGCAGGGCTTGCAGCAGAAGCGCTGGCCGATGGCCGCGAGACTGCGCGCAGATGGAAAGACCCGCCGCGCCTCGGCCAGCCGATGGCCTATGATCACCGCCGCATATTGGCGACCGCGATGTCGCGGCTGCGCGGCAAGATCAAGTATCGTCCGGTGATCTTCGAGCTGATGCCCGAGAACTTCACGCTGCACATGTTTCAGACGACGGTCGAGGCGATCCTGGGAAGCCGGCTGCACAAGCAGAATTTTCGCCGCCTCGCTGAGAGCGCCGGCCTTGTGGAGCCGACCGGCGCGCTCGACATGGCGACGGGCGGACGCCCCGCCAAGCTTTACCGTTTTCGCCGCGACGTGCTGCTGGAGCGTCCCGCCCCCGGTGTGCGCGTCAAGGCCGCGCGTCCAGTCACGCCGTGATGCGGACCGGGCTCGCGCTTGCGCCTTGTTCGCGGCGGGCCTTGCCAGGGATCAAGATGCCGGCCCGCCGCATGATCGCGAAGAGACAAGCAGGCTTCAGGCCGCCGCCTTGATCTGGAATTTGTCCTGCATGTGCGTGAGGAAATTCCACAGAGCGCCCGCATGCTCAAGTGCAGCGCGGCGCGCCTTTTCCTGGTCTTCCGGGCTCAGTTCATCGAGCAGTTCCTCACAGGCCTGCGTGTGTTCGATATCTGCGCCCTGATGCACTGAGAAGAAGCCGAGCGTGCGATCATCTTCCGGATCGACGCTGTAATGATCGACCAGTCCCTTGATCTTTGTCTGGCAGATCTCGGAGTTCTGATATTCATAGGCATAAAGCGCAGCCAGCCCTTCGGCATAGCTGGAGCGGCAATGGCGCATGAACGTGTCGGCCAACTGCGCGCTCGCCGGCGCCAACTCGATCGTTTCCATATCCGCGCGGCTGGCGCCCATGCCTTCGGCGAAGCGGGTCCACAATTCAGGGTGGTCGTCGTCACCCTCGTTCATGAAACCTTCTTCCTCAACGAGGTTTTCCATGAGCAGCTTGCGGGCTTTCACATTGGCAGGGTCACACTGCGCATAGACCGCACCCACTCCAAGAGGAAACACGTTCACATGTCCGGCGCGTCCGCCATATTGCTCGGCATAATAGCGCAGGATGTCGCGATTGAGCTGACCTGCTTCCCAGGCGCGGTAGAACGGATGCTTGAGAAGGTGCTTGTCGGCGAGTTCGGCGCGCAGACGCTCAGAAAATGACATTGAGATACTCCGGCTGTTTCATTTTTCGGCTTTGCCACCAAGACTTATATCATAAAGCCCAAGCCCGCGTCAGGCGATTGCTCGGGCCCTTGAGCGCACATGTGCGGCCCGGCGCACCATGACGAGCGAACGCGCCGCCGCGCCGCCGCGCCTAGGCAGGCTCAGTCACCGGTTTGCTGTTCGCTTGCAGGTAAACCCGGGTTCAGCTTGTCGAGGTGGATCTTGACCTTCTTGATCCGCCGCGGGTCTGCTTCAAGCACCTCGAATTCGACACCGCTTGGATGCAATACCAGTTCCCCGCGCAGCGGCACCCGCCCCAGCAGCGTGAAAATAAGCCCGCCCAGCGTGTCGATCTCGTCTTCATGGTCCGGCAGCGCCATCGGCACACCGCCCAGACGTTCGGACAATTCATCGATGGGCGTGCGCGCCGCCGCGATCAGTCCGGCCGGTGTCTCACGCATGTCTGGGCCACCATTGATGTCATGCTCGTCCTCGATATCGCCGACAATCTCCTCAATGAGATTTTCGATGGTTACAAGCCCGTCCGTGCCGCCATATTCATCGACCACCAGAGCGAGGTGCACCGCCGCGCTCTGCATGCGCAGCAGCAGGTTGACGACCGGCATCGACGGTGGAACGAAGACGACATCGCGGATGATACCTGCCGATGCGATCGGCAACGACAGATCGACCCGGCCGAGGTCGATGACACGCGATGGGCCAGGCTCATCGGATGGTGCATCGTCTGGCCGGTGATCTCCAGCCTCGGGCTCGTTCGTTACGCCGCCCGGCCGGGTGGCGGGATGAACTGCGTCTGGCGGGCTGAGCAAAGCGCACGAGGCAATCCAGCTGAGCAGATCCTTGATGTGGACCATGCCGCGCGGCGCATCCAGCGTGCCTGCATAGACCGGTATACGCGAATGGCCCGCCTCCTGGAACAGCAGCAGCAGATCGGACAGCGGTGCGGTTTCGTCAATGGCGACGACATCGGCCCGCGGCACCATGACGTCTTCGACCCGCAGCCCGCCGAACCGCAGCGTGTTCTGCAGCCATGTGCGTTCTTGCGGATCAAACGAATCCGCTTCGCTGGTTTCGCCTTTCAAGGCGCGCTCCAGCCGATCACGCAAAGTGCCCTCGGGTTCAAGCCCCAGCCTCTGGGCAAATTGGCTCATGAAACTGCTCCCAGCAGTCTGGCCGTGGATGGCCGCTTTGTCCGGCGTAACCCCGGCATGTTTAACATAGTCTGTCATGGCAGCCATCAGCCAGCAACCTCAAGCCTTGTCCTGAAAAGTGGAATAGGGATCAGCGATGCCAAGCCGTGCGAGGGTGGCAACCTCCAACGCTTCCATGATGACCGCGTCATCATCGGTGTGGTGATCATGTCCCAGAAGATGCAGCGTGCCATGCACCGCCAGATGGCAGGCATGCTCCGCCAGGGGCTTGCCCGCATCGCCGGCCTCGCGCGCGATCGTCTCGAAGGCGAGGACGATATCGCCGAGGAACGCCGCCCCGTCTTCACCGATGTCCGTGCCATCCTCCGGCTCGGGAAACGAGAGCACGTTGGTTGGCGCATCGATCCCGCGGAACTGCCGGTTAAGCGCGCGCACCTGTTCGTCATCGGCAAGCACGAGGCTCACCTCGCCGCCGGGCTTGCCGGCCTGCGCGATCGCAGCGATGATGCCGTCCTGCAAAAGGTCGGCAAAACCAGCTGTGCCCTGAGCAGAGGCCCAGTCATTCCATTTTTGGCTGTGGTGAATGATATTGCATGTTACGGCTGGCGCAGGCGCAAGGGCCGGCTGAGCCGTAACGGTGGGACTTTGCCCGGGTTCTGAATCGCTCATCTTCTCTATCGAAGTTTTTCGTAGGCTTCCACGATGCGAGCCACGAGTTCACTGCGCACGACGTCTGCACCGCTGAAGGGTATATGGGCTATGCCCTCGACACCTTCCAGAACGGCTATGGCTTCAGAAAGGCCCGACGTCTGGCCGGAAGGCAGGTCTATCTGCGACGGGTCACCTGTCACCATCATCTTGCTGCCCTCGCCGAGACGAGTCAAAAACATTTTCATCTGCATCGACGTGGTATTCTGCGCCTCGTCCAGTATGACCATCGCATGACTTAGCGTGCGGCCGCGCATGAAGGCAAGCGGCGCTATCTCGATGACGTTGGTCTCAAGCCCGCGCTCAACACGCTCCGGTGGCAGCACATCATAAAGCGCATCATAAAGCGGGCGCAGATACGGATCGACCTTTTCGCGCATGTCGCCGGGCAGGAACCCCAGCCGCTCGCCGGCCTCCACCGCCGGGCGCGACAGAATGATCCGCTCGGTCTCGCCACGCTCCAGCGCCGCCGCGGCATGCGCCACGGCCAGATAGGTCTTGCCGGTGCCCGCCGGGCCGGTGGCAAAGACCAGATCATTCTCCTGCAGGGCGCGGATATACGAAGACTGCATGGGCGTGCGGGCACTGATGGAGCGCTTGCGCGTCCTGATCTCGCCCGGCACCACCTTGAGTTCGCTGCGCGCCGGCGGACGCACCTTCGGCCGCGCCTTGTAGCCCAGATCAGCACGTGCATGGCGCAAGGCGCCGTCAACATCGCCCGCGCCGATCTGCTCGCCAGCCTTCAGCCGCGCGTAAAGCCCTTTTAGAACATCACTCGCCAGTTGGCAGGCATCTGCTGGACCTTCCAGCGTCACGACATTGCCGTGGGCGAGCGCCGCTATGCCCAGCCGGTCGCCAAGCATGATCAGATGAGCATCATATTCGCCAAGAAGTGGCACCAGCAGACGGTTGTCATCGAACTGGAGTTGAACTCGTTGCTGATGTCGCAAGGGCGCTGATTTCCTGTCTTTTCTGCTCACGCCGGGCCGCAGCCTGGTGCCGGCGCCCATTCATGCCCGATCATGCCTGCATAGCCGAGCCCGCCGCTCATGGCGAGATGCCGGATCCCAAATATCCCCACATAGTGCCCCTTAAAGCAACCATCCACAAGATGTGCTGAGCACATCACAAAATACGGATGTGCAAATCCAGCAATGCGTGGCTGCCGGCACACCTATTGGGCACCTGCCTGAAGCCCCTGATTGAATATAGTAGTCCCGTTTTCTGTCGGTTCGATGACACCGCGCAAACTGTGCGCGCCGGCCTCCACCAGGCGGACCTGCAGGATCTGGCCGATGGCTGAAGCCGGGCCTTCGACATGCACTGCCTGCAAATAAGGCGAGCGGCCGATGATCTGGCCGGCCTTGCGTCCCGGCGCCTCCATCAGCACGGGCAGGGTCTTGCCCACCGACGCCTGATTGAACGCGGCCTGCTGCGCGTTCAAGAGCGCCTGTAATTCGCCCAGCCGCTGCGCCTTGACGTCGTCCGGCACCGGCTCGTCCATGGTGGCCGCCGGCGTGCCGGGACGCGGGCTGTATTTGAACGAATAGGCCTGGGCAAAACCGATATCGCGGGTCAGTTCCATGGTGCGGGCAAAATCGCTGTCGGTTTCACCGGGAAAGCCGACGATGATGTCGGTGGAAAGCGCCATATCGGGTCGCGCCGCACGCAGCAGGTCGATGATCCGGCGATAGTCGTCCGCCGTGTGCCGCCGGTTCATAGATCGCAAGATGCGGTCCGATCCGGCCTGAAACGGCAGATGCAGATATGGCATGAGCGCCGGAATGTCGCGGTGCGCGGCGATCAGATCATCGCTCATGTCGAGCGGATGGCTGGTCGTATAGCGCAGCCGCGCCAGACCCGGCACTTCAGCCAGCGCCTCAAGCAGCCGGGCAAGCGTCCAGGTGCGCCCACCCGGCCCATCGCCGTGATAGGCATTGACGTTCTGACCCAGCAGCGTGATCTCGCGCACGCCGTGCCCGCAGAGCTGCCGGGCCTCTGCGACGATATCGGCCACAGGGCGCGAAAACTCAGCGCCGCGCGTGTAGGGGACAACGCAAAAGGTACAGAACTTGTCGCAGCCCTCCTGTACGGTGAGAAAAGCGCTCGGGCGGCGCGTCGGCGCCCTTTTCGGCAGGCTGGCGAACTTGTCGTCTGCCGGGAATTCGGTATCGACGATGCGCTCGCCGCGATCGCGCACCCGCGCCACAAGCTCGGGTAGGCGGTGATAGCTCTGCGCGCCGACCACCAGATCCACCGCTGGCGCGCGGCGCAGCACTTCGTGACCCTCGGCCTGGGCGACACAGCCGGCAACCGCGATCATCGTCCGCGATCCTTGCGCGCGGCGGCGTTCGCTCACCGCCCGCACCCGACCCAGTTCGGAATACACCTTCTCGGCAGCCTTTTCGCGGATGTGGCAGGTGTTGAGGATGACAAGATCGGCCTCCTCGATGGACCCGGTCTCGCAAAAGCCGATCTGCCCCAGCGCCTCGGCCATGCGCGATGAATCATAGACATTCATCTGGCAGCCGAAGGTCTTGATGAAAAATTTTGCCGCGCCTGATGGTGCCACCGCGCGCTCCTTGATGCCTGCATCTTCGTTCGGTCGACAAGCCAGCATATCGCAACGTGCGATCGGCTTCGCAACCAGATTGTTCAGTCCGCTGGGCGCGCCGTCATGATTTCTGCGAAATTCCTGCGGATCTGCTGTTCCGACACGATAGCCAGCCGCTTGCGGTCACGCACATCGCTCAACCGCAGCGGCTCGCTGATGCGTATCTGCGCGTCGATCGGCCCCTGGCGCAGCAGGCCCCAGACATGGCTCACCATTTCCATGTCCCCATACCAGGCCACATGGGCGCGCGTGAGCCGCGACATCGGCAGGCCGTGCACACGGGTGTAGGCAAGCGTCAGCGTCTGGATGCCGATCGCCTGATTGCCCTCGCCCGAGCCGGTCGCAGCGAGCGCGGCAGCGCCGATCAGCGCGCTCTTGAAAGGCAGGATGCGGTTGCCGTCGCTGCTGGTGCCTTCGGCGAACAGCACGATGCGCTCGCCGGCACCAAGGCGTGTGGCGATCTCATCGGCGGATGCGCGCACTGCGCTGCGTCTTTCACGATCAACGAAAATGGTGCGTTGAAGCTTTGCCAGAAGCCCGAAGAACGGCCAGTCGCGAACCTCGCCCTTGGCGACGAAATGGAGCGGCGCAAGCGCGCTGATGACGATGATATCAAGCCAGGAGATATGATTGGAAAGGATCAGCGTCGGCTGCCGAGCGCTGATGGCGCCATCGACCTTCAGCCGCACGCCGAACAGCCAGCACATGAAGCGGTGATAGCGGTGGGGCAGCATCCTGGCATATGACGAACCGGTGCGCAGCAGTGTCCACTGCACCGGGATCGTGATCAGCGTGAGCGCGAAGAAGAGCAAGAGAAGCGAGGCTGCGCGAAGTTTGTCCATCTTGGCTTTCTATCAGTGTGGACATGACGCCGCCGGCGCGACGCTGGTTGCGCCGGATGGCTCTCACGCCTCCACTTCTTCGTCATTGTGCGTGTCGGCGACAGCACGACCCGCTGCATCTGGCTGCATATCGCTTTCTATCGGCACGCCGTAAAGCTCCATCCTGTGACCCACCAGACGATACCCCAGTTCGCGCGCCACCCGCTCTTGCAGCTTCTCGATTTCGGCATTGTGAAATTCGATGACCTTGCCCGTATGGGTATCTATCAGATGGTCATGATGCTTGTCTTCCGCCCGCTCGTACCGCGCCCGACCATCGCCAAATTCATGGCGCTCGAGAATGCCCTTTTCTTCGAAAAGGCGCACCGTGCGGTAGACCGTGGAGAGCGATATGCGATCATCGATCTTGTTGGCGCGGCGATAGACTTCCTCGGCATCTGGGTGATCGCTCGCATTCGAGAGCACGCGCGCGATGATCCGGCGCTGCTCGGTCATGCGCATGCCGCGATCGGCGCAGATCTGCTCGATCTTGCTGCGGATTGCTTGCTTGCGTGTCATCGCATCCTCGGCTCGGGCCAGCCGCAACAGGCCCGCCTCGTTCAGCGCAGCGCTTCATCAGGCGCAGGCGCTTCGGCAAGATTTCGTTTCATCACCAGAGCATCCCGCGCGCGCCCGGCAGCGCCCTGGTGCGGCTCGGAACTGCTTTTGCGATAATAACCCTTTCGCCGGCCAACGACAAAGAACCCTGCCCTCTGGTAAAGCCCGAGCGCGGCAGAATTATCCACATCAACTTCCAGAAACATCGCGCTCGCGCCCCTCGACGCGGCTTTCGCGCAGGCAGCCTCCAGCAACAGGCTTCCCCGGCCGAGCCGCTGACAGGCGCGCGCAACGCCGAGGCTGAGGACCTCGGCTTCATCGGCCGCGCTGCGGCAGATGATGAAGCCGGCTGGGCCGAAGGGCATTTCCAGCATCAGGCAAAAATTGGCTGGTTCGTCAATGAGTTCGCGCATCTCCGAAACGCTCCACGGCGCGGCGAACAGGCTATCGTGCAATGCGCTCAGACCTTGCGCATCCCCCGAATGCGCGCGCCTCAGGCTGGCGGCGGTCGGATCGGTACCGCTGCCGATGCGGCGCTGCAGCTGCGCGGGAGGCGACGCGCGGCTCACGGCTCATCCGCCATGATATGGCTGACGGCAAAGCCGGCTTGCGGCTTGGCGTCTGGCGCGCGCAGGTATAACGGCGTGACCGGATGGCTTTCCGGCGCGCGGTTCAGGGCGAGCAAGGCCAGATCGGCAGCATCGGGAAGCAGCTCGCCAGCGATGAGGCGGCTTTCAATCCCAAGCCCGGCAAGCGCGCGCGACAGCGACTCGGCCGCGCTGCCGGCGATGGCGATGCCGCGCGCATCCGCGCCAAGACGTGCCGCACTCTCTTCGGGCGATGCGAGCATCACCGGCCCGCCAGCAGCGCCATCGGCGCTGAAAACCTGGGTATAGATTTCCCCGCGCCTTGCATCGACCGCAACGACCAGCCCCCCGGAGCGGTCCTGCGCCGCGGTTTCACGCACAAGGCGCGCGGCGATGACCTCGAGCGCGGTGGCCGCGACAACAGGCTTTTGCATCGCCAGCGCCAGGCCGCGCACGGCAGCGACGCCCAGCCTGATGCCGGTGAATGTTCCCGGCCCGGTGGTTACGGCCAGCCTGTCGATGGCCTCAAAGCCCAAGCGGGCCTCATCCATGACGCCAGCGATCATCGGGAACAAGGCCTCGGCATGCCCACGCTCCATCAGCCGCAAAGCGCGCCACAGCCGCTGTTCATGCTCGCTGCGTACAAGCGCGACCGAACATGCGCCCATCGTCGTGTCGAGCGCCAGCACGGTCGTTACGCTTTGGTCATGATCAGGTATGGCAGCCGCCTAAATGATCCTTGCGATCTCATCGAAGCTGAACCGGGGCAGGCGCGGGAACAGGGCGGACGCATCGCCATGGCCCAGATTGCAGAGAAAATTGCTCTTGTAGGTGGTGCCGGCCAGAAATTCCCTGTCCACGCCATCCTTGTCGAAGCCGGACATCGGCCCGGTGTCCAGACCAAGCGCGCGCGCCGCCATGATGAAATAGCCGCCCTGAAGCGTGCCATTGCGAAAGCCATGCTCAAAGGCGGTCTCTTCGCTTGCATCGAACCAGCTTCGCGCCGATGGCATGTGCGGGAACAGTTTTTCCATATGTTCGTAAAACCGCGCGTCATAGGCGATGATGGCACATACGGGCGCAGACATGGTCTTTTTGCGGTTGCCCTCGCTGATCAGCGGTTCGAGGCGCGCCTTGGCTTCGGGCGAGGCGATGAACACGAAGCGCGCCGGAGAGCAGTTGGCGCTCGTTGGTCCCAGCGCGGTCAACTCGATCAGCGTATGAAGGGTCTCCGGCGTGACCGGCTTGTCATGCCAGGCGTTATGGGTGCGCGCGTTGCGAAACAGTTTGTCTAGCGTGTGGTCGCTGAGCGGTGCGGTCATGATGCCCCTGTGTTCATGTGCTCATCGGCCCAGGGCCGCCGCATCATACCACTGCGGCCCGCAAACCGAGACTGGCCGGCTTCGCCTCAGGCTACAGGGCGCACACCCTGAACTTCCGGGACGAAGTGGCGGAGCAGGTTTTCGATGCCCTGTTGTAGGGTGGCTGTCGCCGAAGGGCAACCCGCGCAAGCGCCGCGCATGTGCAAATAGACAATCCCCTCGCGATAGGCATGAAAGACGATGTCACCGCCATCCTGCGCAACGGCCGGGCGCACGCGGGTATCGAGCAACTCCTTGATCGTCGCGACGGTCTGTGCGTCTTCCTCGGAATATTTGTCGCCCGCATCCGCCTCGCCCTCGCTGGCGCCGGCCTCGTTCAGTGCGGGCGCATCGGACATATAATGTTCCATGATCGCGCCGAGCACCGCAGGGCGCAGATGCTGCCATTCACTGTCCTCGGCCTTGGTCACCGAAATGAAGTCGGGCGCCAGAAACACCCCGCTGACACCCTCAACGGCAAACAGTCGCTGAGCCAGCGGGGATTCGACCTCGGCCTGGGCGGCGTCGCGATAATCGCGTGTGCCAGCACTCAACACACTGCGCCCGGGCAGGAATTTGAGCGTTGCCGGATTGGGAGTGGTTTCTGTCTGAATGAACATAGCGCCTCACCTGTTTTTCGCGGGCAGGCCGCGATTCTCCAGAAATTAGAATTCTTACAAATTCGGTCCTAGCCTGAGATTGGTGGACAGCGCCGACAAAATCAAGCCGCCTGCGCGCTACGCCCTGCAATAGGGCATGTTCAGGCGTCCAGCAACTCGCCATCCACCACCCGCGCGATGGCCAGCACATCGACCTGTTTCGCACCGGCAGCCCGCAACACCTGTGCGCAGGCATCGACCGTGGCTCCCGTCGTGATGATGTCGTCGACAAGAACGACATGCCGCCCCGCGATTTTCCGTGCGCCTGTTCGCGACAACTGAAACGCATCCGCCACATTATCGCGCCGCTCGGTGAAACTGAGGCCGACCTGCTGGCGCGTGCGGCGCACTCGGCGCAGATCCTGACTTAGCTTGATGCCATGCTCGGCGCCAAGGCGCAGTGCCAGCATTGCCGACTGGTTGAAGCGCCGTCGCAACAGGCGCATCGGATGAAGCGGCACGGGCACCAGCAAATCGGCATCATGCAGAAGATCACGCCCCGCGGTACTCATCCAGCGTACGAACAGCGCAAGCATCTCGTGGCGATCGCCATATTTGAAGGCGTGGATCAATTCACGGGCAATCCCGGAATAGGCGCATGGCGCCCGCGCGCGATCATAAAGCGGCGGCTCGGCAAGCGCCTGGGCGGAGACATTGTGTTCATCGCTGGCAAAGCCGAGCGGGATGCCCAGACGGTCGCACACGGGATGGGTGATGAACTGAACCTGTCGCCAGCAGACCGGGCACAGGCAATGATGCGCGCTCACCGGCGCGCGGCAGGCACAGCAGACCGGCGGCAGGATCAGATCGGCCGCATAGGCAATCACCGCGCCGACTTGCGCGGGAATGAGGCGGGCTCGCCTTGCAGTAAAATCAGGCGCTTGCTGGTGGCTTGTGTCCATGATCCTGGCTCAATGCGAGAATCGGGTTTCGGCAAATAGACTGTAAGCATAAACCATGCGACGTTCGATATTGCGAGATTGATGCCCCGCTCACAACGGCGAAAGCGCGCGGAATTCATCAAGATGATACAGCCTGAAATTATATCATTGTCCTTGATGCAAAAGCTCAACAGTATAAGTAAATAAAAATCCTCGCTGCCGTCGCGTTCGGTCTGATCATCTGGGCTGCGATGCCTGGCGCGGCCGCCGCGTCGTTGTTCGGCTCTTCGGTCTGCGCTCAGCCAAACCAACCGATGGGGCCGGCGCGAGCAGTCCTTCATCTTTTCCAGCGACAGGTGCGCTGGTCTTGCCGACGGCGTCGCATAGCCGCCTGCCCTGCCTCACAACCGCGCACATTATTGTCTCCTGGCCTTCATTGCGCCGCTGATCCGCTTCCCTTGCAACCCCATATCCATGGCAGACCTTTGCAGCGGCTGACCTATTGCCGCTGAGCAGGAGCGAGAATCATCCCGTGGCCGGTATGACGAGTTCAGCGCCAAACCTGTTCGACCGCGCGTTGCTGCGCCGGCGACGCGAGCGAGCGGCCGACCGGCTGCACGAGCATGATTTCCTGCACAAACGCGCAGCAGATGAAATCGGTCTTCGCCTCGATGCGATCAAGCGAGACTTTGCCATGGCGGTGGATCTGGGCGCACAGCATGGTGTGTTGGGCCGTGTGCTGCGCGCGCACCCATCCATCGGCACGCTGATAAGCGCGGAGGCTTCGCCCGCACTTTTGGCAAAATGCCCGGCGCCGCATGTTGCCTGCGATGAAGAGACGCTGCCTTTCGCGCCGGCTTCGCTTGATCTCATTGTGTCGGCGCTGTCGCTCCACATGCTTAACGACATTCCCGGCTGCCTTGCGCAGATCCGCCGCGCACTGAAGCCCGACGGGCTGTTTATGGCCGCCGCCATGGGCGGGCAGACCTTGCATGAGTTGCGCGCCTGCCTGATGATGGCCGAAAGCGAGATGGAGAACGGCGCCAGTCCGCGTGTGTCGCCGATGGCCGATGTGCGCGATTATGGCGCGCTCTTGCAACGCGCCGGCTTTGCCCTGTCGGTTGCTGATGCCGACATTCTCAAGGTCAGCTATGGTTCGAGCCTCGCTCTCATGGCCGAGTTGCGCGGCATGGGCGCAGCCAATGTCCTTTGCGAGCGATCGCGCAAGCCGCTTTGCCGTGACGTTTGGCGGCGCGCCGACGAGATTTATGCAGAGCGCTTCCCGGCAGGCGATGGCAGGATCGAAGCAAGCTTCGAGATCATCTATCTGAGCGGATGGGCGCCCCATGAAAGTCAGCAAAAACCGTTGCGGCCGGGTACAGCGCGCGCCCGTCTGGCAGATGCACTTGGCGTGGCCGAGCATAGTGCTGGGGAAAAGGCCGATCCGTCGCCACCATCTAGAAAGCCGGAGTGAAACCCTGTTCTTCCAGCGCCGCGATCAGCGCGCTGCGCCTGGCTTGATCCAGAGGCACCAGGGGCGGCCGCACATGCACAAGAGAATCGACCCCGCGATAATGCGCCAATACGGCCTTGAGCGCCGGGATCGTCGCTGCCTTGCGGATCACCTCGCGCACGGCTGATATCTCATCCTGAAGCTGCACGGCATCGCTCCCATCTGGCGCATCGAACAAGGCGCGGATGGCTGGCGCATTGATGTTGGCCAGCGCCGTGATCGTCCCGGCCCCGCCTGCATTGCGGTTGGCCAGTAGCAGATCATCGCTGCCGGAAAACACGGCAAAGCCCGGCAGAGCCTCGATCACCCGCGTCGAATAGACCATGTCGCCCGAAGAGTCCTTGAGGCCGACGACGATATCGGGAAAATCCGCTGCCAGACGCGCAACCAGTTGCGCCGAATAGCCGACGGTGGCGACCGGCGGTATGTGATAGAGGTACAAATTGAAGCTGGCGCTGCCCATGCGCGCGATCAGATCCGCGACATGGCGAAAAATGCCCTCGTCACAGACGTTCTTGTAATAGAACGGCGGCAGCAGAAGGACCCCATGGCAGCCATGATCGACCGCATGCCGGGTCAGGCTCAGCGTGTCGCTGAGGGCGCAAAGCCCGGTCCCGGGGATCAGCCGCTCCGAATCGATACCGCTGTCGATGAGCGCCTCCAGCAGTTGCTTGCGCTCGACGACGCCCAGCGAGGTCGCTTCACTGGTCGTGCCGAACGGCACAAGCGCGTGGCAGCCAGCATCGAGAACCCAATGGGCATGCTCGACGAAGCGTTCGGTATCTATGCTGCCATCGGCGTTGAACGGTGTAAGCACCGGTGCGAGAACGCCCTCGATGGCTGTTGACCCGGTTCGCATCCCAGTGGTTTGCGTTCTGGTCATGGCGCTCGGTCCTCGTGTTGGGTCAGGGGTGCGGGGATCGGCACGTGCGCGCCTGCATCGGGCACCCGGTAGCCACGCTCTACCGCCGGGCGCGCGGCCACTGCCATGTACCAGCGCAGAACGTTCGGGAATTCACTCATCTCGATGGTCTGGATTTCAAAGCGCGCGATCCACGGCCAGATTGCCATGTCGGCAATGGAATAGTCGCCCGCGACGAACTCATGCTGTGCAAGCCGCGCATCGAGCACCCCGTAAAGCCGCCTGCCTTCGCGCAGATAACGCTGTTCGGCATAGTCGCTGATACCCTTGTTGAAGGCGACGAAGTGATGAAGCTGGCCGAGGAATGGACCGACGCCGCCCATCTGCCACATCAGCCATTCCGTGACCCGCCATCTGGTCTCGAATTGCTGCGGCCAGAACTGGCCGGTCTTTTCCGCCAGATACATCAGGATGGCGCCCGATTCCATGAGCGCCAGCCCGGTATCGTGATCGCGTATCGCGGGGATCTTGTTGTTGGGGCTGATGGCGAGGAATTCCGGCGCGAACTGTTCGTCCGCCATGATGTCGATGGCGTGCGCCGTGTAGGCCAGTCCCATTTCTTCCAATGCGATGGAGACCTTGCGTCCGTTCGGCGTAGCCCATGTGTAAAGATCGATCATCAAGCCTCCGTCGTGTGTTGCCGGCCCTGCACCCAATCGCGGCCACGCGCCGTCTCATGGCATGAAACCGGCGAACTTGAGCGCGAATATCCAGCCGGTGACGCTCAGCGCGCTTGCCAACGTGGTGAAGAAGACGAGCGCGGAGGTGAGCGAGACATGAACACGGTATTGCGCGGCGAATATCACCAGCAATATCCCCGTAGGCGTTGCCGTGCCAACCACAAAGAAGGCGATCATGTCCGGCGAAAAACCCAGCAGCCAGGCGAGCAGCCAGGAAAGCGCCGGCGCGACCAGCAATTTTAGCACGCTCGCCAGCCCCAGCGGCCCGCGCTGCATGCCGGAGGCCACCGTGGTCAGTTGCGCGCCCAGCAGAAACAGCGCCATGGGCGTGAAGGCCTGCCCCATCAACTCCAGAGGCAGAGCGACCGCGGCGGGCAGGTTGATCTCAAGCCCCTTGATGAGCAGCCCGAAGGCGACCGCCGGCAGGACCGGCGTGCCGAACAGGGTGCGCACGAAACTTTGCGGCTGAGGCCCGCCGCGCGCCATCAGCCAGACCCCTGCCGTGGATATGATGATGATGTGAATGCTGGTGGTGATCGTCTGCAACAGCAGGAAATCGGGCGCGAAGGTGAGCGCGATCATCGGCAGGCCATAATTGCCCGAATTGGGAAAGGCAACGGCAAGGCCAAGCAACGCAGCAAGGCTGCGGTCGAGCCGGAGCAGGATGGCAAGCCCCCAGCCCAGCAGGAAATGCGCGGCGAACTGAAGCAGGGTGAACCAGGCGGTCGGCCAGGCCGCGCCGAGCGGCAGTTCGGCCGAAGTCAGGAAGTGGATGAGCGCGGCGGGCAGGATCACATAGACCTGCAGGCCCATGAGCGTATCCAGATCAAAGCTGAGCCTGAGCTGCGCCAGCCAACCAAGCGCCACGAGAACGAGGATCGGCAGCGTGATCCCGGTCAGCACGTCGATGAATAGCTGCAAGCCTTGACCCTCTCGCCGTGATCGTCTCGCCCTGATGCTCTTGTCCTGATCCTTGCGCGCGAACGCGCACAGGCGCGCTCAAAAGAGATTTTCGTGACACTTAGAAGCGATGTCGGAAGGCGCGTCGTGGAGACATGAACAGACTTGCTGGATGCGCGTGCACCTGTGCCAGCGTGGTACCAGACAGCGCGCAATCAGCAAAGTCACAGTGGGCCCGATGCGTGCTTCTGAGGCTGCGCGATCGTGGTTCGGCCTAGTTCGCGCTTTTGGTATCGAGGGTGCGCAGGCTTTCGTCGAGCAGCGCGGCAGCCTTCTTTTTCGTCATCAGATCGGGAATGATAAGTTCTGCGGCGCGAATGGATGCGTCTACCGCGCGGTTTCTCACCTCGGCAATGGCCTGGGTCTCGGCGCGCGCTATCTTCTCGTCAGCCTGCTGCATGCGCCGTTTGAGCATGTCTTCAAAGGCCGCGCGGGTTTCCTCGGCATAGGCGCGGGCCTCGCGCTCGGCCATTGCGACGATTTCGGCGCCTTCCTTTTCGGCGTCACGCTGCTTGCGCTGATAATCGGCGAGGATCGACTGCGCTTCTTCACGAAGCCGCCTGGCCTCTTCCAGCTCCTGCTTGATGTCGGCCGCGCGCTTGTCCAGCGCGGCAATGATGCGCCGCGGCACCGCGAAATAAAAGACCAACCCGACGAACAGGAAGAACGAGACCGCAACCCAGAATGTCGTATCCATGTCGATCTGCCTTATCTGGCCAGAGCCTGATCGACGGCCCTGGCAATGCGCTGGCCTTCGACCTTTTCATCAAGCAGGGAGCTCACCAGCACGCCGGTCGTTTCGGTGGCAATATCACCGATATGGCTGAGTGCCTCGGCCTTGGCGGCGTTCACCTGAGCTTCGGCCTCGGCTACGCGCTCGGCGATCTTGGCTTCCACCGCCGCGCGCTCGTAATCGAGGTCGGCGTTCAGCCGATTGCGCGTTTCCTGGGCGATCTGATTTGCCTTGGCGCGGGCCTCGGCGAGCGCCTGTTCATATGTGGCTATGGCGAGTTCGGTCTCCTGGCGCAACTGATCAGCCAGCGCCAGATCATTGGCGATGCGGTCACGACGCTCCTCGATCACGGTCGCAATTCGCGGCAGGGCGACGCGCGCCATGAGGAAATACATGGCGCCGAAGGTGATTGCGAGCCAGATCAGTTGCGGGGCGAAATCGCCGAATTCAAGTTGCGGCATAAATCCTCACGCCTGAAAGACCTGATTTCCCGTACAAACAGGTTCGGACCCAAAGGCCCGGAACCTTCATTTGCATCCGTTCTGCACAACGGCAGATCAGAAGACGAACAGGATGATCAGCGCCACGAGAAGACCGAAAAGACCGGTCGCTTCCGCCAGGGCAAAGCCGAGAAGCAGGTTCGGGAACTGGCCCGGTGCGGCGGAAGGATTGCGTAGCGCCCCGGCCAGATAGTTGCCGAAGATGTTGCCGATGCCAAGGCCGGCGCCGACGAGAGCGATACAGGCGATACCTGCACCGATGAGTTTTGCTGCTGCGGGATCCATGATCAGTCTCCTTGAAATCTGCAAATAAGGTGTTTCACGATAGGCCGTTTAGCCCGATTGATTCATGCGCCTCATGGTGCTCAGTGGTGAGGATGAAGCGCATCGTTCAGATAAATGCAAGTCAGCACGGCAAAGACGAATGCCTGCAGGAACGCCACCAGAATTTCCAGTCCCGTGAATGCCACCATGAACAGCAGAGGCGCCCACCCGCCAAGCACGCCGAGCGAGACCACGAACGCAGCGAACACTTTCAGCATCGTGTGGCCGGCCATCATGTTGGCGAACAGGCGAACCGAAAGGCTGAACGGGCGCACCAGAAACGACAGGATCTCGATCGGTACGAGCAGTGGCAAAAGCCAGACCGGCACGCCGGAGGGCACGAACAATCCGAGGAATTTTGAGCCGTTCTTGACGACGCCGACCACGATCACGGTGATGAATACCAGAAGCGCGAGCGCCACCGTGACGATGATATGGCTGGTGACGGTGAAGGCATAAGGAAACATGCCGAGCATATTGAGCACTAGGATGTAGAAGAACAGCGTGAAGATAAAAGGGAAATATTTCATCCCTTCGCTTCCCGCATTGGCCCGCACCATGTTGGCGACGAACTCGTAGGATACTTCGGCGAGTGACTGCATCCGGTCAGGCACCAGCGCGCGGCCGCGCATGCTGGCGATCAAGAAAAAGCTGACCAGACTAACCCCGATCACCATCATCAGCGATGAATTGGTGAAGGATGCGTCGAGACCGAAGAAATCGAGCGGGACCAGCCGCTTGATCTCGAACTGGTACATCGGGTCGAACAGCGAGGAAACGCTGTCGGTGGCATTATTGTCGGAGGCTTCTGCTGGCGCATCTTGCGGCGCCGCGCTTTCGGTCGCAGCGGGCGGCTGATCGGGATCCGGCACGCTGATTTCGCCAGGCAGCCCGGTGTTCTCGCCCGACGATTCCAGGGCCGGCGAGCCCGGCTGCACGTCGCTTCCGGCCGGCGGCTGGGTTACATCACCGCTTGCAGAAGGCCCGTCCGGCGCAAGGCCATTGGGCGCGTCCTGCGGCGTCGTTGACTGGGCGAAGGTTGCGCTGCTTTGGCGGTTATCTTCCACTATGTCCTCATCAACCGAACTGGCTGCCCGCAAACTGCAAGCTTTTGCTTTCGCTGCGCCGCCCCGCCAACGGATATGCCCCGCACCGGTATCTCACCGTGTTGAGGCAAGACGCTGGTACCAGGGGCACAAAATCCCACATCAATCATCTTTTTCTGCGTCGGACGGGATCTGCATGCGCTGCGCTGAGCGCACCGAATTGTACACACCAGCAGCAGCCCCCATCAGCAGGAACACGATCAGGAAAGCCGGGCCGGTGCCCATCAGTTGATCCAGATACCAGCCTATTACCCCACCGACGACGACGCCGGCCACCATCTCGACCCCGATCTTGAAAGCCTGGCCAAACGCGCTGCTGCGGGTCTGACGCTGCTCCAGATTGCGAGCCTTGCGTTCCTTGGCCGCGCGGATGCGCGCACCCAGATCGCCCAAGCGCTTGTCGAACGATCCGGGCTGGCCGCGTTCTCTGTCGCCGCCGTCATCCCCTGCCCCTGTCTCGTTCATTATTCACTTGTCCGGGTGCTGCGACGCGACGCCGCCTTCCGAGTTAAGTCGCGCGCAACTTAGCCACCGGTCGCAACAGTGTCAAGCTCTCTGGGTGACCGTATAACTATTTGTTATTGCTCAAAAAACTACGGTTTGAAGGCGATTGGACCATGCGACATTGTGCTCGCGCCTGCCCTCAGCCCGCTTCCATGAAGCGTTCTGCTGTCTGCAGGTCCACCGAAACGAGCTGGCTCACGCCCTTTTCAGCCATGGTCACACCGAACAGCCGGTTCATGCGGCTCATGGTCATCGGGTGGTGAGTGATGACGAGAAACCGCGTCTCCGTGGATCGGCTCATATCGTCCATCATGGCGCAGAACCGATCGACATTCGCATCATCCAGGGGCGCATCGACCTCATCGAGCACGCAGATCGGCGACGGGTTGGTGAGGAACACCGCGAAGATCAGCGCCAGCGCCGTCAGCGCTTTTTCACCGCCCGAAAGCAGTGTGAGCACCTGCGGTTTCTTGCCCGGCGGACGCGCGATGATCTCGAGCCCGGACTCCAGCGGGTCATCGGACTCGATCAGTTCCAGCCGCGCCTCGCCCCCGGCGAACAGCACGCCAAACAGATGCTGGAAATGACCGTTGACGACCTCGAATGCATCCATCAGCCGCTTGCGCCCCTCGCGGTTGAGGGTGGTGATCCCGTGACGCAGCTTGGCGATCGCCTGGTCCAGATCCGCGCGCTCGCGCTCCAGGGTTTCGACCTCGGCGCCAAGCTGCTCGACCTCTTCCTCGGCGCGCAGGTTGACCCCGCCCAGCCGCTCACGTTCGGCACGCAACTGCGTGATGCGCGCTTCGATCTCCTCCAGCGCCGGCAGCGGCTCGCCGGGTGGATGCTGAGCCACCTGCAGACACTCATCAGGCTGGCAATCAAGCGTCTCGCGGATCGAGCGGGCCAGCTCCTGGCGACGCTGGCGGGCCGCCTCAAGCTGAGCCTCGATGCGCGCCCGGCGCTCGCGCGCGTCGGACAGACGAGACTGAGCCTCGCGCAGGGCGCGCGCATTGTCCTTCAGGGCGTTTTCCGCGTTGGCAAGCTGGTCTGCCGCCTCGCGCCGCCGCGCCTCCGCCTGTGACAGTTCGCTGAGCAATCTTTCGCGCCGTGCCGCCACCTGCTCGGGAATGTCAGCAAGCCCGGCAAGTTCGCTGCGCGTCTCTTCGCCGCGCTCGCCAAGTGCTGCGATCTGGGCCCGGCCGCTCTCCAGCCGCTTCAGCGCGCGCTCACTCTCGGCCCGGATGACCTCGAGCCGCTCGGTGCGCAGACGCCGCTCCCGCATGATGCCGTCAACGACCGATTTGGCCTCGCTGTAGGCATCGCGCCGCGCCGCCACGCCGGTTTGCACCTCGCCGAGCCTTGCCTCCAGTTCGCCGGTATCAGGCAGACCCGCGGCGTCCTGGCGCGCCTTGTCCGCCTGGGCCTCAAGTTCGGTGATCTCGCGCGCCAGCCGCTCCTGCGTCTCGCTCAGCACCGCGCGTTTCTGGCGAAGCTGCTGTGTCGCGCGCTCGGCATGCGTCAGCGCATCTCGCGTTCGCGCAAGCTCGCCATTCGTGGCGCGCCACAGATCGCGCAGACGGCGCTCCTCGGCTTGAGCCTGCGCCAGACGCGCCTGCGCCGCTTCGGCCAGTTCGCGGGCCTCGCGCGCATCGCTCGAAAGCCTCTCACAGCGCGCGCTCAACTCATCAAGCCGGTTGCGCTCCGTCAACCGTTTGGCCGAGGCGCTCGGCGCATCACCCGCGGCGAACATCCCATCCCAGCGCCACAGATCGCCCGCAAGCGTCACTAGCCGCTGCCCCGGCTTGAGCGATCTTGCCAGACGCTCGCCGTCTTCGCGCTCAACCAGCCCGATCTGGGCCAGCCGCCGGGTCAGGACATCAGGCGCACGCACGAATTCGGTGAAGGGGCGCGCCCCGGCCGGCAGAGGCGCATCAGCGCCGCTATCGACACCCGCCCCCCAATGTGCCGGCGCGCTCGTATCAGCCGGCAGGTCAAGATCATCGCCCAGCGCAGCGCCAAGCGCCGTCTCGTAACCGACCGAAACACGGATGTCGTCGACGACCGGGCGCCAGCGCGCAGCTTCTGCGGGCCTGAGCAATTTGATCAGGGTGGCGACTTCGGTTTCAAGCTGCCGGGCGTTGAGGCTTGTCTGGGATGCGGCCTCACGGGCGGTCTTTTCCTGCGCGCGCGAGGCTGCCAGAGTTTCCTCGGCACGCTCTGTCTGCGCTTCGATATCGGCGATCTCGCCGGCAAGCCGTTCGACCGCCGCGCTCAGACGCACGGTCTCGCTGTCGCCGCCCAGCTCCGCGTTCAGATCCGCCAGCGCCTGGCGCGTGGTCTCCTGCTGGGTCCGAAGCTGGTCAGATCGCCTGGCGAATGCTGTCAGTTGCGCCTCGTTCTCGCGGCGGCGCGCGCGCAGATCCGCGGCTTCGGAGGTCAGCGCCGACAGCGCGGCCTCGGCCTCTTCCAGCGCAGAGCGGGCAGCCGCCAAAGCTTCGTTCGCCGCGGCTTCCATGCCGGCATCGCCGTCGCGCTTCTCCAGATCGGCATGTTCGCGCTCCAGCCTTTCGCCCAGTTCCTGCGCCTCGGTGATCAGGTCCTGCTCACGCTCGATATCGGCGTCGATCTGTACGAGCCGGGCGCTCAATTCATCGCGTCGGGCCAGCGCGCGCGCCTCTTCGCGCTCAAGCGTCTGCTGTTCGGCTTCCAGCCGGTGCAGCACGGCGGCGCGGATCGCTTCTTCCTCGCGCAGAGGCTGAAGCGCATCGCTGCCATCCGCCTCGGCGCGCAGAGCGGCGGACTCAGCCTGGGTAAGCTGTCCAACCGTACGCATCGCCTCGTGCAGATCGGTTTCTTCGGCTCGCACCTTCGCGCTGGCCGCCTCAACAGCCAGATGGAGCTGCAGCGCCTCGGCGCGGCGCAGATCCTGCGACAGTTCCTTGTAGCGCCGGGCCTGGCGGGCCTGGCGCTTGAGCCCCTGAAGCTGGCTGGAGAGCCGGCTCATGACATCGCTCATGCGCTCCATGTTGGCTTCGGCGGCCTTGAGGCGCAATTCGGCTTCATGCCGGCGACCATGCAAGCCGGCGATGCCCGCGGCATCCTCCAGAATGCGCCGGCGCTGCTCGGGCTTGGCGTTGACGATCTCGCCGATCCGCCCCTGCTGCACAAGCGCCTGGCTGCGTGCGCCGGTCGCGGCGTCGGCAAACAGCAGTTGTACATCGCGCGCGCGCGCCTCGCGGCCATTGACCTTGTAGATTGAGCCCGCTTCTCGCTGGATGCGCCGCGAAATCTCGATCGAGTCGGTATCGTTGAATGCGGAGGGCGCCGTGCGCCGCGAATTGTCGAGATAGATCGTCACCTCGGCCATGTCGCGCGCCGGGCGCTTGTCGGTGCCTGCGAAGATGACATCATCCATCGCCGAGCCGCGCATGCTCTTGTAGGAGGTTTCGCCCATCACCCAGCGCAAGGCTTCAAGCAAATTCGACTTGCCGCAGCCATTGGGACCGACCACGCCGGTCAGGCCGGGCTCGATCAACAGGTCCGTGGCTTCGACAAACGACTTGAAGCCCAGCAGTCGCAAGCGTGTGATGTGCACAGGCAGGTCCCCTTTGGCAGGATGGCATGTGTGGGGCCCGGTCAACTCGGCGATGGCTTGGCCTTCTCCAGTTCGGCATTGATCATGCCGCTGATCTGCTCGAAGGTCACGACCCCACGGATCTGGCTCTGATTGATGAACAGGGTCGGTGTGCCAGACACACCGAAGTCACGCCCTTTCTGTTTCACCACAAGCAACCCTTCGACTATCGTTTGATTCTCCTGGCAGGTGTCAAATTCGGCCCGCGAGATCCCGAACTCCTGCACAATTTTATAGATCGGGTCGAGGCGGACTTCCTGGGCGGTCCAGCGGGCCTGGGTGGCCAGAAGCCTGTCGTTGAGGGCGAAGAACTTGCTTTCTGGCGCACAGCGCGCCGCCACCGCCGCGGCCGCTGCCTGGCGGCCGATCGGGAACTCGCGGAATATGTAATAGACTTTGCCTGTGTCTATGAATTCGCGTTTGAACCTTGGAAATACCGTCTCGTGAAACTGGCGGCAGAACGGGCAGGTCAGGGACGCATATTCGATGACCGTGACCTGAGCGGACGGCTGGCCGAGCGCGCGATCACCAAGCGGCCCTGGGGCGCGCAACGCCTCCAGCGACGGCTCGGTGCCCGTAGTGACAGCCTCGGCCAGTGTAGCAGGAGGCGTGCCGACGCCCGTGCACGCGCCCAGACCCGCAATCAGCAGCATGGCAGCGGCGCAACTCAGGCGCCTTGCATCGGCCTTCAAGGCCGCAATCGGCTCGAACCGCGCCATGTGACGCTCCCATCTTGGCACTCGGCCAGACTAGCTGCGCTCGGCTTCTTCAAGCAGCGGATCGATGCGCGCCTGAAACACATCGAACGACTGGTTGCCCGAGAGCACCTCGCCATTGATGATGAAGGTCGGCGTCGAGCGGACGCCATAACGTTCACTGCCTTCATCACGCACGCGGGTGATGTGATCGAGCATGGCCTGATCCGTCAGACAGGCTTCAAAGCGCTGCTCTGTGAAGCCGGCCTGTCGCGACAGGGTTTTCAATTCACTCACCGGATCGCTGGCACGCGCCCAGTCGGACTGTTTGGAGAACAGCAGATCGACGAAGGCAAAATATTTGTCGGCATCAACGCAACGCGCCAGCATGAAGCCAGCGGCGGCGAGATTGTCCAGCGGGAATTCGCGCAGGATGAAACGGACCTTGCCGGTCTCGACATACTGCTCCTTGATCTGCGGCCAGGCCTCGGCATGGAAGCTCGCGCAGTGCGGGCAGGTCAGCGAGGAATATTCGATGATGGTGACGGGTGCGTCGGCTGCGCCCATCACATGCTCGCGCATGGGCCCGGATGTATCGGCTTGCACCGCGGCATCGGCGGAGGCGGTACGCGTGGGCTCATCGGCTTCGGGCGCCGGTTGTTCGGGCGCAGATACGCTCGCTTCAGCGACCGGCTCGCTGGCCGGTTCCGGTGTTTCGACAACCGACGCGATGGCGCTCTGCGTGGCGTCCTCAACAGATGCATCGGCAGCAGATGCATCTGCGCGGTCGGCTTCGCGCGCGATCAGGCTGGGCGCGGAGACTTCATGCAGGGCGCTCAATGTGATGACGCCAAGCAGCGACAGCCCGGCCAGCGCCACGACGGGCCGGAACACGATCCGGCCATGGGAAGAGGGTTTCTTTGCCAACTCAATTGCTCCAACTCATTGATTTTCGCGTTGCGCTGATTTTCGCGTTACGCTGATTTTCACATTGCGCGCCAACCGCGGGGCGGACGCAGCTTGCATCTTTGACTGATTTAAGACTATCAGCCAGTTACGGCAACAAATCGACCTGAGGAAAAGAAATTATCCAGCCCCAAGGCGGCCGGTCGCATCACAAATTCGTGTGGGCGAACCCGAACTGCCGGACTCAAGCGCTAATGGCTGCGCCCAGCCGCGACAGCGCGCTGCGCAGCTCGGGGTCGCGGATCGTATCGAGCAGAGGCAGCGGACGCGCGCGCCTCGGCGCTTTCGGGCGGGTCTGGCTTCGCGGCTCGATCGCGATCTGCTGAAGGCGGATATCGCACACCGCGTCATAGCCGAAATAGGCGTTGATACGCTCACGCAAAAGCCCAAGCCTGTGCTGCAATTCGAGCGCGCGGGCGCTGTCTACACCAAGGATCAGCATGGCGGCGCGGTTCGCCCCGCCTTCATCGCCTGGACCTGCGCGCCGGTTGCGCCATGAAAGCCTGAGTGGCGTGGTGCAGGCGGCGATATCGGGGCCGGCAATGGCTGCCCAGTCGGTCAGCAGGGCGGCGGCCGGAAAGCCGAATTTTTCAAATACCGGGCGAGTGAGCGCCGGCACGAACGTACCAAGCGCACGTGCGCTGCTACGATTCATGCGCACCGGCGCCGGCGTGAAGACAGGCTGCGATGCGCCGCTGCAGGATTGCGCCATGGGCCCCCCCGTGTCAAAACCTCACGCGACTTGCGACAGGGAGTTTAGATGATTCGCGACGCAGGCCCATGTGCTCGATCAGATGCAGTTGATATCGCTGCCAAGCTGCTCGACTGGTATGACCGTGAGCACCGCGATCTGGCGTGGCGGGCGCGCCCCGGCGAGAGGGCCGATCCCTATCACGTCTGGCTGTCGGAGATGATGCTCCAGCAGACCACCGTCAAAGCCGCTACGCCCTATTTCCTGGCGTTCGTGCGGCGCTGGCCCGATGTGCGCGCGCTGGCGCAAGCGCCACTCGATGACGTGCTCGCCGCGTGGGCGGGGCTTGGCTATTACGCAAGGGCGCGCAACCTGCACAAGACGGCAAGGATCATCGCAGCCGAGTATGGCGGCAGCTTTCCCGATAGTGCGACTGAACTGCTGGCCCTGCCGGGGATCGGTCCATATACGGCGGCAGCGATCGCGGCGATCGCCTTTGGCCAGCCCGAGACCGTGGTCGATGGCAATGTCGAGCGGGTGGTGGCGCGGTTGTTCGCGCTGCGCGATCCCCTTCCCGGCGCAAAAGCGCGTCTGCGCGAACTGGCAGCAACACTGACGCCGAACCACAGGCCGGGTGATTTTGCCCAGGCGATGATGGATCTCGGGGCGGGCCTGTGCGCCAGCCGGTCGCCTTCGTGCACGCGCTGCCCGCTTCTGGATGATTGCGCCGCGGCGGCTAAAGGGATCGCTGCGCAATTGCCAATGCGCACGCCAAAGCCGGAGCGTCCCACCAGACGCGGCGCAGCGTTCGTGGCGCTGCGCGCCGATGATCACGTGCTGCTGCGCCGGCGCCCGGAAACCGGGTTGCTCGGGGCGATGATGGAGCCGCCGACAAGCGAATGGACCGCGCGCGGCGTAGACCGCAAGCGCGCGCTGGCGGATGTCCCGGTGCCCGGCGCGTGGCGTGCGCTAAGCGGACAGGTGAGCCACACCTTCACCCATTTTCACCTGGAGCTGGACATCTATCTGGGCCAGATCGAACGAGGCACGCCTACGCCCGACTGCGAGGCGGCGGCATGGCGCTGGGTCTCGCGCGCGCGCCTTGGCGAACAGGCCCTGCCGAGCGTCATGCGCAAGGTGCTGGCCCACGCCCTGAAGCCCTGAGCAGGCGCTCCAGCGTTTCGATCGTCGAGCCGTCGGCATGGCCATCGACACGCGCCTGGCGGAAATGGCGCTGGAAGGCGGCCACGACATCGGCAAATTCGCGGTTGAATTGGTCGGGCTTGTCGAGCTGATAACCAAAGGCGCCGAGCTTTTTACCGAGCGCGGCAACTTCGCGGCCAGAGGCGCCGAGCGCCAGGCCCAGCGCAGACGAAAGCGGCGCCGGCGCCACCCACAGGCCAACTCCGCGGCTGGCCAGCCAGCCCCAGTCAAATCGTTCCCCAGGGTCAATCTTGCGCCCCGGAGCGATGTCGGAATGCGCCAGCACCCGCTCGGGCGGGATCGCCCAGCGCACGGCGATGTCGTGGCACAAGGCGGCAACGGCTTCCATCTGTGCGGCCGGATAATCGGGCAGGCCGGCTTCATGACCGCGATTTTGGATTTCAATGCCGATCGAGGCGCTGTTCATGTCGCGCTCGCCGGCCCAGCACGACACGCCCGCATGCCACGCCCGCCGGGCTTCGGCGACCATCTGCGTGATCGTGCCGTCCTCGTCGATGACGTAATGAGCCGAGACGCGCGAGGCCGGATCGGCAAGCCAGCCGATGGCTGCATCCGCGCTGGCCATGCCGGTATAATGGAGGATCAAAGCATCAGGCTGGCGGCCGGACGGGCGCGGCTCATTGTTTCGCGACGGCACCAGCCGCCCGGCGAGCCGGCTATCGGGCGCCGCCAAATAAGAGGCTTGATCCGATGGCTCGCCCGGTTTCACAAGCCCCGCTCGCGGGCGATTTCGCCATAGGCCTCGTTGATGGCCGCCACCTTCTTGTTGGCTATGGCGATGAATTCTGCCGGCATGCCCCGCGCCATCAGCTTGTCGGGATGGTTTTCGCGCAACAGAGCACGGTAATGCGCTTTCAGAGCGTCATCCGTTATATCGGGCGACACTTCCAGCACGTCATAGGGCGAGCGGGCGACGTCTTGCATGTGGCGGGCGCGGAAATAGGCGAACTCGGCATCGGAAAAACCGAAATAGCGTGCAACCGAGGCCAGATATTCTTCTTCCCCGGGATGCAGACTGTCGTCGGCCTTGGCGATATGAAACAACCCGTCGAGCACGTTCTTCAGCACTTCGCGGTCATCGGCAAACAACCGCGCAATCTGCTTGGCATAGGACTCGTAACCGGCGACATCGCGCTTGGCCAGATTGAACAGGCGGGCGACATTGTGCATTTCGCTCTCGGGCACCTGAAACACTTCCTTGAAAGCGGCGACCTCATCGCGGGTCACGACCCCGTCGGCCTTGGCCATCTTCGCACCAAGCGCAATGACGCCGACCGAAAACGCGACTTCCTTCTGATGTTCGGCCTCGGCCTGTTCGTTGTCACGGTCGATGGCCAGATGACCGGCCAGCCCGCCGAGCAGCGCGCCGAGCGGACCGCCAAGGGCAAGGCCGGTGGCCGCACCCGCTATTTTTCCCCAGATCGACATGCTGACTCCGACGCTTTTGCCTGATGATTTCAAACGACTATAGCTCGCCCATGGGTGGGCTCCAAGCTGGAGCGCATACCAAAAGCGCCGCTTGAGCGCACATGTATGCTGGCGGCAACGCTGCTTGCCTTTACGTTAAGGTCAACCAAAGCTAAACTGCTGGATACAGTGGCTGGCAGAAGACCATGTCACTGGCGCAAACGAGATAAAGTTTATCAGGGAGGAATGGTTCATGCGCGTTTTGTTCATTGTTGCAGCATCGATGATTTTCGGTTTGGTGGCCCTGATGATGCCACCCCAGCAGGCGGGCGCCGCCACTGCCGATGATGCATTTGGCGTCTGGCGTCATCCGGAAAATGGTTCGCACGTGCAGATCTACAAATGCGGCGGCGGCTTGTGCGCCAAGGTGGTGCGGGTGGCCGACCCCTCGCGCACCGACGTCAAGAACCCCAATCCCGACCTGCGCTCGCGTCCGATAAGGGGGATCGTTATCATGAGCGGCGCCACCAAGTCAGGGGCCAACATCTGGAAGGGCCGGCTGTACAATACCCAGGACGGGCAGACCTACAACGGTGTCATCACTGTGAAGAGCACCAACTCGCTGCGCCTTGAAGGCTGCGTGCTTGGCGGTCTGGTCTGCCAGGGCGTTGACTGGACCCGGATCAGGTAAACCGCTATCTGTTTACATCCCCACGACTGCCGAGGCGGGCGCGTTCATGACCGATCTGGTCTGCGTCCGCATCCCTTCTGCTCGTCAAGTTCGTCCGGCTCTAACTCGATACGCGCCATGTCGTCGTCGGAAAAGCCCATGTGATGACCGATCTCGTGAACAAACACATGGGTGATGACTGCATCAATACTCTGACCGGTTTCATGGGCATATGAGATGATCGGCACGCGGTATAAAAATACCATGTCCGGCTCCTGCGCGCCATGATCGACGCTCTTGAACGGCATGCCGATGCCGCGATAAAGCCCGAGCAGGTTCATGGGGTCGGCCATGCCCAGTTCGCCAAGCGTCTCGGCATCGGCATGATCGACGACCTGGATCACGACATCGCGCGAGGCGTCGCGAAAGGCCCGCGGCATGGCTTTCCAGCTTGCTTGTATGACAGTCCTGAATTCATCCTCGGTCATCACTGACCCCGCCTCAAGCGAATGCAGAACGGTTCGGCATCAAGCCGGCATCAAACGTCGAGATTGGCGACAAGAAGTGCATTGTCCTGAATGAATTCGCGCCGGCTCTCCACGACATCTCCCATCAGCGCGGAGAAGGTCTCGTTGGCCTCATCCAGCTCCTGAACCTTGACCTGCAGGAGCGTGCGCGTGGTCGGATCAAGCGTGGTGTCCCAGAGCTGATCCGGGTTCATTTCGCCAAGCCCTTTATAGCGCTGCATGGCGATGCCCTTGCGGCCCACCGCATAGATTGCCTCAAGCAGGTCGCGTGGCCCGAAAATCGAAGTCGAGACATCCCGGCGGCGCAGCGTCGATGGTTCGGCATAAAGCTCGCCAAGATGGTCGGACAGTTGCGACAGCTTGCGCGCATCTGCAGAGGCAATCAGCGCCTTGTCGATCAGATGGGCTTCGCGCACACCGCGCACTTCGCGCATGAAGGAAAAACCTTCCGGCGTGACTTCGCCGACCCAGCCGCGTTCGGTTTCATCGGAAAGCCTATCGAGCCGCGTGGCAATCTCGGATGCGATGTCGCCCGCCTCGCCCCCCGCCAGCGCATCGGCGTTGAGCGCGCCAAGGATCGCTGCCTGCTCCACCACGAAGCTCGCATAGCGGCTGTGCAGCCCATCCAGCACCTGGATCGCCTGGCGCGCCCTGTCGGCGATGAGGCGCAGGTCATTTCCGGCAATCCGCTCGCCGGAGGCCATTTCGAGCACGGCGTCCTCGATACCGGCGGCGACGAGATAATCCTCAAAAGCGCGCTCGTCCTTCAGATATTGCTCGGAGCCGCCGCGCTTCACCTTGTAGAGCGGCGGCTGCGCGATATACAGATGGCCATGCTCGATGAGCTCGGGCATCTGGCGATAGAAGAAGGTCAGTAGCAGCGTGCGGATATGGGCGCCATCGACGTCAGCGTCGGTCATGATGATGACCTTGTGATAGCGCAGCTTGCCGACGTCGAAATCGTCGCGGCCGATGCCGGTGCCCAGCGCCGTGATCAGCGTGCCGATCTCCTGGCTGGACAACATCTTGTCAAAGCGCGCGCGCTCGACGTTCAGGATCTTGCCGCGCAGGGGCAGTACGGCCTGCGAGGCGCGGTTGCGTGCCTGCTTGGCCGAGCCGCCAGCCGAATCGCCCTCGACAAGGAAGATTTCGGCCTTGGCCGGGTCGCGCTCCTGACAGTCGGCCAGCTTTCCGGGCAGGTTCGCGACATCCAGCGCGCTCTTGCGCCGCGTCAACTCGCGGGCCTTGCGCGCCGCCTCGCGCGCTACGGCGGCTTCGGCGATCTTGTGCATGATCGCGCGCGCCTCGCCGGGATGCTCCTCGAACCAGGCCGCCAGCGCATCGCCGAAGACATTCTCGACCACCGCGCGGACTTCAGACGAGACCAGCTTCTCCTTGGTCTGGCTGGAGAATTTCGGATCGGGCACCTTGACCGACAGCACGCAGGTCAGCCCCTCGCGCGCATCGTCGCCGGTGATCGTCACCTTTTCCTTCTTGGCGATCCCGGAGGTGTGGGCATAGGTGTTGACCGTGCGGGTGAGCGCGCCGCGAAAGCCCGCCAGATGCGTGCCGCCGTCGCGCTGCGGGATGTTGTTGGTGAAGCACAGCATGTTTTCGTGATAGCCATCGTTCCACCACAGGCCGGCTTCGACCGTTATGCGCGGCTCGTCCGGATCGGTAGCGGACGTCACCGGAGCGCCGTTTAGCTGCCGCTCACCGGTGATCATGATAGGCTCCGGCAGAAGCGGATGGCGCGAGCGGTCGACATAGGCGACGAATTCCTTGACGCCGCCCTGATAGAGCATGATTTCTTCGCGAGGCTCCACGCCGCGCTCATCGCGCAGCACGATCCGCACCCCGGAATTGAGAAAGGCGAGTTCGCGCAACCGGTGCTCAATCTGGCTATAGCTGTATTCGAATGAACCAAAAACATCTTCTGACGCCCAGAAGGTGATGCGCGTGCCGGTGCGGTTCGGCGCCGGGCCGACGATCTTCAGCGGCTCGATGGGCACGCCTGAGGCGAAGCTGATGACATGCTCGCTGCCATCGCGCCAGATCGTCATGTCGAGGCGCGACGACAAGGCATTGACCACGGAAACCCCCACACCGTGCAGACCGCCCGAGACCTTGTACGAATTCTGGTCGAACTTGCCGCCCGCGTGTAGGTGGGTCATGATGACTTCAGCGGCTGACACACCCTCTTCGGCATGGATATCCACCGGGATGCCGCGGCCATTATCCTCGATCGTGACGGCGCCATCGGCGTTCAGCGTCACGATGACTTCGGTGCAATAGCCCGCCAGCGCCTCGTCGATGGCATTATCGACGACCTCATAGACCATGTGGTGCAAACCGGAACCGTCGTCGGTGTCGCCGATATACATGCCGGGGCGCTTGCGCACGGCGTCGAGCCCGCGCAGGATCTTGATGTCGGTCGAATCATAGCGGCGTTCAGCGCCGTTCGGGCTGGCCAATTTGTCCGTCTTCCCGTCTTTCGCTCTGCCGCCGTGAGCCGGCAGGCGGGGTGGTTCTGTTTGTGCCATCTACTTAGCACACTTGCGTGCGCTCCTGTTCAATTCTGCCATCTCTGGCCACAAAAAACTGTGCCTTCGCATCAAGGGCGCTGAAGGCTGAACGGTCGGTTCCGGTCAGCCAGGCCTGCGCCGACAGCGCCTCTATCTCGGCGAACAGGGCGGCGCGGCGCGCCTCGTCCAGATGTGCCGCGATTTCATCGAGCAGGACAAGCGGCGGGGCGCCCCATGACCGGCGCACAAGCTCGGCATGGGCAAAAATGAGGCCCACCAGCAGCGCCTTCTGCTCCCCCGTCGAACAATGGCGCGCGGGCATCTGCTTGTCGCGCAGAAAGACCAGAAGATCGCTGCGATGCGGGCCGCTCAAGGTGCGTCCGGCGGCCCGATCGCGCTCTCGCCGGGCGTGCAGATCGCGCGCGTAGGCATCCTCGACATCAACGGCAGGGTGATCGGCCAGCGCGGCTTCCAGCGTTCCTTCAAGCGCCAGTTGCGGAGCCGGAAAGGCCGGGGCTGATTGCCCGCCGCACTTGCGCTCGATCATGCCGGCAAGCTGTTCGAGAAGTTGCAGCCGGCCTGCGGCGACAGCAACGCCGCTCTCGGCCATCTGCAATTCCAGCCCGCTCAGCAGGCTGGGCGATCCGCCGTCTTCCAGCATCCGGTTGCGCTGGCGCATGGCGCGCTCGAAGCGGGCGGCAAGCCGGCGATAGGCCGGATCATGGGTTTCGATCATCCGGTCGAGAAAGCGCCGGCGGTCGGCAGCTGCGCCTGTGAACAGGCCGTGCATGGCCGGTGTCAGCCAGACGATGCGCAATTGCGCGCCAAGTGCCCCCGATGAGGCCGGCCGCCCGTCGATACGTACCGCGCGCGCGCCCTTGTCCGCGCCGCTGCGCGCGCTGGCCACCAGGCCCGTGCCGATGCGCATCGCGCCGTCGCGCGTGTGCAACTCGGCCGATACCGCCCAGCCTGCCTGAGGTTCGCTTGCGCCGAGCCGTGTCAGATCAGCAAAAGGCACCCCACGCAGGCCCCGCCCTTGTGACAGCAGCGAGACGGCTTCCAGCAGATTGGTCTTGCCTGCACCGTTGGCGCCGGTCAGCACCACCGGACCGGGGTGCAGCGAGATCGATGCGCGCGCGTAGTTGCGGAAATCGGTCATCATCAGGCGGCTCAGCCATGCGCCACACGTTACCGGCATGATCTCACCGCCATCAATGATCTCATCGCGGTCAAAGATCTCATCGCAGTCAGTGGCATCAGCCGGTGCGATACGGTGCTCAGAAAGTCTCAAAACCGCTCACTCCCTGGCCTTTTCCGGATCTTTCGCGCCCGCATGTCGGCAGGCGCGGTGCCGCCCGAAGCCGTTGTGCCCGGTATTGTCCGGCGCTCAGACGCGCATGGGCATCAGGACATACAGTGCGGCCTGATCGGCGGCGTCGCGGACTAGCGTCGGCGAGCTGGGATCGGACAGCATGAAGACCGCGGCGTCGCTCTCGATTTGCTGACATATATCCAGGAGATAGCGTGCGTTGAACCCGATTTCTAGTGGCTCGCCGGCATACTCCACGTGGAGTTCCTCCGTCGCCGAGCCGGCGTCGGGATTATTGACCGACAGAACGAGATTTTTCGCCGACAGGTTGAGCTTTACCGCCCTGCCCTTTTCGCTGGACAGGGTCGAGACCCTGTCGGTGGCCGAGGCGAAGGCCCCGCAGTCAACCGTCATGATCTTGTCGTTCTGCGCCGGGATGACCCGGCCATAATCGGGGAACGTGCCGTCGATCAGCTTGGAGGTGAGCACGACCGAGCCCGCGGCTTCGCTGTCGTTCTCACTCTGGGCGCCAGAGATGATGAAACGGATCTTGGCGCCCGACAGTTCGATGCGCACTGGCGCGTCACGCTCACCGAGCAGCTTGAAGATTTCCGACACGGTCTTGCGCGGCACTATGATGCCCGGCATGCCCTTGGCGCCGGCAGGCATGGGAAGCTCCATCTTCGCTAGCCTGTGGCCATCGGTCGCCACCGCCGCCAGTCTCTGGCTGTCATCGGCGCTCAGCGTATGCAGATATATGCCGTTCAGGTAATAGCGCGTTTCCTCGGTTGAGATGGCAAAGCGGGTCCGCTCGATCATCTGGCGCAGCAGCGGAGCGGGCAACTCGAACTGGTGGGTCATCTCGTCGGTGGCGATATCGGGAAAATCGGTTCCCGGCAGGGCCTGAAGGCTGAAGCGCGAGGGACCGGCGCGCAGGCTCACGCGGCTGCCGTCGGCTTCGAGCGCCAGTTCGATCTGGCTGCCTTCGGGCAGTTTGCGCACGATATCGTGGAGCATATGGGCCAAAACCGTGGTCGCGCCGGGCGCGTCGGTCTTGGCGGCAACGGTCTCGCTGACCTCGATGTCGAGGTCGGTCGCCTTCAGGCGCAACAGCCCCGGCTCGGCCATCAACAGCACATTGGACAGGATCGGGATCGTCGCCCGCCGTTCGACTACGCCCGCGACATGCTGGAGCGCCTTCAGCAGCGCATTCTTTTCTATGGCCAATCGCATATTGTTCCCCTGAGATCGACTGAGCGGCTGCTCAAGCCCGCGCTCGCTAAAGCTCATGACCAAGGCGCGCCGGCCCCGCCATCACCGTCGCGGGGTCGGAAGATTGGCGCTTCAGGCCGTATTTGACAAGCGAATTGCCGATGCTGACTGCTGTTACCCGCAGGAATTGCGCCGACATCATTTCTTGGCCCAGCCTGCGGGATTTCTTGGCCCAGCCTGCGGGCTGGCGTCGTGGCGAAGGCGGCCTGCACAAAAAAGGCACCCGTGCCGCATGTCAGCGGGAACGGCTGACCCGCACGGCGATCGTTCAGATCGCGGCACGGGTCAGCCCGGCTTGCGCGCCCCCCGGTCAGTCGCGCAGCAGTCTCTTGAGGATCTCGACATCCTCGCGCATCGAGGAATCTCCCTGGATGAGTTCCTCTATCTTGCGGATGGCGTGGATGACCGTGGTGTGGTCGCGCCCGCCGAACCTGCGGCCGATCTCGGGCAGCGAGCGCGAGGTCAGCGACTTGGCCAGATACATGCCGATCTGCCGTGGACGAACGATGGACCGGTTGCGCCGCGAGGACAGAAGATCGTTGCGCGGCACGCCGAAATGTTTGGTCACGACGCGCAATATGTCGTCTATCTTGACCCGCCTGGGCTCCTTGCCGCGCACCAGATCGGCGATGATGTATTCGGTCGTGTCGAGGCTGACCGGCTGGGATGTCAGGCGGTAGGCCGCATGGATGCGGGTGATGGCGCCGTCGAGTTCGCGCCCGCCCTCGGTCAGTTCGGTGGCGAGGAAGTCGATCACCGCGTTCGGCACGCTGAAGCCGGGATCCGCGGCCGTCTTGTCGGCGGCGCGGCGCTCGAGGATCTGGCGGCGCAGATCGAAATCCATTGCCCCCAGTTCGGCCACCAGCCCGCCGGCGAGGCGCGAGCGCATGCGCGCATCGAACCCCTCAAGCTGCATCGGCACGCAATCGGCGGCCACGACGACCTGCTTGCCGCCGTCGATGAGCGAATTCAGCGTATGGCAGAATTCCTGCTGGAAGGTGCGCCCCTGCAGGAATTCCATATCGTCGATGAGCAGCAGATCGATCCCGCGAAGACGATCCTTGTAGGCCGGCGCGCCGCGCGATTGCAGAGCTTCGGCAAAACTGTACATGAAGCGTTCCGCCGTGAGATAGAGCACGCGGGCATGGGGGTTGCGCAATTTCACTTCCCAGGCGATGGCGTGCAGCAGATGGGTCTTGCCGAGGCCCACTTTCGCATGGAGATAAAGCGGATTATAGCGCAACGGCTGCTCGCCCACCCCTTCGGCCACCTGAAGCGCGGCGGCATGGGCCAGCCGGTTGGATGCGCCCACGACGAAGGACGAAAAGGTAAAGCGCTGATCGAGTGGCGAGCCTTCGAAGCCCTCGCAGCCTGTGCTCGGATCCTTCGGCGCGCTGGAGACCGGCTTTTGCGGCAACAGCGCGGCGATGTCGGCGCTCTGGCTGCGGCCGGGTTCTACCGGATTGGCGCGACCGGCGGCCGCCCCGTCGTGGGGCTGGCGCACACGAAACTCCAGCCGCTCGACATTGTCGAATTCCGCGCTGCAGCAATTGAGCAACTGGTCGGCATAGTGCGACTGGAGCCATTTGCGCAGGAACTTGGTCGGCACCGAGACATGCATGCACCCGTCGTGCAGGGCCTCCAGTTCCACCCGGCCGAACCAGCTGGTAAAGACATCCTCACCCAGTTCGGCACGCAGCCGTGCCTGTATCCGCTGCCATTTGCGCTCGGTCGCAGAGTCCTTTGACAGGACATGCGCGGCCGCGGCGCTAGATTTCGCCTCTAGAATTTCCACGTCTAATTCCCCGCTGTTCACGCCGTGGCCATGACAACGACCACGGAAAATATCCCCTTGGCCGCCCCGCGCCCACGGAGCGGCAAAACCACGATCTGCTGCCGTGTTCGCGCCGCGCCTAAGCGGCCCGTTCGGTCTGGAGGGACTGTAAGGATGCACCCGCCGTCTGCGGCACCGCTTCATCGGCTTCGCCCGCAAATGGCATGTCTCCGGCGGTGTCCAGCCGTGCCTGAGCAGCCATCTTGTCGTGCAGGTCCTGAAGCATCTGGCCGAGCGTGAAGATATCTCCATCGCTCGTGGTGTGCTCGCGCACGGCCCGTTCGCCAGCCTCGCCAAAGAAGCGGGCGCAGATTTCGCTCGCCAGCTCTTCCTCAAGCAGATGGGCCATCGCGTCCCGCCAATTGGCAGGCTGCGAGGTGATCACTGGCCGCGTGATGGCCGTGAGGGTGCAGGTGCGCCTTGCCTGGCTTCGCAGGGTGCCACGCCAGCCTGTCTGACCAGCGTGAGCGCCAGGGCGCGATGGTGTTATGACACATGCCGCCTTTGCCACGGCACGTGCAGTTTCGACCCTAGCCCGCTGGTCGTTCGCATAGTTCATGACGTCCTCCTGTCCGCGTTACTTGCCCTTTGCGGAAGACCTGAAGACGCTTTGCCGGACCTAATGTGAACGCCTTGACGCGTAAACCCACATTTCCCTCAGGTCCTTTGACAAAGCCCTGTTTTCCGCAATCAATTCGAGATGCAAAGACACACCTCCCCTAAGCCGCAGAAAAGACCCTGCAACCTGAAGTGGCGATACGCATTACAAAAGAAGGATACACACTCAGGAGGGGATGACTCCCCGTTCGGAACCAAAACTATATACACCGAGATTTTCACTTGCAACCATCGGGCGACCCGCAGCCGGCGAAAACCGAACCGCCGAGCCGGTCGTCAGATGCCTGGCGGGAGAATCGCCAGTGCGCCAAAAAATCTCGCAAAGCATTGTTTCAATTATCTTTTATTAAAGTTGGCGGGGCCAAAAGCCAGGCAGTTTCTGTCAACGGGAAAAATGCGAATTCGCCTCGCAGGGCTACGCAACACGCTTTGAGCGCCTTGCAACCACTGATTGCAATTTTTGCTGTATTTGGGGATAAGAGCTTGAATCAGAACGAGGAAGCGGCGCGATCATGACATGTAAGCGACAATTGGCTGTGGCGCACATGCAACAGCAGTCGGAAAGATTTGCCTGGCTGCTCGATTTGCACTGGCCCAGGGCAAAATCGGCTGTCAACGACCCCAGATCGTGTGCGACGCGCGAAGAGCAACGCTAAATATGGAATCGAAAAAACGAATCGGGACGCAAGCTCGGGGCTGCGTCCGCGATCATATCCGGTGTGTCAGGAAATTTGACGTTGCCCGCAGGCCGGCCGGCGCTTCAGGCCGGCGCGGACAGCTTGCGCACCCGCGCCGACAGACGCGAGATCTTGCGTGACGCCGTATTCTTGTGAAGTACGCCTTTTTGCGCCCCGCGCATGATTTCGGGTTCCGCGCTGCGCAGCGCCGCGAGGGCCTGATCGGCATCACCGCCGGCGATCGCTTCTTCAACCCTGCGCACGAAGGTGCGAATGCGGCTGGTCCGCGCTTTCCTTACCATGGTGCGCCGCTCGATCTGGCGAACCGCCTTTTTTGCCGATTTCGTATTGGCCATGTAATTTAAGTCTCAACATTATATGCCGGCGCGGGCCGACGAGCATGGGCATTGCAACCCGCGTCGAATACCGCGCATCAGGCAGGATTTCCAACGTGAACGCGAGATATACCAGCCCGCGCGTCAAGGTCAACCGCAAAGCGCCCTGCTCGCCATCACGTCGCAATCTTCATCAGCACCCGGCTCGATCAGCAACTCCGCCTCGCCGATCGTGGCGCGAAATGTTGCCAGCTTCGAGTTCGCCCCCAGCCTCGCTTGCCTCACACGGCAGCGCGTGACTTCACCAGGCCGCGAGTGATCATCGTCTCGGCGATCTGTACCGTGTTCAGCGCCGCGCCCTTGCGCAGATTGTCGGAGACGATCCACATGCTGAGACCATTATCGACGGTCTGGTCCTCGCGGATGCGCGACACGAAGGTGGCGAAATCGCCGACACATTCGACAGGCGTCACATAACCGCCGTCCTCGTGCTTGTCGATGACCAGCAAGCCGGGCGCCTCGCGCAGGATTTCGCGGGCTTCATCGGCCGTGATCGGGCGCTCGAATTCGATGTTCACGGCTTCGCTGTGGCCAACGAAGACAGGCACACGCACACAGGTCGCGGTCAGCTTGATCTTCGGATCGAGGATCTTCTTGGTCTCGGCGACCATTTTCCATTCCTCGCGCGTCGCGCCATCCTCCATGAAACGGTCGATATGGGGAATGCAGTTGAAGGCGATCTGCTTGGTGAAGATCTTCGGCTCGGGCGTGTCGGTGACGAAAATGCCCTTGGTCTGGTTCCACAACTCGTCCATGGCGTCCTTGCCCGCGCCCGACACCGACTGGTAGGTCGCCACCACCACGCGCTTGATGCGCGCCGCATCGTGCAGCGGCTTCAATGCGACCACCAGTTGCGCGGTGGAACAGTTGGGGTTCGCCACGATGTTCTTGCGCGAAAAGCCGACCACCGCCTCGGCGTTGACCTCGGGCACGATCAACGGCACATCCTGGTCATAACGCCATGCCGAGGAATTGTCGATGACCACACAGCCCTTGGCGGCGATGCGCGGCGACCAGAGTTTGGACACCTCGCCCCCTGCCGACATCAGCGCGAAGTCGCATCGGGAAAAATCGAACTGCTCCAGATCCTGGCAGCGCAGGCGCTTGTCGCCGAATGACACTTCCAGCCCCTGCGACCGGCGCGAAGCAATCGCAAAGACATCGCCGACCGGAAAACCGCGCTCCTCCAGAATGGCGAGCATTTCCCGGCCGACATTTCCTGTGGCGCCAACCACGGCGATATTGTAGCTCACTGTTGTTCTCCACACGCTTGCCCGCTTCGAGCCCGCAAATCCACCCCGCACAAAATTGTGCAAGACATGACCATTTGCGCCATGTAGGCCATTTGCGCGGGAGTGGCAAGCCTGCCGCAACCAGCGAGGATCCGGCCATGCCGATACGGACACAGATGCGCGCGGTCGCAGAAGTCTTCGGCACATTCTTTATTCTCGGCTGCACCTCGTTCGGCGGTCCCGTCGCCCATATCGGCTATTTCCGCGAAGCCTTCGTCACGCGCCGCCGCTGGCTGAGCGATCAGGCCTTTGCCGATATCGTGGCGATGTGCCAGTTCCTGCCCGGACCGGCGTCAAGCCAGTTTGGCATGGTCGTCGGCCTGATGCGCGCGGGCTATGCCGGAATGATCAGCGCATGGATAGCCTTCACCCTGCCATCTGCCGTCTTGCTGTTTGCTTTTGCCATCGGGCTCGACAGGTTTGGCGGGCCGGGCGATGCCGGCTGGCTTGACGGGCTGAAAGCCGCAGCAGCGGCCGTGGTGGCCGTGGCGCTGCTGGGGATGGCGCGCAGCCTGGCGTACGGTGTACAGCGCGGCGCCATCGCCATTGCCGCAACGCTTGGTGCGCTGCTGCTTCCTTCCGCGATCGCTCAGATGGGCGTCATCATTGCCGGCGGCCTGATCGGTCTTGCACTCATCCGCGATCAGGCCGGCAACGGCGTGGGGGCGGACGAGCCGCTCGAGGTTCATGTCAATCCAATCGTCTCGACGCTCTCGCTCATCGTCTTCGCGGTGCTGCTGTTCGGGCTGCCGTTTGCCGTGCTGGGTGGGGCGGACGGACTTGTCGATCTGTTCCACCGCTTCTACAAGGCTGGAGCGCTGGTGTTCGGTGGCGGACACGTCGTCCTGCCGCTCCTGCAGGGCGAGATCGTCGATCCGGGGCTGGTCGACCGCGATTTCTTCCTCGCCGGATATGGCGCCGCGCAGGCCGTGCCCGGCCCGCTGTTCACGATCGCGACCTATCTCGGGGCGGGCGCAAGCAGCGCTCCCAGTCCGATCATCGGCGCGCTGGTAGCCACAGCGGCCATTTTCCTGCCCGGTGCGCTTCTGGTGCTGGGCGTGCTGCCGATCTGGGCGCGACTGCGAACAAACCCCGCGGCGCGGCGCGTCCTTTCAGGCGTGAATGCTGCGGTCGTCGGGCTGCTGGCGGCCGCATTCTATGATCCGGTGCTGCTACAGGGCGTCCGCGAGCCGGTCGCAGCACTCATCGCAGCGGCCGGCTTTCTCGCCCTTCATGTCTGGAAAATGCCGCCGTGGGCGGTCGTGGCAGCTGCGGCCTTGTCGGGGGCGATCGCGCTTTGAGCGCACCAGTTCGAGCGCTCGCAGGCCACCGACGCGCGGCTCATCCGTCGCTGAGCAGCCGGCCGCAAAGCCAGAATTCGCCCTGAACGATCATTTTCGGATTGAGCGGCTGATCAGAGCCGGCAAGCTGCGAGCGGTGCGCGACCACGTCGATCGTGCCGCCGAGCGTTTCGACCAGAGCCCAGCAGAAATCCTGGCCCGTCACCGGATTGGTGCGAATTTCGGAGCGCTGGACGACGCCGCTCAGGAAGGCGCGCGACGGCGCGTTGAAACCCGGCTGGTCGGGGTCGTGAAACACCGGCTGATCGCTCTGATCATCGAGCGGGGTGAACAGTCCACTGGCGAAGAACGACTTGGGCGAGAAGCGGACTTCCTGATCCTTCTGCGCCCTGGTGAAGGCGGCTTCATCGTCGAAGGCGGCGATATCATGAGCAAAAGCGGTAATCTGCGCATCGGAATTGAACGGCGCGACCCGGTTGGCCAGGCAGGCGAAATCAACCACGTCGAACAGGGCGACCGTGGTGCATTCATGCATTTCCTCGCCCGGTTCGATCTCGGCGAAGATGGCGCCTTCAAAAGCGTTGTCAAGCGGGCGGCGCTTTATGGCGATGGCGCGGATCGGTATGCGCCCTTCGCCGGCAAAGAATGGCGTGACGCCGACGATGCTGAGCGTGTCCTCGGCCCCGGCGCTTTCCGCGCCGGCACTGTCGCGGCGAGCCTTCTGCATATGGATCCAGAGTTCGGAACCCGCTTCGGTATGCCACCGATAATAATAGCCGGGACGGCATTCGAGTGATTCGGCTCTGTCCTCGGGCAAGCCGCCGATCAGGCTGGCAAGCTCTTCAGAAGAACTGGTCTGAAAGCCGATGATGCTGAAATGATCCGTCATGTCCCCACTTTAAGCCCTCAGCCGGGTCTCCCTTTCGCATCTGCTCATTGCCGTCCGGCCGAGCAGAAGGCTAACCCGCAAGGGGCATCGCCACTGCTTGACATCCCATCTCGACGGCAATTCATCAAACCCTGCACGACACCGCGCGGAAAAACTACGGCCCAGGATAAACTACCCCGGCATTTCTGCGCTTTTCCACGACAATTACCTAGTTATTACGAAAAATTGAGGCTAATCCAAGCGGCCTTCGAGTCAGGCGGACGCGCGTTCCAGTGCATCGACAATCGCAGTTCCCATCTCCTGAGTGCTGACGCGGGTCATCCCGGGCTGCATGATGTCCGCGCTGCGCACCCCATGGTCGAGCACCGCGGCAATCGCGCCTTCGAGCCTGTCCGCCAACGCGCCCAGCGAAAATGAATAGCGCAGCATCATTGCAAAACTGGCGATCGTCGCGATCGGGTTGGCGACACCCTTGCCGGCAATGTCGGGTGCGCTGCCGTGCACTGGCTCATACATTGCGGGCCTGCGACCCGTTTCATCTGCTTCGCCCAGCGACGCGGACGGCAACATGCCGAGTGATCCGGTCAGCATAGACGCTTCATCAGATAGTATATCACCAAATAGGTTGTCCGTCACGATCACATCGAACTGCTTGGGCCAGCGCACGAGCTGCATCGCACAATTGTCCGCAAGTATATGATTTAATTCGACATCACTGAATTCTGCGCGGTGCAGATCGCCGACCACCTGATGCCAGAGCACCCCCGACTTCATGACATTGCGCTTTTCCGCAGACGTCACTTTGTTGCCCCGCTTGCGCGCCAGGTCGAACGCAACTCGCGCGATCCGCTCGATTTCTCCGGTTGTGTAAAGCTGGGTGTCCACGGCGCGGCGCTGGCCGTCTTCAAGCGTCACGATTTCCTTGGGCTCGCCGAAATAGACCCC
>DAIMZI010000006.1:112198-120217 GCA_036734025.1 Dichotomicrobium sp.
GCTCGCCTCCGGGCAGATCGAAAATGCCGCGCGGCTCGCCGAAATAGACCCCGCCGGTAAGCTCGCGCACGATCATGATGTCGAGCCCCTCGACGACCTCGCGCTTCAGGCTGGAGGCATCAGCGAGCGCGCGATAGCAGATCGCCGGGCGCAGATTGGCGAACAGTCCCATATCCTTGCGCAGGCGCAAAAGGCCGGCCTCGGGCCTCTTTTCATAGGCCACATTGTCCCATTTCGGCCCGCCGACCGCACCGAGGATGACCGCATCGGCGCTGAGCGCGCGCGCCATCGCCGCATCGGAGATCGCCTCGCCGTGGGCGTCATAGGCGCACCCCCCCACTAGGTCTTCCTCGATGTTGAAGCTTACGTCGCCGCGGGCGCTGAACCAGTCAGCGACCTTCCTCAGCTCGGCCATGACCTCAGGACCGATACCATCGCCGGGCAGCAGCAGCAGATTGTATGTTGCCATCGCTTAACATCGCCATTTGTTGTTGTCGGGTGCCTTAATGGCAGGCAAGTGCTAGCCGCTCGGCAAGACCGAGGCAAGCGCAGTGTCGCGCGTGATGTGCCGGTAATTGGGGATAGTGCGAATTGGCGCTGGCATTTTCGCGCCATCTTCAATGGGATTGCAGCGGGTAGACGAGCAGTCTCAGGAGAGGGCAAGCCAGATGCGACTAACCGTAGCCGTCATTCTCACGATCTTCGCGCTTTTGCTGTTCAACCTCGCGGTCTTCACGTCGCAATTCGTGATACCGCACCTTGCCGGACAGACGGTCATCGCCGCGAGCGAAAGCGCGGTTCGCGCCTCGTTGCCACTGGCTTCGCTGGTGCTCGCCTTCCTGCTTGGCTGGGTGTGGCGTCCGTCCGCACGCCGGCTGCGCAGGGACGACGCCAAATCCGCTCCCCAGCCGGGTCAGGATGTCGAGGTTGCAGTATTCTGGGGCGTCCTGCCGTGGCTGATCGTTTTCGTCGCGGTGCTGAGCCACATCTTCGCGCGCACCGGCGCTTTTTCCGAACTGGTGATCCTGCTGACGCAAATCGTCATTGGGGCGATTCTCGGCATGATGATGGCCACTTTCGTCAATCGCTATCGCTGAGACCGCCTGAACCGAGCTTTCGGTGTGCTTTCCGGGCTGCGCCTGGGCGCGATTGCGTGCCTGTGTTGGCCCGCGGCGCTTTTCAGACACAGTGCGACATGTGATTATGCCACTCCAATGATGCCAGTCGGATATCCGGCCTGGCTGCAGGAAGCATCTTTTCTGACGGGGGATGGGTGATGGCCGAGACACGAGCGAGCACATTGACGGCCTGGGGCCGCGTGGTCGATTACCTTTTCGGGCGCAACGCGCTCATCGGCGTGGCCTCCTTGATGCTGCTGGTGATTTCGGGGTATGCCACCTGGATCGGCATGAGCGATTTCATCATCGGTGTTCAGGCCACCGACGCGGTTGACCAGAGCCGCGAGATCGTCGGCCTGTCGATCACCAACGAAATCCTCATCGCCGTTGTCGTCATCACCCTCACCTTCCTGATGTGGCTGGCCCTGCGCGAAACCTTTGGCGCCCAGCGCCGCATCAGCGAGCGGCTGATCACCTTTCCGCTTTATGTCTTCCTTTTGCTGTGGTCGGTTGGCTTCGGCTACGGCTTCTGGTGGAGCCTCATCGCCGGCGCAGAAGCCACGCGCACCAGCCTTGCCGCATTGCAGGAAGATGCGCGCGATGCCGGCGCCGCTGTCGCTGCGCGGCTTGATGCCGTGCAGTCCCAGCTCGATGGCGTCGTGAGCTGGTCGGAAAGCCAGATGCAGCGCGAGGAGACCACGGGCGGAAGCTGCGGACAGCCGTCGGGCGCTGGTCGCGGACCGCTTTATGCCGCGCGCCTGAGCGTGCGTGATGGCGTGGCATCCCTTCGCGACGGCATCTCGCGCAGCTGGATCGCGCCGGTGCGCAGCGAGGTGGACGAGTTGCGCGATCTCGCCTCCGATCTGGGTGGCGGCACCTTCGAGGAACGTCAGCGCGTGTTCGAGGCGCGGGCGTCAGAAATCCGCGGGCTGGCGCGCAGCATAGCCGCACGCAGCAACGAACTGGGCGCCTCGACGGCCGCGGAAATGCGCGCGCTGGCCAATGTCGTGTCCATCGAGCCGGGCCGCGCCGGATTTTCATGTTACGATCCTACCCTTGCCCAGCGCCTGCGCCAGGCTGCGGATCAGGCCGACGTGCCGGTGGTGCTCAACCTGAGCGACGCCGCCTTCACCGAAGGCCCCGCCGGCGTGGCAAATGCCATCAAGAACCTCTGGTCGGCGATTGGCGATGGTCTTGGCCGCGCCCTGAACTATGTCGGATCGGGCTTTCAATCCCCGTCGCCGGACAGCGCGGATGAGCCCGCGAGCGGCTCGACGATCAGCGGCCGCGACCTGATCGCGCTGCTCGCAGCGCTCGGCGTGGACCTGGGTCTGCTGGCGCTGATGATCCTGAACCCACCGGCCACCGGCCCGACACGCCGCGACGCTCTGTCTGCGACCCAGGCGCGGCTGCATCTGCCGACGCTGGCCGTGGTCCGCCAGCTTTCAGCGGCGATCAAGACGGCCATCGCCCGCGCGCCCGGTGCTGATCTGGAATGGGTCAGGCGTCATTTCATCCACCATGGCGGAGCATCCTATTTCGTCATTCCCAACCTCTACAGTTGTCAGGATGACAAGGAAGAGGAGTTGCGCGCGCTCGCCATGAACCAGCTTGCCGGCGTGCTCGATGACCTGAAGCTGATCGTGGCGCTCACGCCGGAGGAATTGAAGCGGTTCGGCGAACAGGAACAGCGCGACAGTCTGAGCGATCTGTCGCTTTACCGCGACGAGCGGCGCAAGAGCCGGGCCGGGGAGCCGAGCGAGCCGCAAAAGGACATGCCAAGACCGATGCGCAATCACGGGCTGCTGTCCAAAGCCGAACGCGCGCTCGACATCGCCGGCTGGAGCGATGCGGCCAAGCGTGATGTCGAACTGTTCAAGCTGGTCGACACCGAAGGGCTGACACCGCTTCTGACCCTGCTCAACGAGGCGACCCTGGAAGCCGGCGAGAAGGCGGCCGAGGATGATCTTCAAGCCCACAGGGGCCACGAAGAGCGCGGACGACTGGAGCCCGTGCGACCCGCACAGATCGAGCACAAGCCCGAGGATTGATCGCCCGTTCGCGGGCTGGAGAATGCTGGAAAAATCTCGACGCTCCGGGCATTCGCAGCGAAGCCCTGATAGACTTCGCGACGTATCGAGAGCGAATCAGGAGAGCCCATGACCTATATCGAGCCCGGACCGATCAATGCCGATCTGAGCCAGCGCGCCGTCGTGGACAGCAGCGAACTCGACTGGCACCAGTCACCCCAGACCGGTGTCGAGCGCCGGCTGCTGGAGCGCGACGGGGGCGAGGTCGCCCGCGCCACGAGCATCGTGCGTTATGCCGCCAACAGCCGGTTTGACAGCCACACCCATGGCGGCGGCGAGGAATTCTTCGTCCTCAGCGGCACGTTCTGCGACGAAAGCGGTGAATTCCCGGCCGGATTTTACGTCCGCAACCCGCCCGGTAGCAGCCATGCCCCGTTCTCGGTGGAAGGCTGCACCATTTTCGTCAAGCTGCGCCAGATGCGCCCGCACGGCGAACCGCCCGTCGTCGTCGATACCAACAGCGCAGCCTGGACCAATGCCGATCCGGACCGCGAAATCATCGAACTGTTCGCCTCGGACGAAACACCCGAGCGCGTCACGCTGGAGAGGCTCGCCCCGGGGTGCGCGCTGCCTGTGCAATCGGTCGAGGGGGGCGAGGAAATCCTCGTGCTCTCCGGCGTGCTCGAGGATGAGCACGGCGCCTACGCCAAGGGCGTATGGATCCGCAATCCGCAGGGGACATCGCGCGGGCTGAAGAGCGAAGGCGGCTGCCTGCTGTGGGTCAAGCGCGGCCATCTCGCACCGGCTGCACCGTGATGCTGTTCACCGCAAGAAGCGCCCGGGCCATGGTCAGCGCGCCGCATCATCTGGCGGCGCAAGCCGGGCTGGGCGTATTGCGAGACGGCGGCAACGCGATCGAGGCGATGATAGCGGCCGCAGCCACCATCGCAGTGGTCTATCCGCACATGAACGCCATTGGCGGCGATGGGTTCTGGCTGATCGCGGAACCGGGGCGCGAGCCTGTCGGCATTGACGCCTGCGGCGGCGCGGCCTCGCTTGCCACCCGCGATTTCTACGCCGATGCCGGACACATCGACGCCATTCCACCGCGTGGCGGACTGGCCGCGCTCACAGCCGCCGGAACGCTTGCAGGCTGGAGCGCGGCGCTCCAGATTGCGCTCTCCTGGGGCGGGCGCATGCCGCTGGTGCGCCTTCTGGATGACGCCATCACCAATGCGCGCGCGGGCGTGCCGGTGACGGAAGGCTATTGCGACACGGTTGCCGCCAAGCAGGATCAGCTTTGCGGCCTGCCCGGCTTTGAGGCCGCTTACATGATGAACGGCGCGCCGCCCCGGCCGGGCTGGCTGCATGTGCAGCCCGCTTTGGCCGACACGCTGGCGCAGATCGCGGAAAATGGGCCGGAGGATTTTTACCGCGGCGATCTGGCCCGCGTCATCGCCGCCGAACTCGAAGCCGCCGGCAGTCCGCTCCGCCTTGGTGATCTGGAAGCGGTGCAGGCGGCTCAGGTCAGGCCGCTCAGCGTTCCGCTGGACGCCGGTACGGTATTCAACATGCCGCCGCCGACCCAGGGTCTCGCCTCGCTCATCATTCTGGCGCTGTATGACAGGATGCGCGCGTCCAGCGCGGACGGTTTTGACCACGTCCACCGGCTGATCGAGGCGACCAAGCGCGCCTTTCGGGTCCGCGACCGCCATGTCACCGATCCGCGCTATGCGAGCGCGCCGGCGCAGGATCACCTGCACGCACACAGGCTCGATGAGCAGGCGCGCGCCATCGACATGAACCGCGCCGCGCCCTGGCCTGCGCCTTCAGATGCAGGCGATACCGTCTGGATGGGGGCGATCGACGCCCAGGGGCGCGCCGTCAGCTTCATCCAGTCGATCTACTGGGAGTTCGGCTCGGGCATCGTGCTGCCTAAAACGGGCGTGCTATGGCAGAACCGAGGCTCCAGCCTGTCGCTTCAGCCCGAGGCGGTGAATGCGCTGGAGCCGGGGCGCAAACCGTTTCACACGCTCAACCCGGCACTGGCGCGGCTGAATGATGGCCGCCTCATGGTCTATGGCACGATGGGCGGCGAAGGCCAGCCGCAGACCCAGGCGGCCCTGTTCACCCGCCACATCATGCATCATCTGCCGCTGCAAGAGGCGATCACTGCCCCGCGCTGGCTGCTCGGGCGGACATGGGGGGCGGCGACCACCACGCTCAAGCTGGAATCGCGGTTCGATCCCGCCCTCATCAAGGCATTGATCGATGCCGGCCACGACGTCGAGGTCCTCGGGGAGTTTGAACAGTCCATGGGCCATGCGGGGGCCATCGTACGGCACGGCGACGGCTTGCTGGAGGGCGCCAGCGACCCGCGCAGCGATGGTTCGGTCGCAGCGATCTGAACCCGCGGATCGGGGCTCGAATTCACCGTTCACCAGCCGATCGCGTCCGGCATCCACGTCGCCAGCACGGGAAATGTGAACAGCAGTGCCAGCCCCAGAAGCTGAATGGCGATGAACGGCACGACGCCGCGGTAGATGTCCCAGCTCGTGATCTGAGGCGGCGCCACCCCGCGCAGGAAGAACAACGCCCAGCCGAACGGCGGCGTCAGAAACGATGTCTGCAGGTTCAACGCGATCAGGATGGCGATCCAGGCCATGTTCACATCGGCCGCCGCCAGGACCGGAAGGAACATCGGCACGGCGATGTAAGAAATCTCGATCCATTCGAGGAAAAATCCGAGCACGAACAGGATCAGCATCAGCAGCAGAATCTGCCCGTCGACGCCGCCGGGAACGAACGCGAAGAGATCTTCGACGAGACGCTCACCGCCCAGGCCGCGAAACGCCAGCGCAAAGGGCTGCGCGCAGATGAGGATGAAGAACACCATGGCCGAGGTGCCCAGGGTCGAGCGCACGACATCGCGCAGCACCGTGTAGTTCAGCCGCTGAGACAAGACGGCGAGCAGCAGCGAGCCGAGCGCGCCCATCGACGCGGCCTCGGTCGGCGCTGCCACACCGCCGATGATCGAGCCAAGCACGACGAAGACAAGACCGAGCGGCGGCACGACCACGACGAGGAGCCGCCATGCCAGATCGCGCCCGCTGACCATGTCGCGTTCTGAACGCGCGATTGCGGGCACCGAAGCCGGGCTGAGCAGGCCGAGGATGAGCAGATAGGCCATGAACATAAGCGCCAGCATCAGACCGGGCAGAAACGCAGCGGCAAACAGCGTGCCCACCGACAGGCCCATGATGTCGGCGAGCAGGATCAGCACCAGGCTCGGCGGGATTATCTGGCCCAGCGTGCCCGATGCGCATATGACCCCGCATGCCACGCCGTGGTCATAGCCGCGCTGGATAAGCGGCCCGAGCGCGATAAGCCCCGCAGTCACGACCGTTGCGCCGACGATGCCCGATGACGCCCCCATAAGCACGCCGACGATCACGATGGCGATCGCCATGCCCCCGCGCAGGCCCCCCATTGCCAGGCCGATAACATTCAACAGGTCTTCGGCCATGCGCGATTTTTCCAGCATGACGCCCATGAAGATGAACAAGGGCAGCGACAGCAGCGTGTAGTTTGTCACCACGCCGTAAACCCGCGCCGGAACCAGATTGAACAATGCCGCACCAAAGCCGAGATAGCCGAAGACGAACCCCGACACCGCGAGGCTGATTGCGATCGGCACACCGATTATGATCAGGGCGAAGAAGCCGCCGATCATCCACAAAGCGATGAACTCATTGGCCATGATTGTTGCTCGCTTCGCGGCTTGCAGGCTCGGGGGGGCGCCACGCCGGGGTGATGAGGCGCACGGCCTGAATCAGGGCCTGCACGCCCAGAAGGGCGAAACCCAACGGGATCAGGGCTTTCAGCGCATAGCGGTATGGCAGGCCGCCGGGATCGGGCGAGCCCTCTCCCAGCGCGTAGCTTTGCGCCACATAAGGCAGCGACAGGACGACCATGAGCACCGCCACGGCAAGACCCAGCAGGGCCGCGAATATGTCCACGACGCGGCGCACGGGTGCGCTCAATCGGCCATAGACGACATCAACCCGAACCACGTCGCCGCAGTTGAGCCCGTAGGACATGCCGATCAACGCGATGACCGCCACGAGATGCCATTCCAGCTCCTGCGTGGCGACCGTGCCATAAGCGAGCACGTAGCGGGCCAGCACGTTGAAGGCAACGAGCAGCACCAGACCAAGGCAAAGCCATGCCACGGCCTGGCCGATCCGGGCAACGAGCGTGTCGGCAAGACCGACCGCCGAAGTCAAGGGTCCCGAACCGGGTCCGGCGCGTGGCATGGCTACTGATCACTCCTGCATGAGCCTGGGGCAGATCGTCTCGCAATCAGCCTAGAAACGTATGGTAAGGCTTTTCGCTGATCGCCGCCCAGCCGCGATGTTTCTCGCGGAAGGCCATGAAGGCGTCATGGATCTTCCTGGTGGCGGGGTCGGCGGCCGCGGTCCCTTCCAGCACCTCGAAGGTGACTTCGCGCAACTTGGCGACCACGTCATCGGGCAGGACATTGGCGATCACGCCCTCATTGGCGACCAGATCGGCGAGCGCGTCGGCATTATTGGCTTCGGACCAGGCATGGCTCTCGATATCGCAGGCCATCGCGGCGGCCTTGATGATCGCCTGCAGGTCGGATGGCATGGACTCCCACACATCCAGATTTATCAGCAGCTCCGTCGTGTTCGCCGGCTCGTGCCATCCAGTTGTGTAATAATATTTGGCCGCTTTCTGCAGCCCCAGACGGCGGTCCTGGAAGGGGCCGACGAACTCTGCCGCGTCGATGACACCGCGCTCCAGCGCCGGGAAGATCTCGCCGCCGGGCAGCAGCTTCACGTCCACGC
>DAIMZI010000007.1:0-118080 GCA_036734025.1 Dichotomicrobium sp.
CCTGCCGGTTGAGGTCCGCAAGCGCGGCGGCCATCTCGCCGTCGCTCGCGTAGGTGATGCGCTTGCTGTCGTACTCGACGGTGCGGACGCCCTGATAGCTCGCGGCCATCAGGGCGTCCCGCCTGACCTTGAACGCCGACGTATCGGGGCATGTGTACCACTGGGGCGTCTCGGCGAGGGTTTGCGTTGGTGATAGGACAGTGAAACCGCAGCCGGTGCCAACGCTGTTTGCGAGTACTGTCGATAGCACCTTAAAGCGCATATTTGCCATCTGGCAGCAGTTTTACGGAACATGACGTGCCCTATGCCGTCATCGCTCCTCGGTTCCGGGCACCGGTCCGCTCTGAGGTGCGAGTCGCTTCTTCTCGCGTTCGTCCGCCAGCAGAGCGCTGAGCTGTGCTTCCCGCTCGGCCCATTGGGCTATCCCGGCCAGATTGTCCAATTCCATCGGGTCGGCGGAGACATTGTACATTTCAAACTCGGGATCGACCGGTTCCACCTTGATGTGCTGCACGAAAATGCGCCGGCTGCGGCCTTCGTCCGTGCTTTCGCGGCGTAACGGTTTGTTGACAGTGTCCCGCACGCCGTCTTCACCAGGTGTGCCGGGGTGCGTCCAATATCGCGGATGATCGAAATAGCGTGAGTATTTCCATACCTCACCATCGATTTCAGCAATAACGGTTTCGACGTGATTGGGCTGCGCAACTGAATCGTAGGTTAGGCCGATGAAGTTTTTCTGGTCCAGGCCGCGGCTGGGGTCATCGTCCGTCATGAAATAGATGGGGTCTTTGAGAGCCGTTGCATCAGTCTCGCCTCGTAGCAAGGGCGACAGGTCCCTGCCGACCAGAGGCAGGGCGTCGGTGAAACCTGGCGCAATCTGGGCGTTTGCCTTCAGCATATCGACGCCAGCCAGGCCGAGCATGGTCGGAGCGAGGTCGACATGACTGGTTGGAGCCGAGACAGATGCCGGCGCCACATTTCCAGGCATCACTATCGTCAGCGGAACGCGCAGCGCTTCTTCGTAGGCCATATACCATTTCTGGAACAGGCCCCCATGGGCGCCGAGCAAATCGCCATGATCTGAAGTGAAGACGATGACAGTGTTGTCAGCGAATCTGGTTTCGCTCAACGTCTGGATGACCTCGCCTATGTGCCGGTCAACATCTTCGTGGAGTTTGTAATAGAGCCTGAAGTAGTCTTCGCGGACGGCGCTCGGCTGCATGAACGCGTTGTAAGCATCTCGATAGCTTGCCTGGCATGATGGCTTTGTTTGCAGGCTTTCCTGCCGTGTCTTTCTGAACGCTGCCTGATCGAAAAGCTCGGTTGGGACGTGGTCTGGAACGCTAAAGTCGTAGAAGCTCCTGGCACGGTCGGCGAGATTCGCGAAGAACCCCCATAGCGCGATGTCATGGGGATTTGTAAAAGACGCGGCCATGAACCAGGGCGTGTCATCGGAATCCGCGTTCAGTTGGCCAAGCAGATCTCTTACCTGCCGGGAAATGGCAGGGTCACGGCCTTGTTGGCCCTCCGGCGCAGACGATCCTGACCGAAGCGGGTCGGCGCCATGGGGTTCCGGGCCAATCCAGCCGTCGAAGCCGTAGGGACCGAGCACGTTGGCTTTAAGATACGTCTGTTCCTTTTGCGGGTCAGTGAAACCATTTTCGTCATAGCTTGTAACTACAGTTTCTGTTCCAGGGATCCTTAGGTCCGCCTCGTGGATGTGCCATTTTCCTTTCCAATAGGTGCGGTAGCCGCCAGCGCGCAGGTAGTGCCCAACCGTTGGTACCGAGCCCGGTAGGAGCCAGTGCATGTCAGGGTCATTGGCGGCCTTAGCGGCTCCGTCGGTATTCGCGACACCGTGGAGCGAGGGGTAATGGCCAGTGTAAATCGAGGTGCGGCTGGGCACGCAAGCGACTGACGCAATATAGTGACGCTCGAATGTGATCCCTCGCGCGGCAAGGCCATTTTGCGCGGGCAAGTAGGTCTCTCGGAAAGAACGGAGCTGTTCGCTCTCGTAGACCGTCGGATAACGCTGCTCATCGACCAACAACAGAAGGATATTGGGCCGCGAACCATTTGCTTTCGGCGACTGAGCTCGAGCAGGATGCGCATCCTGGCTGGCAATCCCTGCTGCTGCTGCGCCCAGCAGCCCCGCTTTCAGGGCATCTCTTCTATTAATTCTATTTGAGTCGGTCATTTCCAGTTCTCCATTTTACTGGCGTTGATTAAGATGACCTTGGATACTTCAGCCGTCGACGAGACGTGCCGCATCGCGGGTCGTTTCCTGATCTAGGTTTGAACTGGCCGCGTCCGTGTCGCGGGCCAAGGCGCCGTCTTCGAGGGTTATGATACGGTCGGCGAGATCGAGGATTCGGGGATCGTGCGTGACCATCACGGTTGTGGTGCCGCGTTCGGTGCCAAGCTTTTTCAGGAGTTCGACGACAGCCATGCCGGACACCTTGTCGAGAGCGGCGGTCGGTTCGTCGGCGAACACGATCTCGGGATTGGAGACCAGCGCCCTCGCAATCGCGACGCGCTGCTTCTGACCGCCCGAAAGGTTGGCCGGCAGGTACTCGATGCGGTCAGCGAGACCGACCAGGCCGAGCATGTGCTCGACGGCGGCAGACTGGCGCGCTGGTTGCCCGCGACCGTGCACCTGCAGACCCATCAGCACGTTCTGCCGCGCAGTCAGACTGTCGTGGAGGTTGTGCGCCTGGAAGACCACGCCGATCCGTCGCCGCAGCGCGATCTGGGTCGCTTCGTCGGCGCCGTTGAGCTCGGTGCCGAGCAGGCGGACACTGCCCGAGTGCACGTCGCGCAAACAGGCCATCAGGGTCAAAAGGGTCGTCTTGCCCGATCCGGACGCGCCCATCAGCACCGTCAGAGAGCCGCGCGCGATAGTGAGGGAGATGTCGAACAGCGCCTGGATGCGCGTGTCGCCGGCGCCGAAGTAATGGTCCAGATGGCTGACAACGATCGGGGGTTCGTCCATGGCAGGCTCCTCAGAACAGATCGGCCGGATCGGCTGCTGTCAGTTTGCGCATAGCCATGACGCCCGAAATTGCGCACGCGGCGATGGTGCCGAAAAACACCGCGACCGCGCGCTCGGCGGTCATGAAGATCGGGATGTTCGTGAGGTGCGCGAGCGTCTGATAGAACAGCTCCGACAGCAGCAGGCCGGGCCAGAAGCCGATCGCGGCCAGAATGATCGCCTCCTCCATGATGAGCCCGACGAAGAACGCGTTTTGGTAGCCCATCGCCTTGAAGGTAGCGTACTCACGGATGTGGTCGGTCACGTCCGAGGTCAGCACCTGGTAGGCGATGACGATACCGACGATGACGCCGATGCCGACGCCGAACGCGAAGATCAGCCCGGTGGGGCGTTCGGTCATCTGGTAGCGCTGCTCGGCTTCCATGGCCTGCTCGATTGGCCGGATGCGCACCGTCCCGGTTGGGAGTAGCTCAGTCAGTTCAGTCGCGACGCGGCCGGCATCGACGCCCGGCTTCAGCTTGAGCAGGATGTGGCTCGGATTGGCCGAACTGCGCCTGGGAAACAGGTGAAAGAACGTCTGGTCCGACACGATGAAGACGCCATCGCCGCCAAAGCCGCCGCCGATCGACATGGTGCCAATTGCGCCAAGCTGGCGATTGCTGATCTCGAAGGTAAGCGGCGAAACGGGCGAAGCCTTTGCAAAGCTGCTCATGTCCACGAAGCGGGTTCTGAGATCAACGAGTGCCGTGTCCTGCAGCGCAAGGCTGACCAGAGGGGCGGCAAGGTCCGGCGACACGAACGCGGTGGCCTGCGGATCGAGTCCAACGAACTGAACCTTTGAGGAGCTGGCCGCATCGGACAGCCATGAGGTGCTGCCGAGAAAGATCGGCACGCCTGCCGACACATCGGGATGCACCAAAGCGTGAAACATGCGCTGGCGCGGCAGCGTCGCTGTGTCGGCCAGCGTCTCGGTATCCATGGGTGAGATCAGCAGCAGGTTGGGCTGGAACAGGCGGTAGGGGGTCGCCACCGATTCATACATCGAACCCGCCAGCCCGAGCTGGACGAACACCAGCACGTTGGCGAAAGCGACACCTGCCAGCGCCGCGGCGAACCGGGCCGGATTATGGGTCAGCTGCAGGAAGCCGACCGGCAGACGCCCGAGGATCCGTGTCAGGAGCGCGGTCATTGGGCGGCCTCCTTGGCGTGGTCTTCTTGCTCACCGGCGGCGCCGGTGGCGGGCCCAACAGCAGCATGGATGCGTGCGATAACCTCGAGGCCGATGAGACGGGCGGCCTGCGCGTTCGAGGCTTCATCGAGCGTCACGATCACTTCAAGTACGCGTGCATCCGTGTTGGCGGCCGGGTCGTCGTCTGTGACGTTCTGGCGCCCGACAAGCGTCCCGATCCGCGCCACACGTCCGGTCAATTCGGTTTCGCCCAGGACGTCGGAGCGGATCGAGACCGATTGGCCAGAGGCGACCCGCAAAACGTTGGCCTGGAACACTTCGAGGTCGGCCTCCATCAACGAGGTGTCGCCGAGCTTCAAGAGACCGTCCGCCGGCGGTCGCTCGCCTTCGCGCAGGGCAAGTTCGATGATGGTGCCGGCGCGCGGTGCGTAGACACGAGCGCGGTCGAGATCCTTTCGCGCCTGTTCCAAGGCTCGTTCAGCCGCGGCCAGTTCGGCCTCGGCAAGCGCAACGTCAACCTGCCTGCCGTCTGCGTTTGTGGTGTAACGCGAGAGCGTAGCCGTCAGGCGGGCGACGTCCGCCTTCGCTGAGTCGGCCTTCGATTGAGCGTCTTCAAGACGCGCCTCGGTGGTCACATCGCGCGCCCGGAGCTGCCGCGCACGCGCCAGTTCGGCTTCGGCCGCAACCTGGCTGACCTTCGCGCTTTCCAACAGGGCGCGCGTTTCTGCTTCGCCGACGGCAATCTGTGCGCGCATCTTGTCGAGGCTGGCGCGCCGTGTCGCGACGGTCGTCTCGGCGTTCTCAAGTGCGGCCTCGTACTGGCTGCGAGTATCAAGCACCGCCAGCAACGCACCCTTGGCCACGACATCGCCCTGAGTGACGAGCAGCTTCTCGATACGGGCATCGCCGGAGCCGACCGGAAGGCCCACCGCCACGACTCCGTCGCGCGGCCGCAAACGGCCGAGCGCGAGCACATCGCCGACCGCCAGCGCTGCAACTCGCTGCTTCGACGGTATCCGCTCGAGGGGCAAGGCAATCGGCTTGCTGGCACCGGCGCCGGGTTCAAGCAGTGTCCAATCGAAGATTGCGCGCAAGACTGGGCCCTGGAAGTAGAGCCCCAGCACGCCGCCGAGGAGCAATAAGCCCATCGTGATCGCAACGACACTGAGAAGGCTCGGCCGGGCACGTCGGGCCACCGGTGTGGGTGCCGCTTTCCCGCTGTCAGCGAGCGGCAGCGAACCGGGTTCGCCGATCTGAGTGGTTGCCGCGGATGCGCTTGTTTCTGATGACATGCGCGTTTTCAGCCAATCCGTGGCCCTGCCGAGGGAAACACGGAAGTCATCGATTATTGTCATATCTTGACGTCGCTTTGTGCTTCATGAGCAAACACTAAGACTATTGGTCTTTGCCGTGCCGAACCTCGGCCGGGCTTTGACACACATCAGACCACCGGCATTCACGTTGCAAGCTGGCGCACAGAACGGACGCGTCCATTCGCCGAACGCGTCTCGATCTGTACCGCTTGGGCCAAGCGACACTCTCTGTCAGCCGCAGCGATGGGTGTAGCTGACCCACCGGATGCAGACGCCGCCCTGCCACGAAGTGCAGCGGCGGTGGGTGTGAGGGAAGCGGCGGCAGTGCACCTTCTGCACCTGCGATTTCTGGTCACCAGAGAGCAGCTTGAGCTGTGTTGGAGATGCTGAAGCGGCGCTCGCCGGGGCCAGACTGGCCATCCCCATCATCAACGTCAGGATTGTCGCGGATGCCAACAATTTCGATACTTTCATCTTCATTTCTCTTTGATCAAGGGTTTCAGACCAAATGACGATGCATTCGCCACCGCCGCATTCCTGCTGACTACCTCTGGGCGCGCGCCGCAATTTCTTCTTTGGTCACCACGCCGTCTCCGTTCGCGTCTGCCTCGCTAAAAGCGCGTTCGTACATACCGAAGCTGCGGATCATCCCGGCTCGGCCGAGACCATACTGCGCGTTGAGATTGATAAAAGTTGTGAACTCGGCCATGTCGAGCTGCCCGTCCTGGTTAACGTCGGCCGCTTCAAAATTGGCCTGCACCTGGGCGCGTTGCGGATCTGCGTTGGCTGGTGCGGCGATGGAGAGCGACAGCACGGATGCTGACGCCAGCAAGACAGCGAACTTGAGTTTTGAGATCATGGTTTTTCACTCCGAGAGTTGGGTTCGTTAGTAACTTGAGGTGTTGGTCACGGGCTGTTCCGCATCGCGCACGATCGTTGGTCCCGGCAGGGGCAGCAGCAGACGCAGCGGTTGCCCCAATCACTTAGGTCAGGGCGACAACAAGCGTGGCGGTTGTTTTACTCATGTAACTTTACTTGTGTCTTGATTTGATGGTCGGAGAGGGTCTTTTCGATCGTGCGATTGTTTTGGAAGACTTATGCTTGCTGTCGGCTTCTGCTGTTTATTTCGATGTCGTCTTTCGTGTCGCTGTTTGCGCGCGGTGGCCCGAACACGATCGACAGAGATCCGCGCAATCCAGATTTTGCACGGCGCAGATCGCGGATTATTGCGGCCCATTCACCAAAGACGATCGTGACGGGGTTATGAGATGGCTCGCGACCAACCAGCCCATAGCGCAGCGGCTCATGTTCCGGCAGCGCCGCGAACGTGCCAAACAACCGGTCGAAGATGATGAGTGTGCCGCCGTAATTCTTGTCAAGGCAGGTTTCGTTGCTCGCATGATGGACACGGTGGTGTGTCGGCGTATTCAAGACCCATTCAAGTGGCCCAAGGCGCGGCACCCACTCGGAGTGGATGAAGAACTGATAGGCAAGGTTGGCGCCCAGCACTGCCGCGATGGCCAGCGGATGAAAGCCAATCAGCGCGATCGGGATATAAAACAGGAAATGTCCAGAAATTCCGCCGGTCCACCCGAGCCTGATTCCCGCGGTGAGATTAAACCGGGTCGGCGTATGATGGACGGAATGCGTCGCCCATAGCCAGCGCACCCGGTGTGAGGCGCGATGGTGCCAGTAGTAGACGAACTCAACGAGCAGGAAGAGCGCGATCCAGGCAAGCGGCGACGCGAGATCAATTTCAAACAGCCGGTAATTGTAGGCCAGGAGGAACGGCACGGCGACGATGCCGGCTTCGAACGTTCGGATGATCTTGTTGCCGATCGCGATCACGAACGACGCTGCTGTTTCCTTGCCATCGTGGGTCTCGATGTGGGCGAGGCGGCTCGCCACGACCTCGAGCACCATCAGGCTGATGACGGTGGCAAAGAACAGCGGCGCCAACTCGGTTCGTGCATCCAGGATCTGGCTGGGATCGAACATGGATGTCTTTCCTCTCTTGATGCGTGTCCTGAGGAGGGGCTGGCCCCGGCAGGCCAGCCACGCTCCCGTATCATCACCAGGAGAAACTGCTGCTGCGCCGCATGGAGTTTCCGGCAGGCCCCGTCGTCGTGAAGCCGTAAGCACCCGTCGCGGTTGCCGAACGGGAGCAACTGTTGCCAGAGCAACTGCCCTGCGCGTTGAAGGTGTTGGTGCCGCGCGGACCTGAGACGCAGCCGTTGCGCGACCAGGCGAAGGCGTTGGTGAGCCTGGAAATGGCGGGGACACCAGTGAGGGCTGCGGTCGTGATCATGCTCTTCATTTGACCCTCTCATGTGGTGCTGGTTGCCAGGAGCGGTGGCCGTTGAGCGGCGGCCGTTCGGTTGTGACACAAAGGGGTTTAAGGGCCGAACTTGGCTGGGATTTTTCGCGCCTCGAGCGTTTTGTGACGATTGGTGTTTGGTTTTTGACAATTTGTGTCTGGCGCGCCGGAGTGCTTGCAGTGCGGCCCTTGATCGAACACATTTGCGTTCATGAGCGCACAGCAGACCAAGATCCTCGTTGTCGATGATGATGACGATATCCGCGGGCTCCTCATCAGCTTTCTCGCCGAGGAGGGCTTTGGCGCGAAGGGCGTGCCGGACGCAGCGAACATGGACGCATCCATTGCGCTGGACCGCCCCGACCTCATCGTGCTTGATCTCATGCTGCCCGGAGAGGACGGCCTGTCGATCTGCCGGCGCCTGCGCTCGGCATCCGGCATTCCCGTGATCATGCTGACGGCCAGAAGCTCCGAGGTCGACCGCATCGTCGGGCTCGAAATCGGCGCGGACGACTATGTGACAAAGCCGTTCTCGAAGCGGGAACTGCTGGCCCGCATCCGGTCGGTGTTGCGCCGTGGCGTGCCGCCTCCAGAACTCAACCCGCCCAAAGCGGTGCTGCGGTTCAATCACTATACCGTCGACATCAATGCGCGGCGAATTACGGATCAGTCAGGTCGTGATGTTGGCCTGACCGGCGCAGAATTCGATTTGCTTGTCTGTTTCGTACAAGCACCGCAGCGCGTTCTTTCGCGCGATCAACTGCTCGACAAGATGCACGGCCGCAACGCCGATCCTTTCGACCGGTCGATCGATACCCTGGTGTCGCGGCTGCGCAAGAAGATCGAGGTGGCAAGCGACAACGAGCGAGTGATCGCCACGATCCGAAATCACGGCTATCTGTTCACGCCGACGGTTCAGATCGTGTCGCAATGAAAACGTCGCTTGCCGTCCGCATTGGCCTGACCGTCGTGGTGGCGTTCCTCGCCATTTCGGTGCTCGCCACGGCGTATGTCCTCAGGCGTTCGGAGATCAATTCTCAGGCGACGATCCCCTCGCCGGCCAAGGTTGCGGCCATGGCAGACCTCCTCGACGACCTGACTGACGAGGCGCGGGCGAAAATCCTTCCGGCGCTGTCGACGCCGCTTCTTGAGGTCACGCTCGAAACCATTCCTTTGCCCGAGGTCAGCCTTGAGCTGCTTGAAGACGGGCAACTCAGAGACCTCCAAGACACCTATCGAACTGCGATGCCGACACGGAACGCGTGGCTTGATATCTGGCATCAAGAGCGGCCGATCGGCGGCCTCCCACGGATCCTGCGCAGTGAAGACGCGAGCCTCGTGCTGCGAACAACTCTCAAGGATAGCAAGCTGCTCGTTCTTCGATCCCGAGAATTGTTTCCGGTCACCAATCTTGGATTGCCACTTGGGTTCGGGGCCGGGTTGTTGGGCACGATCATTGCCTTGCTGATGCTTGTATTCCTTCTCCGTCAGATCCGGCCCTTGGAAGATCTGGTGCGCGCGGTCGACAAGATCGATCTGCGGGATGACCCGCAGCCTATTCCCGAAGTGCGCTCATCGGCGCCTGAAATCCGCGCACTGGTTGCCGCCTTCAATCGCCAGCAGGAGCGTCTGTCGCGACTCTTGAAGTCGCGCCTGGCCCTGGTCGGCGGTCTCCAGCATGACGTCAGGACGTTTGCCACCAAGGTTCGCCTGCGATTGGATAACGAAAAACCTTCGCCAAGCCTGAACCAGGCACTATCGGACCTCGACGACATGGTTCGCTTGCTCGACGATGCGCTACTCGCCACGCAGGGTACCGAAACGTCAACGGATTCCGTGCTCGAACTGGTCGACATCCGTGAGCTGCTCCCCGCAGAACGTGATGCACGGTCGGACCAGACTTTCCAACTTGAGATCAGCCACACTTCGGGCCCGCTATACGTGCTCGGCAATCGCCTCGCGCTGCGGCGGGTCTTTTCCAACCTGATCGATAATGCAATCGCCTACGGTCACGAGGCGCGGGTCGGGATCAGTTCGTCGCCAGGACGCGTCATCGTAACCATCGACGACCGTGGGCCCGGCATTCCAGCCGAGATGCGTGAGATGGTGCGCGAGCCGTTCGTTCGGCTCGAGCGGTCCCGCGCGCGAACCACCGGAGGCTCAGGGCTTGGCCTTGCAATCGTCAGCAACCTCGTCGACCGGCACGAAGGGAGCTTAACGATTTCCGAAGCACCCGGCGGCGGTGCGAGGATGATCGTCGAGATGCCCCGGTTCCAGGCCGACCGGGCTCATTGAGCACGGATCGCCCGTGAGACCAGCCGCCAACCCGCCAGAAGCTGCGGCGGCACCTACGGCATCCTCGTCAACGACCGCTATGGCTGAGGTCACCCCGGCGCTGGAGAGCTTCGCCAACTCCTCACCCTCGTCCTTTGTGAACGTGATGAAAGCCGCCCGCGTGCAGGTCGTGGCGCGCGACGACGAGGACCGCATTTCCAAATGCTCGGAAGCGGCAGCTCCGAGGAGTTGTCGGCCGATGCCGCGTCAACGCGAACCTGCGTCCACGATGAGCAGTGACATGAAGACCTTTTCGAGGAAGTAGCGGTCATCAAGGCAACAAAGCCCGAGGACTTGCCCTTGATCTTAGATCAGTCTGAGACCGCTGCGCTCTGCCACCGCCGCTATGTACGTGGCGCGTGTATGCATGCTCGCTAAGCTTGCGTCGATCCGAATCGCCGCCGTTATCCTGTCTTCAGAATGGCCAGTTCGAACGTACACGGCGCCAGGATAACAGGTGACGGGTGTATTGGCAGCTTCCTCCGCATCTCTGTCATTCGTACAGTACCCCACCCCCGAGAGCCGGAGGGTATCGCGCCATCGATCTAAGGAAAAGGATGACCGGATGTTTCCATACGCCGCTTCGATGCCGCTTTTAGCTGCCGGGCTGGTTGCGGGCCTTTGCGCCGCTGCGCCAGCATCTGCCAGCGACGCAGAAGCACGCCTCATCGCAACCATCGAAAGCATCGAACAGAGGCTCGACGCCCGCGTCGGCATCGTGATCCGTGACAGCGGTTCGGATTGGTCGATGAGCCATCGCGCCGACGAGCGCTTCCTGATGGCCAGCACGTTCAAGACCATGCTATGCGGCGCGGTTCTGGACCGCGTCGACGCGGGCAAGATCAGCCTCAATGAGCCGATCACAATCGAACAGGCGGATCTGCTCGACTATGCACCGGTGACCGAAAGCATGATCGGCAGTACGATGAGCGTCGGCGATTTGTGTTTCGCAGCACTCGACATGAGCGATAACACGGCGACCAACATCCTGATCGACCGCATCGGTGGGCCGCAGAGCGTGACGGCTTTCCTGCGCAAGATCGGCGATCTCGTAAGCCGGCTGGACCGCCGCGAGCCAGAGGTCAACACCTTCGCGCCGGGAGACCCGCGCGACACCACCACGCCGAACGCGATGGTCTCCACGATGGAAGCCTTGCTGACCGGCGACGCACTGACGCCGCAATCGCGTGCGCAGCTTGTCGACTGGATGGGCGCGGGGGGCGTGACGGGCGCCTTGATCCGTGCGAGCACGCCTGAGGGCTGGCATGTCGCCGACCGGTCGGGCAGTGCCAGCTTCAACCGCAACATCGTGGCGATGGTGACCCCGCTGGACCGTGAGCCCTTCTTCATCGCCATCTTTCTGTCGGACGCCGAGGCTGACTTCGACACACGCAACGCCGCCGTGATCGAGTTGTCGCAAGCCGCCATGCAGGTCGTGACGGGCCGCTGAACGCTCTGCACTGGGCCTGATCTGGCGCGCCCCCAAAGAACCCCGGGGCCGTCACTCCAAACAAGGAGACTTTTGAATGACCGTTCGATCGGCCCGGACGCCCAGGCGCGCTTCCGGCTGCGCGATAAGCCGCCGGGGCCTGAAGTTGAAGGTACTGTGCAACGGCGCCACGGCCCTGATGCTGACCATCGGCCCGGCAGCAGCCAATTAGGAGACTTCGTTGACATATCCCGACACACGTCAGACCGAGACGGTTGACGAGATTTTCGGCGTTACCGTCGCCGAGCCTTTCGGGTGGTTGGAGAACGATCCCCGTCAGGACCCGGAGGTTGCTAACAGGTGGGGTCGCGCTGACCGTCACGGATCTGTCTCTCTCAGCGGCGATATTCGCAACGGGTGGTTTCACGCCTGCAATAAAGGAAAGACAGACATGACTGGACCGCTTGTTCGCCTCAACCCACCGGAATTGTGGGACGCGACGCAGAACCATCACTCGCATGGGACTCTGGTCGACGCAGGAAGGCTTGCCTTCTTTTCAGGTCAGATCGCCGCGCAGAAAGGCGTCGATCGCGCACCCGAGACGCTGCGCGAGCAGACCGAGATCGTCTGCCGCAACCTGCAAACCTGCCTTGACAGCATCGGAGCGACGCCTGCCGACATCGTCAGCCTCCGCGCCTACATCGTTGACTGGAGCCCAGATAAGGCGGCGGAGGTCTTTCCTCCACTGGTCGCTTTTCTCGGCGAGGCCATGCCGGCCATGACCGGGCTGGGCGTCAGCGCCCTGTTCTCTCCCGATCTCAAGATCGAAATCGAGATGGTCGCACGTGCACCCGGCCATGGTTGAGCAACAATGTCCTGGAACATCAGCGCCATTCGATCTGCCCCCGCCGGCTTCACACGATTTCTAATCGTGTTGGCCGCCCTCGCAGCCACATCACTCGCGGACGCCCAAGCAGGAGGAAGTGCCAATGCAGGAGAAATCATGCCGATTGAGGAGGAACTGATTGCATCGGGCCCTACTGGCCCGCTCATGGGAACCTTGACGCTCCCGGCCGACTGGCCTCTTTCGACAGAAATGCCGGTGTTTCTGATCGTGCCCGGTTCGGGGCCGACCGACCGCAACGGCAATTCGCCGCTCGGCATTTCGGCAGCGCCCTACAGACTGCTTGCCGAAGCGCTGGCCGAGCGCGGCTATCCTTCGGTGCGCATAGACAAGCGCGGTTTGTTCGGTTCGGAGCGTGCGATTCCGGACCCGAACAATGTGACCATCGCAGGCTACGGCGACGACTTGCTTGCGTGGACGAATGCCATCCAGCAACGGCTGCCCGCAGCGGACGGCGCGCGCTGCGTGATCCCGATAGGCCATAGCGAGGGCGGACTGGTCGCCCTCGCCGCAATGGCGCGTCTTCCGGACGCTTGCGGGTTGATCCTCATCGCCAGCATCGGTCGGCCATTGAACGAGGTGATACGCGAGCAACTGCGGGCCAACCCCGCGAATGCACCTTTTTTGGAGGAGGCCGATGCGGTGCTGGCGACGCTGAGCCGCGGTGAACGGGTCGATGCGAGCGCGATGGATGCCGCGCTTTTGCCTCTTTTTGGGCCAGACGTTCAGGATTACCTGATCGACGCATTTTCCTACGAACCTACTCAACTGGCTGCGCAGATCGCGGTTCCCATGTTGGTTATCCAAGGCACACGCGACCTGCAAGTCAGTACAGAAGACGCACGCTTGCTGGCAGAGGCGGCACCGAATGCTACCCTCGCGCTGGTTCCCGACGTCAATCATGTTCTCAAGATCGTGGCATCCGAAGACCCCTCAGACAACCTCGCGACATACGCCGACCCGAGCCTTCCCATCGCTCCCACGGTCGTGGAAGTGGTTGCGCAGTTCGTTGCTGGGATCCGGAAGGAATAGACGCAAAATACGAATTTCGTTGGCGTCGCACAGTGTTTCATGTCCCCGGTTTTGGCCGGGGACTAGACTTTGTGTCAAATCGCAAGAGCGTCGATCTGGTTGGCATGAAAGCCAGCTCGGGTCTCGCTGTTCAAGTGCCTTGGGAATACAAGACCGAATGGGGGTTCGCTCCGGCGGCCAAGGCGGTCTGGATGACGTAGAGCGCCAGCGTTAGCCCCGCCCACCAGCCAAAGACGCCCTTCGAGGCCGCAACGAAACCAGCTTCACCGCGAAAGCTCCGAGACTTTGCGGCTGCCTGAACCCGGGTTTATACGCCCGAGATCACGCTGCAAGCTTCGGGATCACCTGCTCGACCAATCGCAATATTCGTTGCTTGCCAGCCCCTGCAACCAAATTTCCAAGAAATATCAACGCTTCAAGTGAAAGCCCCGATCCTCACGGACAGGGCTTTCTCGCGTTCAGGGACAGGATAGGGACAGTTCAACACAACGTGGCGCCATGGTTCTCAACGGTTTCCGGCACGGCTTGCGCGACCGTGCGGAGAATGTGTGCCCTAATCTCCGCATATGGTGCGGAGATTAGGCTTGCCGATGCGGAGAATAGCGCCCATAATCTCCGCAGGAGACGCGGAGATTGTGACGTATATATGGGAACAACCGGATTGGCCTGGCATAATCTGGCGCGATGCAGACATAGCCGCGCTGCTGGCCAATGCGCGGCATGCGCAGGGCCGCTTGCTGGGCCGCATGGAGGCTCTGGGCTTTCCCTTGCGCGAAGAAGCCTTCCTGCGCACGCTGACCCAGGATGTGGTCAAGACCAGCGAGATCGAGGGTGAGAAGCTGGACGTTCAGCAGGTTCGTTCGTCGCTGGCGCGACGCCTTGGCATCGACATTGGAGCGCTCGCCCCGACCGACCGGCATGTGGAAGGCATCGTCGAGGTCATGATTGACGCGACGCGCAACTTCGACGCGGAGCTGACCCGCGACCGGCTGTTCGAATGGCATGCTGCCCTGTTCCCAACCGGGCGGAGCGGCATGGTGCAAATCCGTGTCGGAGATTGGCGTGACGATAGTGGCGGCCCCATGCAGGTGGTTTCCGGACCCATCGGGCGCGAGCAAATCCACTACACTGCCCCACCGGTGGAACGCGTTGCCGCCGAAATGGAAGCCTTCCTCGACTGGTTTAATGCGCCCGCTGACATCGATCCGGTGCTTAAGGCGGCACAGGCGCATCTGTGGTTTGTCACCATTCACCCGTTCGATGATGGCAATGGGCGTATCGCCCGCGCCATCGCCGACCTTGCCCTGACGCGCTCGGAAGGTAGCCCGCAGCGTTTCTACAGCATGTCGGCCCAGATACGCGCCGAACGCAACGATTATTACGCAATCCTGGAAGCCACCCAAAAGGGCGAACAGGATGTGACAGAGTGGATGACATGGTTTTTGTCCTGCCTCCAGCGCGCCATCGACGGGGCGGACATCGTGCTTTCGGCAGTGCTCGACAAGGCGCGCTTTTGGGATGTTCACAAGGCTGCCAGCTTGAACGAGCGCCAGGTGAGGGTCATCAATCGCCTGCTGGACGGGTTCGAGGGCAGGTTGACCTCATCCAAGTGGGCGAAGCTGACACAAAGCTCTCAGGACACCGCAAATCGGGACATTGCTGCTCTGGTTCGTCTGGGCATCCTTTGCAAAAGTGAGGCGGGCGGGCGCAGCACGCACTACGACCTCGTCCTGCCATAGTGTCTGCAGCAGCAGCAGCTCCAGCTTGCCGACGCGATGCGCTTCGCGCCAGCGCTCGAACGCTTGGCGGTCGATCAGTACGCGAGCTTGCACGCGGATGTGCCCTTAACGCCCAGCCCAAGACAGCCGTGCACCTCTCGCAGGTTCCGCCGCGACGGCGGGAACGCCTCGATCACATAGAAAATCAGTCCGGTGAGCAGATTACGCGCCGGGTCGTCCCAGAAGGAATCGCGACTGTTGGTCTCGATCATCAACTGCGCCAGCAGGCGCGGATCGAAGCAATCTCGTCGGCCGGACAGGGCTCTAGCTTCATGGCGTAATCAAACCGCCAGCTTGCGGCCATTCTGGATCCCCGGGCGAGGGATCTTTCTTTCAAGTATTTCGACTATTTCACCTGCTGCACGTATGAGGCAGTCTTGAGTTGACAAGTGAGTCCGGAATGGCCCGCACCAGCACCGATCCCACCATACCCTCAGAGGCAGACATTGTGCTCGCCCGTGAGGCCATGCGCATCCTCAATCTGAAGACTGCCGACAAGCAGAGCCTGTGCGTGCAGATGATGGCCGCCGGTCGCGAGGTGGCGAGTATAAAGTTGCCTGTCGCCGTGGCAAAGCTCTTGAAAGAGGTACTCGAAGAGATGGCAACCAAGCGAGCGGTCAGCGTCGTGCCGACCGAAACAGAGCTGACGACGCAACAGGCCGCAGATCTTTTGAACGTCTCGCGGCCCTACCTGGTGGGTCTTGTCGAGAAGGGAGCCTTGCCATTCCGCACTGATCGATGCGAGCGTTCTCTACCGGGCGACAGCGCGCAGCATCCTGCTCTGCATCGCTCTCGCCGACGTCTTCGGGCCGTGCTGGTCGAAGACCATTCAGCACGAATGGGTTTGCGCCCTCGCGCGCAACGAGCCGAACCTCGATCCGTCCGGTCAGGCGACAGCGGCATTCAGACATTCGGCTTTGCAGGCTCCTTCGGCTTGCCTGACCGGGCAAAATTAGCGCATGCGAAGCCGAAATCCACTATAGTCGCGGGAACAGAAGCGGAAGGCATGGCACGACTATGACCGCTCCCGTACATCAGGTGCAGATTTTTTCATGGAAGAGCCGGGGGCCTTCGGCCTCGGGCTCGCGCGCTATCCCTGAGGAAACGGCCATCGCGCTCACCTATAACGGTACGACGCACGCTGTCATGATGGCGACGCCACAGGACCTGCATGATTATGCGCTGGGTTTCAGCCTCAGCGAAGGTCAGATCACATCGCGGCATCAGATCAAGGCTGTCGATATCGAGGAATTCGGCTACGGCATCGACCTGCGGATCTGGCTCGATGCGCAGGCATCGGCAGGCTTCTTGGATCGGCGCAGGCACGTCATCGGTCCAACGGGCTGCGGGCTTTGCGGTGTCGAGAGCCTGCAGGCGGCAAATCGGCCGCCCCGCGTCGTCGAGAGCCGCGCCACATTCGACGCCGCGATGATCAGATCTGCCCAGAACGACATGTTTCACGCCCAGAAGCTGCACGCGCAAACCAGCGCGGTACATGCCGCGGGTTTCTGGACGGCGGATGGTGGGCTGCTCGAGGTGCGCGAGGATGTCGGACGGCATAATGCGCTCGACAAGCTGGTCGGCGCCATGGCGCGCAAGGATCAGCCGGCGGCGAACGGATTGCTGCTGCTGACAAGCCGTATATCGGTGGAAATGGTGCAGAAGGCGGCCGTGCTGGGAAGCCCGGTTGTCGTGGCCGTTTCCGCGCCGACTGCGCTTGCGGTGCGAACGGCGGATCAGGTCGGGATCACTCTGGTGGCGCTGGCGCGCGATGACGGTTTTGAGGTTTTCACCCACCCCCAGCGCATCCTGGTGTGAGGGCTCATCATCCGCGCCGGCTGAGCCCCGCTCATAAGGCGGCAGACGCCACGGTCTCGCCGGCCGTGAGCCTGATGATCTCGGCGGACCCGTCAGATGCTGTGATCTCGCCGATCACGGCTGCGCCTGGATAGCCGGCATCGCTCAGCCTTTGCAGACAGGCCCTGCTTGCCTCTGGTGGGATCGCCGCCAGCAGTCCGCCCGACGTCTGCGGGTCGAACAGCAGCGGGAAAAGCGCATGACCTTGCTGGCCGTCGCTGCGGACAATCGCACGCCTCAGCCGCAGATTTTGCGGCTGGAGCGAGGATGTGATGCCTTGGGCAAGGGTGTGCCGCGCGCCGTCGAGAACCGGCAGCGCCTCCAGATCGATACGCGCCGCGGCGCCGCTCGCCTTGAGCATTTCCAACAGGTGCCCGAGCAGGCCGAAGCCCGTAATGTCGGTTGCAGCCCGTGCGCCGGACTGCATCAGGATGTCGGCGGCCGGACCGTTTGAGAGCAGCATCGTGTCGATCGCCCCCATCAGCCATCGGGCCTTTGCCTCGGCGCGCATGTTGGCGGCCAGCAATGTGCCGGTGCCAAGCGGCTTGGTCAGGATCAGCCGGTCGCCCGGACGGGCGCCGCTCTTGCGCAGGGCCGATGCCCGCGGCACCGCGCCAGTGACGGCAAAGCCGAGCGCCAGTTCCGCGCCCTCGCTGGTATGTCCGCCGACCAGCGCGCAATCAGCTTTGCGCAAGGTTTCGTTCGCGCCTGCCATGAGCGCGGCGAGATCGGCCTCCAGCTTGGTTTCGATACCATGGGGCAGCGTGGCGATGGCAAGCGCCGTCTGCGGTTTGCCGCCCATGGCATATATGTCGCTCAACGCATGATTGGCGGCGATCCTGCCAAACAGATAGGGATCGTCGATCATGGCGCGGAAATAATCGACGGTGTGCACCATCAACGTGTCGCCGCCGGTGTCGATCAGGGCTGCATCGTCGGGGTCATCGAGGCCGGCGACGATTTCCGGGCGCTGCGCAGGAACGATGCCTTCGAGCGCGCGCGACAGCACGCTGGCGCCGACCTTCGCTCCGCACCCGCCACAGCGCATGGGGACGCTCTCGATCTGGGCAAGGGCGTCGCGGTCGGCGAGTGGCGAATGACGGCGCGGCAGCGTCACCGCCATTTTCGGCAGCTCGTTGAACTTTGTCATGAAGCGGCGGTCGATCCAGTCCTTCCAGCGCCACACCCATGCGCCGCCGAAGACGAAGCCGCTGCGCGCCCCGATCGCATAAGGCTCGCCCGTCGAGACCAGATACATGGCCTGGCGTTGCGGTCTGTAGGGCTTCAGGGGTCGGCCGGTGAGCAGCCTGACGATATTTTCAGCAAGGATGGGCCCTTCGCGCACGGCATAGACCCCGGATTTGGGCAGGGCGCGGGGGCCAAAGGCAATCACATCGCCAGCGCCGAAGATATCTTCGACACCGCTTGCGCGCAGATATTCATCGACGCTGAGAAAGCCGTTGCCGTCGAGCGCGAGCCCGGTCGTTTCAAGCCAGCCGGGCGCTTTTGCCTGAACGACCCACAGCACCTCGTCGGCGGGCAGCCGGCCCAGACCGGCCACTTCGACCGCGCCGCTCTCGAGGCGGGTTGCCGGCCCGCCCGTGATGATCTCTATTCCGCGATCCTTCAGAATGGTCTCGAAACGGCGGCTGAAGCTTTCGGGAAAATTATGCAGGATCCGGTCATTTGCCGCGATCAGCGTGAGCGCAAGGCGCGCGGGATCGTGGCCGGCCTCGCTCAACTCGCGCCGCAGCCGCCCCTCCAGCGACAAGATGAGCTCCACGCCGCCTGCTCCGGCACCGACCACGGCGATCCGCTGGTTCCCGCCGGCTTCGATGATACGCTGGCGCATCGCCTCGAAGCGCGACAGAAATCCGCTGATCGGCTTCACCGGAATGGCGTGCTCGTCCGCGCCGGGCACGCTTGCGGTATTCGGGGTCGAGCCGGTATCGATCGACAATATGTCGTAGGACACCGGCGGGCGATTGTCACAGATGACGGTTTTGGCCGCGCGGTCAATGCCGATCGCCGAACCCTTGTAGAGCCTGGCGCCGGCAAAGCGGCAAAGCGGGCCAGTGTCGATATGCGCCTCATCGAACCCGTACAGCCCCGCGATCAGTCCCGGCAGCATGCCCGAATAGGGCGTATGCACATCGCGCGTCAGCAGGCTCAGGCGCACTCCCGGCATGGGCTTCATGCCGAACCGCTTCAGCACCTGCACATGGGCATGTCCGGCGCCGATGAGCACGACGTCCTTGATGACCGGCGTTTCGCTGTGTGTCTTCATGGCTCTCATGTGTGCCGGGGCAAGGTGCTCAGTCGCAAGGCTTGCCGCAGCCGCCGGGAAAAGACGTCCACCGCAATCGTCAGCAGTCCGATGCTGAAGATGATCACGATCGCTTCATCAAAGCGCAATTCGGCTATGGCCGCATCGACATGATAGCCCAGCGTTGCCACGCCCAGCAGGCCGAGTATGGCGCTTTCGCGAAGGATTATCTCCCAGCGATACAGCAGATAAGCGAGGAACTGTCCATAAATGCGCGGCGTCAGCTCGTAGGCATACAGGTTCAGACCCTTCGGGGCATCGGCGCGCAGGGGCAGACCGTCCGCCTGACGCCCGACCAGATAGCCGATGATGGCGCCATTATGCAGACCCAGCGCCAGCACGGCCGGCAGCATCGATGGTCCGAACATCTGCAGGAGGATGAAGGCGATCACATATTCAGGCGTCGACCGTCCGACGATCAGCATGACACGCCCGGCGGTGTGCCCGGTGCGTCCGAGAAGGCGTCGGTTTGCGAGCGGATAGACGCCAAGCGCGATGATGCCGGTCAGCGCCAGCGCCATCTGGCCGAGGATCAGCGTGGCAGTCACGCCGGGGATGATGGCTGTGGTGATGATGCCGGAAAGCCAGGTTCCGGCGCTCGCCCAGCCGACGAGCGAGAGCCACCCGCCGTCCCGCAATGGTGCGGGAACGATGTCCTGCGTCACAAACCGCTCCAGATTGGCCATGCTGAACCCGCCTACCCCCTCGGGCAGAATGACGATCGAGGCAGCCACCACGAACGGCCAGAACCGGAGCCGGGCCCAGAGCCGGCGAGAGGCGATGATGATGTAAAAGCTCAGCAGCAGGGCACCGACGGCTCCATATTCGCCCTGGCGGAAATAGCTGTCGAGATGGAAGCCGAGCGTCGGCAGTCCGATGAAGCCGAGCACGGCCGATGAACGCAGTCCGCATTCCAGCCGGTAGAGCGTGTATGTCTTGAAGGCGCTCACAAGCTCCGGCAGCCTTGCATAGACATAGGCTGAGAGCACCGAGGTTCCGTGCGGGAGAACGCGGGCCGCGGAAAGATCGGCTTCTTCGGCGATCTCGGAATAGACCTTGGCGAAGATGCCGGAATAGGGAAGTGCGATGGCGAGAATGCCGGCGCTCGGCGTGAGGCCGAATATCTGGATGAGGATCAGCGCCCAGAACAGTTCATGGATCGAGCGGATCGAGGCGCAGAAGACACGCACGGCGCGCGAGACCGGAAACAGCACCGAGAGCCCGAAGCCGGCCATGGCGCCGAGCGAAACGCCGATCACCGCGAAGGCGACAGTGTAGGCGATGCTGAGCCAGCTAAGGCCGGAGAAATCCGGCTGTACGACCTGCGTCAGAAAGCGAAGCAGTTCGCCGAGCGGGTCAAACGCACTCAACGCAAGATCACCGACAACGGCGGCGAGAGCCCCTGTCGCCAGGATGCCCAGAGAGACGTTGCCATAGCTCAGGCGTGCTGATAAGGCGGTCATCCGGCGTAATAGGGAACGAGATCGGCGGCGCCGATATCGCGCGCAGGCGCATCGAGGACAATCTTGCCGTAGTCGATGACGAGGATGCGCTCGGCAAATTCCAGCGCGAGCGTGATGTCATGCAGCGCCAGGATGATGGTCGGGTGCACGCCGCGGATCTGGTCGATGACGGCGCGCGAGCGGACGCGGTCGAGCGCGGAGACGGGCTCATCGCCGATCAGCACGGGACGGCCGTTGTAGAGTGCGCGGGCGATCGCAGCGCGCTGCTGCTGGCCGCCCGAGAGGTTTCCCGCAGGCTCGAAGATCTTGTCGGCGATGCCGAGCGCGGCGAGGATCGCGCCGATCTCTTCGATGTCGGCGCGCCGGCGGCGGATCAGTGTCGCCAGATTTTCCAGGGTGGAGCGCTGATCGAGCCGGCCCATGTAGACATTGGCGAAGACGGACAACGGCCTGACCAGCGCGGCTGCTTGGGGAATGAGCGCACAGGCTTGCGGGGCAAGACTGTAGAGCGTGTTGAGCAACGTCGACTTGCCAGCGCCCGAGCGGCCCATGACAGCGATCCGCTCGCCTTGACGAATGCGCAGCGAAACGGCGTCAAGCACCGTTTCGCCGCCATAGCCTATCGAGAGCCTGTCGAGATCGAAGACAGCAGGCGCCTGGGCGAGCATGGCTATTCGATCAGTCCGACGGAGCGGGCGACGTCCTCGATCGGCTTGAACTCGGCGCTGGTTGCCGGGATGAAGCCATCGCGGTCGAACGAACCCAGGATTTCCGGGTCTTTCATGCCGGTAAGCGCATCGCGGACCTTTTCCCTGAAGCCTTCACCGAATTTTGCGTCGACATCGCCGCGGATGACCCAGTGGTAATCGGGATAAGTCGGGGTCTCCCAGATCACACGGACTTTCGAAGGGTCCACCTTGCCCGCGGCGGTTTGCGACTTCCATACCAGATAGTTCACCGCGCCGGCTTCGTATGCGCCGGACTGAACGAGCGCGATGGTCTGCGAATGATCGCCGGAAAAGCCGACCCGGGAGAAGAACTCATCGGGCCCCTTGCCGGTATTTTCGCGGAGGAAGAATTCCGGCATCACCCGGCCCGATGTCGAGGCGCGCGATCCGAAGGTGAAGGTCCTGCCTTCCAGCCCTGCGGGGAAGTCGTCGCTACGCTCAAGGCCGGTGGAAGTGTGCGCAATGAAATAGGTTTGAAAGTTCGGGTCGTCGCGACCCTGGGCGAGGGCTTCGGAGCCGGGGACCCTCAGCCTCGCTTGCACGCCGGTCAGGCCGCCGAACCAGGCAAGCTGCACCTGATCGTTGACGAATGCGCTGACCGCTGCCGGATAACTCTTTACCGGCACATAGCTGACGGTGACGCCAAGTCGCTCTTCGAGATATTTCGCCACCTTGCCGAAACGTTCAGTCAGACGGGTCTCATCCTCGTCGGGTATGGCTGTGAATACGAAGATTTTGTCTTGCGCCGCAGCCGGCCAGCAAGCGAGAAGTAACGCAAGCGCGGCCAGCCCAGCATTAAATAGCCGTTTCATGGCAATTCCTGTTCAGATTGTTGGGGATTTGTCGCTTGCGTCATCACACCTGCCCAGCCGGAACGGCGAGCCCTTCGATGACTTGTCAAAGACTGGCAGATTTTGAGCCGTCTTTCAACAGCTTGCGAATGAAAGACAATTATACAATGTTTCGAATATTTGCAATTTCTTATGCGGCCTTCACGATTTTGGCGAATTTAGAATCGATCTATTGACAGATTTTTCCATAGCGTGACACAATGTCCCACCTTGCAGAAAACCTGCAATGCAAAAGCGGCGCAGCTTACGTGCGTGACAAACCGCTTATGCGGCACCTGAAGTCGCAATTTTTGGGAGGAAACCGCCATGGAACTAGACAGGCGCAGTTTCCTGAAGGCTGGTGGAGGCGCGGCTCTCGCTTCGAGCATGTCCGTTCTGGGATTTGGTGAAGACCAGAAGGCACTCGCTCAGGCGGTTCGTCCCTACAAGCTTGCCAGGACAACGGAAACACGAAGCATCTGCCCGTATTGCTCGGTGAGCTGCGGCGTCCTGATGTATTCGCTTGGTGACAGGTCGAAAAACGCCAAGCCCGAGATCATCCACGTCGAAGGCGACCCGGACAATCCGGTGAACCGTGGCACGCTGTGCCCGCGCGGCTCGGCGATCCTCGATTTCGTGCATGCCGAGACGCGCACGAAATATCCCCTCCACCGCAAGCCCGGCTCCGACAGGTTCGAGCGCGTAAGCTGGGAATTCGCGCTGGACCGGATCGCGCAGCTCATGAAGGAAGATCGCGACGCGAATTTCGTCACGACCAACAAGGACGGCGTGACCGTCAATCGCTGGCCGACCACGGCCATGTTCGTGACGTCCTCGATGAACAATGAGAGTGGCTATCTTGCCGCCAAGCTGGCCCGAAGCCACGGAATAATCGCACTCGAAACGCAGGCCCGTATTTGACACGGACCGACGGTGGCCAGTCTGGCTCCAACATTCGGTCGCGGTGCAATGACCAATCACTGGGTCGACATCAGAAACGCTGATGTGATCCTGATCATGGGCGGAAACGCTGCTGAAGCGCATCCTTGCGGCTTCAAGTGGGTGACCGAGGCGAAGTCGCACAACAAGGCACAACTTGTTGTTGTCGATCCCCGCTTCACTCGCTCGGCAGCCGTTGCGGACATGTATGCGCCCCTGCGTCCTGGAACCGACATTGCGTTCCTTCTGGGCGTCATGCGCTACATACTCACCGAAAACAGGATCCATACCGAATATGTGAAGGCGCATACCAGCGCGTCGCTCATCGTCAAGGCGGGCTTTAGCTTCGATGACGGGTTGTTCACCGGATATGACGAGGCCAAACGCGCCTACGACATGTCCGAATGGGACTATGAGCTGGACGAACAGGGCTATGTGAAGGCCGACGACACGTGGCAGGACCCACGCTGCGTCATCAATCTGCTGAAGGCCCACGTCGATCGCTATACTCCGGAAATGGTCGAACGCATCTGCGGCACGCCGCGGGACAAGTTCCTGCGCATTGCCGAGTTGATCGCCTCGACCGGCAACGGCGAGCGCTCGATGACCAGCATGTATGCGCTCGGCTGGACGCAGCATACGCACGGCGCCCAGAACATCCGGTGCATGGCGATGCTCCAGCTTCTGCTTGGCAACATGGGTGTGCCGGGTGGCGGCGTGAACGCGCTTCGCGGCCACGCGAACGTCCAGGGCATCACCGACCTTGCGCTTCTGACGCACATCCTGCCCGGCTATCTCGCCGCGCCGAATGAGAAGGAGCCCGACTTCGCGGCCTATATCGGCAAGCGCGGTTTCAAACCCCTGCGTCCAAACCAGACCAGTTACTGGCAGAACTACAGGAAGTTCTTCGTCAGCCAGCTCAAGGCATGGTGGGGCGACAGGGCGAAACCGTGGAACGACTTCGCCTTCGACTATCTGCCGAAATTTGACGTGCCGCATGACACGCTCAAGATCGTGCAGCTCATGTATGAAGGCAAGATCAACGGCTGCATCACGCATGGCGAGAACATCCTGCTCGGCGTTCCCCACAAGCAGAAGGTGCTTGAGGGCATGTCCAGGCTGAAATGGCTCGTCGTGGCCGATCCGCTTGATATCGAGACGGGCCGGTTCTGGGAGCGTTACGGCGAAATCAACAAGGCCGACCCGAGCGAGATCCAGACGGAGGTGTTCCAGCTCCCGACGGCGAGCTTCGCCGAGAACGAGGGATCGTTCACCAACTCGGGCCGCACGCTGCTATGGCTCGACAAGGCGGCCGATCCTCCCGCAGAAGCCAAGACCGACATCCAGATCCTGACCGCCCTCTTCCGTCGCATCCGGGCGATGTACATAAAGGATGGCGGTGCCTTCCCCGACCCGATCGTCAATCTGACATGGAATTTCAGTAACCCGGAAAATCCGTCCGCGGACGAGTTGCTGAAGGAAATCAATGGCTATGCCCTCGAAGACCTGACCGACCCGGCCGACCCGACGAAGGTGATCCTGAAAGCCGGTCAGCAGCTTGCCTCCTTCGCCCAGATGACGGACGACGGCAAGACGGCGGGCGGCAACTGGATCTATACCGGCGTCTACACCGAAGCCGGCAATATGTCCAAACGCCGCGACAACAGCGACCCGAGCGGCAAGGGCGTGTATGGTATGTGGGGATTTGCCTGGCCCGCAAATCGGCGCATCCTCTACAACCGTGCCTCGGCCGACGCCGATGGCCGCCCATGGAGCACCCGCAAGGCGTATATCCAGTGGAGCGGCTCGCGCTGGGTCGGGCCCGACGTGCCCGATTACGGCCCGACGGTCGCGCCTGACAGGGGCGCGGGCGCATTCATCATGAACCCGGAAGGCCTGGCTCGTCTCTTCGTCCGCGGAATGATGAGGGACGGTCCATTCCCTGAGCATTACGAGCCTTATGAGTCTCCTGTGGCCAATATTCTCCATGAGAAGATCGGCCCGACTCCGACGGCCCGCGTGTTCCAGGACGTCTGGGAAACTTTCGGCAAGGTGGAGGAATTCCCGTACGTAGCGACGACTTACCGTCTCACGGAGCACTTCCACTTCTGGTCGAAGCACCAGCACATCAATGCCGTTCTGCAGCCCGAACTCTTTGTCGAACTGCCTAAGGCACTTGCCGATGAGAAGGGTATCAGGAACGGCGACTGGGTGCAGGTGACGTCCAAGCGCGGCTTCATCAAGGCCAAGGCGGTCGTGACCATCCGCATGGCGTCGCTCGACGTCGACGGCAAGCAGGTCCATGTGGTCGGCATCCCGATGCACTGGGGCTTCAAGGGGGCGACCAAGAACGGCTATGGCGTCAACGAACTCACGCCGTTCGTCGCCGACGTCAACGCGGTAACGCCGGAATACAAGGCGTTTCTAGTCAATGTGGAGCCCACCACAGCGCCCACCGACGTTCAGGTGGCCACTGTTGATGCGTCCCGCAGGCAAGGCTGAGGAGGAGGAAAACCATGGCTACGTTACAATCGCTTGATTTGCGGCGCCGTTCGGCCTCCACCGAACCGCCGCCAGGTGTTCGCGAAACGACCCAGATCGCCAAGCTGATCGATGTTTCCAAATGCATCGGCTGCAAGGCCTGTCAGGCCGCCTGTCTGGAATGGAACAACCTCACCGAGAAGGTTGGCGTGAATGTGGGGGTTTACGACAACCCCCACGACCTCACGGAGCACACCTGGACGCTCATGCGTTTCACCGAGCGCGAGAATGAACAGGGTGACCTTGAGTGGCTGATCCGCAAGGACGGCTGCATGCATTGCGACGATCCGGGGTGCCTCAAGGCATGCCCGGCGCCGGGCGCCATCGTGCAATATTCCAATGGCATCGTAGACTTCATCTCCGAGAACTGCATTGGCTGCGGCTATTGCATCAAGGGATGTCCGTTCGATATCCCGCGCATCTCGCAGGTCGACTACAAGGCCTACAAATGCACGCTGTGCTCGGACCGGGTCGCCGTCGGACAGGCTCCCGCCTGTGCCAAGGCCTGCCCGACCCAGGCGATCTATTTCGGTTCCAAGGAAGCCATGGTCGAGCATGCCCAGACGCGCATCGCCGATCTCAAGGAGCGCGGCTACGCCAATGCCGGGCTCTATGATCCCGAAGGCGTAGGCGGTACGCATGTGATGTATGTGCTGCAACACGCCGACCGGCCTCAGCTTTATTCGGGCCTTCCAAAAGACCCGAAGATCGCCAGTTCGGTCGCTTTCTGGAAGGGCGACTTCAAGGGCTGGGCCCTCGGCAGTATCGCATTGGCAGCGGTTCTCGGCTTTATTCACTACGTCTCCAAGGGGCCAAATGAAGTGACCGCCGAGGACGAGGACAAAGCTGAAGATCTGCTGCGGAGGTCATGATGGCACAGGAAAAAGACACACTCGTCGATCGTTACACGACGGGCGCACGCATCAACCATTGGATCACGGCGGCATCGCTCATCCTGCTGGCGCTGAGCGGCTTTGCACTGTTCCATCCATCGCTCTACTTCCTTACCGCCCTGTTCGGCGGCGGCCAGTGGACACGGATCATCCATCCCTTCATCGGGGTGGTGCTGATGATCAGCTTCCTCGGGCTGTTCCTGCGTTTCGTGCGCTACAACTTGCCGAGTTCGGGAGACGGGCGCTGGCTGGGAAATGTCGGCTCCGTCCTCAGTGGCAAGGAGGAAAATCTCCCTGAAGTGGGCCGGTACAACGCCGGGCAGAAGCTCTATTTCTGGGGCATGACGATTACGATCGTCATGCTCGTGGTCAGCGGCTTCGCCCTGTGGGATTCCTATTTTGCGGCCTATTTCACGATCGAGCAGCAACGGCTCGCGGCGGTTGTCCATGCCGTGGCGGCCGTCGCCGCGGTCATTCTGTGGATCGTTCATGCCTATGCCGCTATCTGGATCAAGGGCACCGTGCGGGCGATGATGCGCGGCAATGTCACCGGCGGCTGGGCGTGGCGGCACCACCGCAAGTGGCTGAAGGAAGATGTAGCCCCCAAGAAAAGGGCGGCCGCTGAATGAAACGTAGCGTGCCCCAATTCGGCAACATGGACATAGGGCAGGCGGCGGAGGAGGAATTCGCTCGTCCGCCGCAGCCCGAGACCTTGTTCGCCGGACGCGCCGAACGGATGACAGAGCTTGCTCAGGATCATCCGGCGGCGCGGTTCCTCGACCTCATGGCCAGGCTTTTCACGGCCCAGGCGCATGCCTGCGCGGTGACTGATGCAGACGATGTCGCGGCGCCCGGCGCGGATGCAATCGCCAAGGCCGAAGAACACCGCATGCCGCTCATCTCGCCGGCGATGTGGTCCCCGACGCGGACATACAGGGCGGCAATGCGCTCTATTGTCGGCGAGATCGACAAGACGGCTCTGCCCGAGGAAACTGTCGGCGTCCTTGCCCTGCTAGGCGAGGCTACCGACGATCATCTGGACACTCTGGCGAAGGCCTATCTCGCCGATGGCATTCAGCCGGAATGGCACGGGCAGGCCATGTTCGCCGCGGCGGCGCTACAGGTCGAATTCTCGCGTATGGCCGCGCGCATCGACAAGGAGCATCTGCACCCCCTCGATGCCGCGGGAAGCTGCCCGGCCTGCGGCTCGCACCCCGTCGCTGGCGTCGTCGTGGCGGATCGCGCGCACGGCCGCCGCTTCCTCACATGTAGCCTGTGCTCCACGAGCTGGCACCATGTCCGGGTCCAGTGCACCTCCTGCGGCGCCGACAAGGGGATCGCCTATCAGGAGATCGAAGGCGGCGACGGCGTCTCGAAATGCGAGACCTGCGATCAGTGCAATCGCTACTCGAAGCTTTTCTATCAAACCAAGAACATGGCCGTAGAGGCGTTGGCGGATGATCTCGCCACGCTGTCACTTGACATTTTGGTCCAAGAAGCAGGATGGAAACGCCACGCAACCAATCCTTTCGTGCTCGCGATCTAGGCGAAATCGGCAAGGAGGCTAACGCAAATTCAGGGCGTGGTCCGCAGCACCCGATCCCGCCTGCTGTCGGTGCCATGCTCAAATGGAAAGCCATCTCCAGCCTTGAGCGCACCTACGGACATGCGCCTGTCGTCGAGGCATTGCGCGACATCGCCGATGCAATACGCGATGGCAGGCTGGACCGCGCCGATCGCCAGGCAATCGCTGCCCAATGCGCCGCTGATCTTGAGCGCCGTTTCATGCGCTCGCAGTGTCGCGTCATCAATCTGACCGGCACTGTGCTTCATACAAATCTCGGCCGCGCGCTCATCGCCGAGGCAGCGATCGAAGCTGCGGTTCAGGCCATGCGCTGCGCTACAACGCTCGAATATGATCTGGAAGAAGGCGCGCGGGGCGAGCGCGACCGCCACATCGAGCACCGGCTCAAGGACCTGACCGGGGCGCAAGCCGTCACCGCGGTCAATAACAATGCCGCAGCGGTATTGCTTGTGCTGTGCGCGCTTGCACGCGGCAGGGAGGTTATCGTCTCGCGCGGCGAACTCGTTGAAATCGGCGGTTCCTTCCGCATTCCCGACATCATGCGCGAAGCCGGCTGCACGCTCGTCGAGGTCGGGACAACGAACCGCACGCACCTGGCCGATTATGAACGGGCCATCAATCCGCAGACGGCTGCGATCATGAAGGTGCATTGCTCCAATTACGCGGTGCAGGGCTTCACAAAATCGGTCGCTATCAAGGAACTGGCCGATCTCGGAGGCCAGCATGATCTGCCTGTCATCGGGGATCTCGGATCGGGCACTCTGGTCGATCTGCGCCGCCATGGCCTGCCCTATGAGCCGACCGCCGCGGCCTCGATAAAGGCGGGCGCCGACATTGTCACCTTTTCCGGCGACAAATTGCTCGGCGGCCCCCAGGCCGGGTTCATCGTCGGGCGCAAGGATCTGGTGCGCGGCATCGCGAGGCACCCGATGAAACGCACGCTCAGGCTCGACAAGATAAGGCTGGCGGCGATCGAGGCGACGCTTGCGCTTTATGCGGACCCGGAAATTCTTCGCCGCAAATTGCCGACCCTGCGCCTGCTTGCCCGTCCCGCGAGCGATATTCGCGCTGCGGCCGAGCGTGTCATGCCAGCCATCCTGAAGCATGTGCCAGCCGAACTGCGGTCCGAGATCGCGTCCTGCCACAGTCAGATCGGCTCGGGTGCGCGGCCGCTCGATCTGATGCCGAGCTTTGCCATCACCTTCGCACCGCGGATCGCACGCGGTTCGGGCACGCGGCTGGAGGCTCTGGCCAGGCGGCTGCGCGCCATGCCGGTGCCGATCATCGGCCGGATCGCGGACGGGCGGCTGTGGCTCGATCTCAGATGTCTGGAGCCGGAGGAAGAAGGACTGTTGATCCGGCAATTCGGCGCACTTTCCGTCTGAATGGCAAACCGTCCAGAAGGCAAATCATGGGGCTGTTGACGCGAATTCTGTCGGGAAAAAATTCCACGCCGCAAAGGACCGCGGCCGAAACGCTGGACGAGGCCGCCCGCGCCCATGAGGCCGGCGATACCGCCCGCGCGCTGGGCCTCTGGCTGCCGCTTGCTGAATCCGGCGAACCGCGAGCGCTCAATGCGATAGGCGCACTTTATCTGGAAGGAACCATCGTCAGCCGTGATGAGACGCATGGCGCCGGGCTGATCGCTCGCGCTGCCGAAGCCGGCCTGATTGCGGCGATGCGCAACCTTGCGCTGCTTTATTTCGAGGGCCGCGGCGTGCCGCAGGACCATGCCACGGCCGCGAAATGGTACGAACGCGCCGCCGCGCTCGGCGATGCAGAAGCCGCCGACATGGCTGGCTGGATGTATCTGGTCGGTGGCGGCGTCCCGCAGGATCATGCAAGGGCCATCCGGTATTCCCGGCAAGCGGCCGAAGCCGGGCGCATCGAAGCCTTCGCGCGCCTCGGGGACGCCTATCACAACGCGCTCGGCGTGGAGCGCGACGCATTCGAGGCCGTGCGCTGGTGGCGCAGGGCCGCAGGAGAGGGCCACGCCGAAGCACAGGCGATGCTCGGAGCCGCCTGCATGATGGGGCGCGGGGTCGAGCGCGATCTGGTTGCCGCGCTGACCTGGCTCTACCGCGCGCGTGCCCAAGGCAGTCAGGTGGCGGGCAATTTCATCGACCAGGCCGAAGCTGCGGCGAGCGCAGAGCAAAAGGCCGAAGCCGAAAGGCAGGCAGCGATCATGGAGCCGGCCTCATGATCATTGGCACTGCGGGGCATATCGATCACGGCAAGACGGCTTTGGTCAAGGCGCTGACCGGTGTTGATGCGGATCGCCTGAAAGAGGAGAAAAAGCGCGGCATCACGATTGATCTCGGCTATGCCTATCTTCCTTTGGGCGATGATCTGATAGCCGGTTTCGTCGATGTCCCGGGCCATGAAAAATTCGTCCATAACATGCTCGCGGGTGCGACCGGCATCGACCTTGTGCTGCTGGTCGTGGCTGCCGATGACGGCGTCATGCCGCAAACGGTGGAACATCTCCAGATCGTCGATCTGCTCGGCATAGATAAGGGCATTGTCGCGCTCACCAAGGCGGATCTTGCCGATGATGATCTGCGCGCACAGCGGATCGAGGAAATCAGGTCGCTGCTGGCGCCGACAGGACTTGCAGGCGTGCCGATAATGCCTGTGTCCAGCCTGACCGGCGAGGGCATCGGCGAGTTGCTCGCCGCGCTCGCCCGTCACGGCGCCGCGCGGCGCACCGTGCAGGGTTTTCCGCGCCTGTCGATCGACCGGGTCTTCACGCTTCAGGGCGCCGGGCTCGTTGTCACGGGCACGCTGTTTTCTGGCCGCATCCAGATCGGCGACAGGCTGATCGTCTCACCTCCCGGCATGGAGGTGCGCGTGCGCAACCTGCACGCCCAGAACCGCGAGGCCGAACATGCGCTGGCCGGTGATCGCTGTGCTCTGAACATAGCCGGTGCGCGTCTCGACAAGGCAATGGTCAACCGCGGCGACTGGGTGCTTGCGCCACAGATACAGGCGGCGACCGGCGTCATCGACGTGCGTCTCAACCTGCTGCGCAGCGAAGACAAGCCTCTCAAACACTGGACGCCGGTCCATGTGCATCTTGGCGCGGCTCACCGGATGGGGCGTGTTGCGCTGCTCGAAGGCGACGTGCTGGCGCCGGGCGAAACCGCATTCGCCCAGATCGTCCTCGACGCACCGGTGGGAGCGATTGCCCATGACCGCCTTATCCTGCGCGATCAGTCGGCGCGCGCGACGATCGGCGGCGGCATCGTCGTCGATCCATATGCCTCCACGCGCCATCGGCGCAGGCCCGAGCGATTGGCCCGACTTGCGGCGCTGGCGTCTGCGCCGGCAGAAGCCGCGCGTCTGCTGCTGGCGCGCGAGCCCGGCCATGTCGAGCGCATGCAATTTGCGCGCAGCTACAATCTGACACCTGAAGAAGCAGCCGCGATCTGGGACAAGACCGGCGCCGTCGTGGCCGGCGGCTTTGCCTTCGGCAAGGAGCGCTGGATCGCCGCGCGCCTCGATCTCATCACCACCATCACGGCGCATCACGAAAATTTCCCGCACCATCCCGGCCTTCAGGCGGATCGGTTGCGCAATCAGATGAACATCCGGCTGACGAAAGAAGCTTTTGCCGAAGTCCTGTCCGCCGAGCGCGCCATCGGCGGCGTGGTCATGGATGGTCCGTGGCTGCGTCTGCCCGGCCATCAGGTAAGTCTCAGCGCCGAGGACGAGGCTCGCTGGAAGCTGATCGAAACCTCATTGCGGGCCAGCCGCTTCCGTCCGCCGCGGGTCCGCGACCTGGCCGAGCAGTTCGAGATGGACGAGGAGGCAGTTCGCATGCTCATGCGCCGACTGGTCCGTCTTGGCCGGGTCATCGAGATCGCCCATGATCATTATTTTCTGCGCAGCACAGTCGCGGAGATGATTCAGATTGCTGCCGATGTAGCCGCCTGTGCGTGCAATGCCGAAGTGAGCGCGGCGGCGTTTCGCGACCGGATCGACAGCGGACGCAAGGTCGCGATCCAGATCCTCGAATTCTTTGACAGGCAGGGCGTCACGGTTCGCCGAGGCGATCGCCGCCGGGTTAGGCAGGATCGGCTGACCTATTTCGGCGAGGTGGCATGACACGTTCAAGTTTCGCGGCTCTTGCCTCTCGGGATCAGGCCATCCGGCTTGAAGACGCAAGAAGTGCGCATGGAAGAGATACGTTCCCGGTGGTGCGGCTGGCCTTCAAAGCCAGTGGAGGCCGTTTAGAGCGGTCTTTCGTGGGTTCGACTCCCACTCTCTTCCGCCAATTCATCAAGAGAGGGCCTAAAAGCACATGACCCTGGATTTCATGGTCCGGCTGGAGCAGGACGCCGTGGCCGCCAATCAACGTGAGCAGGATTTCCGCAGGCAGGCGGCTGCGGAGATTTCACGGCTCGAAACCGACCGCGCCTATATCCATCGGCGCCTGCATGCGATGAAGGACATGGTCCGGGTGGCGCGATCGTGCGAGACCAGCGAAGAGGCGACGAAGGCGCAGCTTATCTATGTCTTCAAGGATATTGGCTGGATCGGTGATGGTCTTGATGATCTGGATGACGGCAGGAAAGAAGTGGCAGATCGGCTGGCGCCTGTCGCTGAAGCGATCCATAGCGCCGTTTCCTCACAAGGTGGCGCTCATGCCGACCCGGTCGACCTGTTTCACACATTTGAAATGTGGTTTTACGAGACATATGGAAAAAGATTTCTTGATGCATACGAGACCTATGTCGATGAATTCATGTATCCGGACGCATGATGCTTGCCGATTTCGATGAATGGATCACAGAAGAATTCGCGCACGGCTCGTTCACGGCGCTTATCATCGTGGTCGATGTGGATGAAGCTGCGGTGGAGCCGGTTGCATCGACCTATCTGCATGTCATCGGTGATGATATCGAATGGCGCGACATGCACAAGATGTTGAGCGGGGCACCTGGCCGCTGGAACGCCGTGGGGTTTTTTGCATCGCGCGGGGCGAGCGGCCCTGTCGCGGATGGTCTGGCGAAAGTCAGGCTTGCGGAGCTCGAGGAGCGCGTGCGCGGCAACCGGCTGGAGTTGAACTCCGGCGCGTTCTTCGATGATCGCGGTAGGCGGATGTTGGTCGAGGAAATGGACCCCGGATCTGGATGCTGATTGCTGCCGGGTCCGGTTCCCGGCGTGCTTTGATGTCCTGTTTTATAGCATCCTGGTCGCTTGGCGCGCGCCTGCTGCTTGTGAGGCAAAGCCGGCCCCTTTGTTGCCGAAAAATACTCTAACTCGCTATCGGGCAACCAGGCAGCGTCTCGTCCACGCGGAAATCTCCGCCATTGGTGACCTCGAGCGTCTTCGTGCCGGCATCGACGCGGAATGAGGCGATTTCCTTGCGCACCGGATTTTGCAGGATCACGCCGCGAGTGTGGGGATAGCCGATGAACGACACGTTGGCGCTGTCCTGGCTGAGATCACAGACCGAATAGCCGTGGTGTGTCATATCGGCGAACTTGACTGTGTCGGCGTTGCAGGGGCTCTGCGCGGCCGACTTCAAATCGGTGTTGCGCTCGATGAAGGACGAGATTGCGCCGGTGACGAATTCCGCGCCGGCGCGAAGGTGCGGCTGGGCGCTGGTCGCGTTCAGCTGATTTGCGAAGAAGGCATGAATGTCGCCACTCAGGACGATCGGGTTCGAGACACGCTCGCGAGCGAGAAGCTCCAGCAATTTGTCGCGCGACACGGGATAGCCGCTCCAAGTGTCGGAATAGGCATAGCGGTTTTCCGGATCATTGACACGTGCATGATGCCGCTGGTCAAGTTCGGCCACCATCACGCCCTGGGCAATGACGTTCCAGCGTGCCGGTGATCCGGTAAGCTGGCTTTCCAGCCAGTCTTCCTGATGCCTGCCGAGCATCGAGCGGTCTTCTGCCAGATATTCCGAACAGCCTTCGGGGCGGAATGACTTTCCCTTCCAGACATCGGTGCGTCCCGCGCGCCGGTCTTCCTCGCGCTCGCGGCGGCATGGTTGCAGGGCGCGGTATTGACGTTCATCAAGCACGCACAGCCGAAGCAGATTGCCGAAGTCGAAGCTGCGGAAGAGCTGAAGATGGCCGTCGCCGCGCGGCCGCGCCATGGCGCGCAGCGGCATGTTCTCGAAATAGGCCTGATAGGCGGCCGCCCGCCGCTCGATGAACGAGACGATCTCGGCAGGGTCGGATTTCCAGTTGTCTTCGGAGATTAAGCCGGCATGATCGTTGGAGACTTCGTGATCATCCCAGGTCACGATCCAAGGTGCCGCGGCATGGGCGGCCTGCAGATTCCGGTCGAGCTTATATTCAGCATAGCGCATGCGATACTGGTCCAGCGTGATGACTTCGCCGCGATGTTTCAGGCAGCGCGCCTTCGTGCCGCCTGCGCCGGTCGCGCATTCATAGTAGGTCTTCTCGTAGATGTAGTCGCCGAGATGAACGATGAAGTCCAGCTCTTCGGCGGCCATGCCGGCATAAGCGTGATAGCCTGCTTCTTCATATTCCGCGCATGAGCAGAAGGCGAACCTGAGCGCTTCACCGGTCGGCGCCGACGGGTTGGCCGGATTGATCAGCGGTGCGGTTTTCGTGCGGCCCCTCGGGCTTTCATGCGCGTTATAGCGGAACCTGTACCAATAGCTCTGGCCCGGCCACAGCCCCTCAACCTCGACATGCACGCTGTGCCCCATGACAGGTTCGGCAAGCGCCACGCCGGAGCGCACGATACGATTGAACTGTTCATCGAGCGCGACCTCCCAGACAACCGGGAAGCTTTCGGCGGGGCAGAAATCAAGGTCGGTGGGATACGGCGCAAAGCGCGTCCACAAGACGACGCTGGTCGCCAGCGGCTCGCCCGAGGCGACGCCCAACTTGAACGGATACTCGTTGCCCAGACGGGTCGAGCATGCCGCATATGCCGGCTTCACGGCCTGGGCGGCGGTAATGTTGGCGGTGGCAAGCAGGAAGGCGCGGCGTGTGACGCTGAACCTGGACATGGGATTATCCCGAACTGTTGGACTGATGAACCCTGTGCAATTGCCGAGGCAGTGAACGAAACCTGGAATATAAAGACTTTCAGCGGATGTAATTCATATATTCAGGTAATAGTCGATAAGCTATCATCTGGTGGTGACAATTCTATGACATCGATCATGGTGTGTGCGACGGGTGCGCGGCATATCCGGACGATGGCCGAGGGCCAACGTCGTGGTGCGCCGCGCCAGCCGATCTTGATTGTCGCCTCACTGCTTCTCCCGGCGCGAAACCGGGCGCATCAGCCGCATGTACTGCACCGTCGGCGGCAGGAGAGCGCGCGCTCAGCTTTCGCTGCGGTCTTCTTCATCGACCACGATATCGCGAAAGGCGTGCCAGGTGGCATGACCGATCAGCGGAAAAGCCACGATGAGCCCGAAGCCGAGCAGCAAGAACCCGGCCACCATGATCGCTGCGATCAGCACCGCCCACAACAGCATGACAGTCGGATTAAGGGCGACAGCGCGCAGGCTGGTGATGATCGCCGTGACGACGTCGATCTGGCGCACCATCAGAAGCGGTATTGAAATAACGGTGCTGGCGAAGACGACGGCGGCCAGAACCGCGCCGGCAAATGTGCCGAGCGAAAGCAGGATCAGCCCACGCGGCGTCATCAGCAACGTCTCGATGAATTCGGTCACGGGCGGCATCGCAGTGGGGCCGAAGACAAGCATGAACAGCAGGAGGGCGATCTCGACCCATATGAAATAGCCGATCATGAGCAGCACACCCATGAACGCCAGCTGGCCTGGCGCGCGGATGTTGGCGAGCAGGGTCGATTGCAGGCTCACGCGCTCGCCGCGCTCCATGAGCTCGCTCATGCGGTAAAGCCCGGCGGCGAAAATCGGGCCGACCAGCAGGAAGCCGCCGGCCATCGGCAGGATCAGTGCCGGCACGCCCGCCATGAACAGGCCGACCAACAGCAGCACGGCGATCATCGCGAAAGCCGCGCCATAGCCAAGGCTGAGGCCGGGCGCGCGCTGCAGATCGGCCCACCCTGCCGCCAGCCAGCGCCACGGGGCATCCAGAGCCACCTTCGCAATCGGGATCAGACGCACATGCCCGACGCGCTCGGCCGTCGCTGGGCGCTGATGTCCCTGGGCCGACAACGCGCCAGAACCCGGCTCCTGCTGGGACATGGGCCCCGCCTCCTTGAAATTGCGGATCAGATCCACTCAGGCGAAAGCTAACCCGTCTGTGCTGCCGGGAAACTGACCTGGATCAATTCTCGTGACAGGGAACCAGATCGGCCACCCGGCGCAATTTGGCCATCTCGGGAATGTGGACGTCGCGCTTGCCGCGCAATGTGATGATGCCGGCCGTCTTGAGCCGCGTCATCTGCCGGCTGACGCTTTCGGTGGTCAGGCCGAGGAAATCAGCCATGTCCGCCCGCGCCACTGGCAAGAGAAAGTTCGCGCTGTCGGGATCATCGGGCGGCTTGCAGCCGACCTGGGACATGCGCCTGGCAATCATCAGCAGGAAGCTGGCGACCCGCTCCGTCGCGGTCTTGCGGCCGAGCAGCAACGTCCAGTCGCGGCAGGCATCGAGTTCATCGAGCGTGTAGCGGAACAGCCGGTGCTCAAGCTCGCGGTGCTGGTCCATCAGACGGTGAAATTCCGCGCGCGGGAAGACGCACAATTCGACCTGGGTTGTGGCAATCGCCAGATAGGGGTTGTGCTCGTGCATGGCCCGGCCGAGGAAATCTGACTGAAAGAGGACGCCGACAATATGCTGGCGGCCGTCGGCCATGGTCTTGGTGAGCTTGACGACGCCGTTCACGATGTTGGCGAAAAAGTCGGCATGCTCGCCCTCGTGCATGATGGTCTGGCCAGCCTCGTAACTGCGCCGTCTCGATATGCGGTTGATCGCGATCAATTCGTCCGAGCTCAGCGCCCCGCAGACAGACCGGTGGCGGATGGCGCAATCGGAGCAATGTTTGAGCGTCGATATCTGGTTCACGGCCCGCGCCTACTCTTTTCGCATCACAAAGGTAACGCTCATGGCGCAACGTGTCACGCGCATCCCGACTTGATTTCAATTTTAAGCGTGTTGGTCATGTCGCGTTTCGCTTAAACGGATGGTTCCAGAGTTGCACGTCATAACAAGTCAATGCCTGCAAGACCTGCTGAGCAATGGCTGTACTTATCAACACTGCGCAGCGGCTGCACTGAAATCACATGGGGTCGGAATGATCATTGCCAGGCAGTATTCTCGTATATGTCCGCGTGATTTTTGAAGGTCAAAAATTCGATATCAAGCATTTCAAAAAATGCCTTGCGCAAATGATTATCCTTTCTTTCCTCAACGAAATACCAGGTCTTCTTGGCTATTTTGGGAATTTCCTTGTATAATCGCGCTCTTTCAAACAGAAGCCAGCGAAAGAATATTTCGTCTTTTTTAAGGCGAAAGCCAATCATGATGATGTCGTTAAAGAAGAAGGCTTGCAGCCACGAATGCATTCCGATCCATTCTTGCGATTGTCCGGATGCAAAAGCTTTGAATGAATGTTTCTTGTTTGATGTCCAGTCCCTCGCACGAGCAAGAGACTCGATGTAATGAGTAAGGCCCAGGCGAATGCTTCTTGGATATTTCTTCATTCCGTGAGCATGCCATATTCCGAATTCCTTGTCGGGCGAGTTTATCTCACGGGTCGAGAAATACGAACGCCAGGGATATATGTATGTGAAGCCCGGCTCAGGTTTGGTTCCGCAAGTAAGATGAAATGAAGCGCTGATACTGTCAGACAGGTTTTCATCGAAGTTTACGGTGATGGCCGGGTTTCCCTTGTTTTTCGCCCAATTCATTAATGTTTCGTGATGAGGACCCGGTGACCAGTCAGCCATCAATTCGGAAAACATTTCCTGAAGACTTTTTCTGTCTTCTTTCGGCTTTGAAAGGTCAAGAATGTCATAGATTTCTGCATTTGACATCTCTCTGAGAGAATCAATATTTATTTTCACACCCTGCCTGCGGGCCATTTCTAATAATAGATTTTCCCAGCTTGAATTATCGCTTCTGGAAAAACGATTTATTCCATTTCCAATAATCAAAGTTGTTTTCGATGTTTTGTTTATAATTTTGCTGATATTGTCTCCATTCATTTTTTATATGTCCTTTAAACCATCAATTTTATAAAACATACCATGGTCTTATATATGCATTCATATTGGATGCAAAAATAAGTGCAAGGTGTAGTTGCAAGCTGTATTGCCGCTGATCATCAGGGCATCAAGGCGCGAGTCACGCGCATCGCGCGCTTGCAATAGTCTGGCGCGGAGCGGTCCGTGGCCACGCCGCGCCGGCCGGCTCCTGCGTGCCTGCGCGATTTGCCATGGAATTTCACGGCAAAAGACATTAGATGCCTCATCACGCGCAAGTCGCCCGCCGGATCAAGATCGTGGCATTGCCTGCGCGCAGCATTCGCGAAATGGATAACATGCTTCAAACCAACGACATGACCGGCTCTGCAATCCGTATTTCTCGCTTGTCCAAGGTCTATGACAACGGTTTTCATGCCCTCAAAGACATTGATCTGGACATCCACCACGGCGAGATTTTCGCCTTGCTTGGGCCGAACGGTGCGGGCAAGACCACGCTGATCAGCGTTGTTTGCGGGATCGTCAACCCATCTGCGGGCGAGGTGCGCGTCAACGGCCACGACATCATCGCCGACTTTCGCATCACGCGATCACTGATCGGGCTCGTGCCGCAGGAGTTGACCACCGATGCGTTCGAAACCGTATGGGCCACGGTCAGCTTCAGCCGCGGTCTGTTCGGCAAGCCGCGCGACGATGCGCATATCGAAAAGGTGCTGGGCCAGCTTTCGCTGCTGGACAAGAAGGACCAGCAATTGCGCACCCTTTCGGGCGGCATGAAGCGCCGGGTGCTGATCGCCAAGGCGCTCGCGCACGAGCCGCAGATCCTGTTCCTGGACGAGCCGACGGCGGGCGTGGATGTCGAATTGCGCCGCGACATGTGGGCGGTGGTGCGCGACCTGCGCGACAATGGCGTGACCATCGTGCTGACCACCCACTATATCGAGGAGGCCGAGGAGATGGCCGACCGGGTGGCCGTGATCAATGATGGCCAGATCATCGTGGTCGAGAAGACCTCCGAGTTGATGCGCAAGCTGGGCAAGAAGCGGCTGGTGCTGGAATTGCAGCAGCCCCTGAGCCGGGTTCCCGACAGTCTTGCGGAATATGGGCTGGAACTTGAGGCCGAAGGCATGCAACTGGGCTATGTCTATGACACCCAGGGCGAGCGCACCGGCATCACTGCGCTGCTTCAGGACTTGAGCGAGGCTGGCATACGGTTTCGCGACGTGCACACATCGCAAAGCTCGCTGGAGGATATTTTTGTGGGTCTGGTGAAGAAAAACGGATGAATTATCAAGCGGTAAAGGCGATATATCTGTTCGAGATGGCGCGAACCTGGCGCACGCTGTTCCAAAGCGTGCTGTCGCCTGTCATTTCGACAGTGCTCTACTTTGTGGTCTTTGGCGCCGCCATCGGTTCACGCATCGAGGAAGTGCAGGGCGTGACCTACGGGTCGTTTATCGTGCCCGGACTGATAATGCTGTCGCTGCTGACGAACAGTGTGGCCAACGCCTCGTTCGGCATCTACTTCCCCAAATTCACCGGCACGATCTATGAAATCCTCTCCGCCCCGGTCTCATTCGTCGAGATCGTCATGGGATATGTCGGCGCGGCGGCGACAAAATCGATGCTGCTCGGCCTCATCATGCTGGGCACGGCAGGCTTTTTCGTGCCGCTTCAGATCGCCCATCCGATGTGGATGCTGCTGTTCATGGTCCTGACGTCGATAACCTTCAGCCTGTTCGGCTTCATCATCGGCGTGTGGGCGGACGGCTTTGAAAAGCTTCAGATCGTGCCGCTGCTGCTCATCACGCCGCTCGCCTTTCTCGGCGGCACCTTCTACTCGATCGACATGCTGCCCGAGTTCTGGCAGACCGTGACCCTGTTCAACCCGGTGGTTTATCTCATCAGTGGCTTTCGCTGGAGCTTTTATGAAATTGCCGATGTGCCTGTCGGCCTCAGCCTGGGCATGATCTTCATGTTCCTGGCTCTGTGCCTGTTCATAATCTGGCGCATCTTCAAGACCGGCTATCACATCCGCAACTGAGCGGCCGAAGCACGAAAGCTTGCGGGCAGAAGGCGCCGCGCCTCCCGCCCGCGAATATGTCCGTCAAGACGTCTGGAACTATCTCGGCTGCGGGACGATCCGCAGATAGGGCGTCGGCGATTTCCAGCCCTCGGGATAGCGTTCGCGCGCCTGCTCGTCACTGACCGAACCGGCAATGACCACATCATCACCCTGTTTCCAGTCGGCGGGCGTCGCCACCTGATGCATGGCGGTCAGTTGCAGCGAGTCGAGGATACGCAGGATTTCCGTGAAATTGCGCCCCGTGCTCATTGGATAAACCAGGATCAGCTTGATCTTCTTGTCGGGGCCGATGATGAAGACATTACGCACGGTCTGGTTATCGACCGCGGTGCGTCCATCGGACGTCACGCCGGCACCCGCCGGCAGCATGCCGTAGGCTTTGGAGATCGACAGATCGGTGTCGCCGATCATGGGATAGTTCACCGAAAAGCCGCTAACCTTCTGGATGTCGGCGCCCCATTCGGCGTGGCGGTCAACCGGATCGACGCTGAGGCCGATGATCCTGGTGCCGCGCTTGTCGAATTCCGGCTTCAGACCCGCCATTGTGCCCAGCTCCGTGGTGCAGATCGGCGTGAAGTCCTTGGGATGCGAGAACAGCACGCACCAGGAAGCGCCGATCCAGTCATGAAAGCGGATCGGGCCCTCGGTCGTGTTGGCCTCGAAATCGGGGGCTGTGTCGCCAAGCTGTAGAACCATTCAGGTCTCCTGTATCTCATGCGGCGGTGAATGTTTTTTCCGCCATTTGCGTATTTATCAAATGGGGATTTGCCGCCGGGCGCGTCAATGAACCCGTTTTTTCCGGGTATCGCCTCGGTAAAACTGCTGTCCGCGGAAGCGGTTCAAACCTGTCGTATGTTCAGGGACCGTAAATCACCTGCGGCAGCCAGGTGGCCATGCCCGGCGCATGCCACAGCAGCACCAGCGCCAGGATCTGAATGAGCACGAACGGCAATATGCCCTTGTAGATGTCGATGGTGCGCACTTCGGGCGGCGCGACGCCGCGCAGATAAAAAAGCGCAAAGCCGAACGGCGGTGTCAGAAACGAGGTTTGCAGATTGACGGCAATCATCACGCCCAGCCAGACCGGGTTGACCGGCTCGCCCGGCGCCATCTCCATCTTCAGCAGTATCGGCGCGACGATCGGTACGACAATGAAGATGATCTCCAGGAAATCGAGAAAAAAGCCCATGATGAACATCGTCAGCATGACGAGCAGGATTGCCGTCACTGTTCCGCCGGGCAGATTTGCGAGGAAATTCTCGATCCAGTGATCGCCGCCCAGCCCGCGAAAGACCAGCGAGAACATAGCGGCTCCCACCAGAATGATGAACACCATCGAGGAAATCATCATGGTGTTGCGCACCACGAGCTGGGCCATGCTGTTGCCGTCATCATCGCGCGCCGTAAGCGTTCGCAGAACGGCCTGGGCGATGCCGGCGAACACGATGAGCGTAAGCAGCCCTGCAGTTATGATCGCCATCACGTCGCCGAACGGCACGACCTCGCGCTGGACACGAAGATCATATTGGCTGGTGAGGATCAGCAGCGCGACCATGGCTACCCCGCTCAGCACGATCAGCCGTGCACTCGATGGGGCCAGCTTGTAGCCCGCCAGCAGCGTGGCGCCGATCGCGCCGACGCCGGCGGCTTCGGTCGGTGACGCCAGTCCGCCAAGTATCGAGCCAAGAACCGCCACGATAAGCAGCAGCGGCGCAATCAGTACACCGGCGATGTGCCACCAATAGTCGCGGCCGATGCGGTCGGAGTCCTCGGGCGGCACGGCGGGCGCGGCACTGGGGCGCACGATCACCACGAAAAGCTGATAAAGCATGTAGAGCCCGACGAGCATCAGGCCCGGCAGCAGCGCCCCGGCAAACAGATCATTCACCGAAACAGTGTTGGGCGCGAATATGCCCATGTCGAATTGCGCGCGCTGATAGGCAGTCGAGAGTTGGTCTCCCAGCAGCACCAGCACAATGGATGGCGGGATGATCTGGCCCAGCGTGCCCGATGCCGCGATCGTGCCGCAGGCGAGTGAGCGGCTGTAGCCGCGTCGCAGCATCGTCGGCAGGGAAATCAGGCCCATCGTGACGACCGTGGCGCCGACAATGCCGGTAGACGCCGCCAGCAGTGCGCCGACCAGACATACCGAAAATGCCAGCCCGCCGGGCAGCGTGCCGAACAGCTTGCCCATGCTGTCCAGCAGTTCCTCGGCCACCCTGGAGCGTTCCAGCATGACCCCCATGAAGACGAACAGGGGTACTGCGACCAGCACCTCGTTGGTCATGGTGGAAAAGATCCGCTGGGGAAAGGCGATGAGAAACGACAGATCGAAGACGCCGAGGAAATAGCCGAGGAAGGCGAAGGCCGCCGAGGTTCCGGCCAGCACGAAGGCCACCTGAAACCCGGTGAGCAGCAGCGCGATCACGCACAGGAACATGGCGACGCACAGCACTTCTGGTTGCAACAATGCGCTCATGATCCCTGCCCCCTCATTGCCGGACCTTCATTTCCTTGCAGGCCTTACTGCCGTTGCGACAGTGGTTTGTCGCGCAGCACGAACGGGCCGATACTGTAGGTATGCCAGCGCCCCATCAGGAAAAGGAATGCCTTGATGGCAGTCGAGAGTGCCTGCAAGCCGACGAGCCCGGCGAACACCCAGATTACTGTCTTGTACAGAAAGACGATAGGCAGGCCCGAGAGTTCCGTGGACCCTTCGAGCACGATCCAGGAATTCAGGACATAGCCCCACGACAGCCAGACCGTGAGAATGCACAGCGGGATGAGAAAAACGATACTGCCGATCAGATCGACCCAGGCTTTGCGCCGCAAGCTGGCTTCGCGGTAAAAGATATCGACGCGCACGTGGCCGTCGTTGAGCAGCGTATATCCGGCGCCGATCATGAACAGGATGCCGTGAAGGTACCAGACGACCTCGGACAGGGCGCTGTTGGAAAAGGCAAAGACGTAGCGCAGCACGACGACCGCGAATTGCACCAGCACCATGATCAGCACCGACCAGGCAACGACCCGGCCGATACGGGTGTTCAGCGCGTCGATCGCACGCGCAATATTGTAAAGGGCGGTCATGCCTTAGACGCTCTCGCTATGCGTTGTGACCGGGGCTTGTGAGCCGCCACGTGAAAGCGCGCCGCGCCACGTCCGTCTGCGTAGCGCGGCGGCGTTGTCCGTCGCTCAGCCCTCGGCGAGAGAGCGCTTGCGGGTATAGCTCTCGTCGGAGAGCCGGGTCCAGCCAAGGGCGATCTTGCGAAACGCCGTGTAGCTATCATAGACCTTGGCGGTGATGGCATCGGTCTTGGCGACATCCGCGATGACGTCCTTGGCCGCCTTGCCAGCCTCGACGAACACGTCATCGGGCATCTCGAAGACCTTGACGCCGTGCTCGGTGACGAGCGTGTCCAGCGCCTGGGAGTTGCGCGCGTTGAATTCGCCAAGGTCGATATTGTTTTCCGCAACGGCGCAGGCTTCGAGGATCAGCTTGTCGCTGTCCGAAAGGCTCTCATAGAAGGCGCGGTTGACGCCCAAGCCCAGGGCCGTGCCCGGCTCATGGAAGCCGGGATAGTAATAATTCTTGGTGATGCGGTGAAAGCCGAAGGCCAGGTCATTGTAGGGTCCGACCCATTCGGTCGCGTCGATCGTGTTGGCCTGAAGCGCGGGCAGGATTTCGCCGCCGGCCAGCGTCACGGGAGCACCGCCGAGCGCGCGGATCACGTCACCGCCGAGGCCGGGGATGCGCATGCGCAGACCGACAAAATCCTGAACCGTGTTGATTTCCTTCTTGAACCAGCCGGCCATCTGAGAGCCGGTGTTGCCGCACAGGAACGGCTTGACGTTGAAATCGGCCGCAAGCTCATCCCAAAGCTGCTGACCGCCGCCGAAATGGATCCAGGCGTCCATTTCGTTGGGGGTGAAGCCGAAGGGCACCGCCGCAAAGAACGAAAAGGCCGGGGATTTGCCCTGATAATAATATTCCGCCGAATGGTACATGTCGGCGGTGCCTTCCTGAACGGCATCCAGACCCTTGAGCGCCGGCACCAGTTCGCCGCCGCCATAGACCGTCACGCGGAACCGGCCGTCGGTGGCATTCTGGAAGCGTTCGGCAAAACGGTCCACCGCAGTGCCCAGTCCCGGAAAGCCCTTCGGCCAGGCCGTGACCAATTTGAGTTCCTTGACACCCTGTGCGATGGCCGGGGCGGCGAGCGTCGATGCGGCGGCGGCGCCGGCGACGACTGAGCCAGATTTCAGGAATGTGCGACGATCCATGGCGTACTCTCCGGTTTCCTCAATCACATATTTATTCGGCGCTCAGGCCTTGTTGCCCTTGCGTTTCATCCGCTTACTCGCAGGGCGCAAGCTATGCCAGGCATTGGCCTGTTATCCTGCGATTTGCTCAGACAGATCCGACAATGATTTAATGACAGCTAACGGCCTTGCGGGCAAGCGCTCCAAACCCTGGCCAAAGCGATCGAGATGAAAGACCGCAAAGCCGAAATGGGCCGCGCCGGCCACGTCCCACGCATTTGCCGACACGAAGCCGATCTGGCTGGCTGGAACGCCAAACGCATTGACCGCAAGCTGATAGGCAGGCGCGGCGGGCTTGTAGATCCCCGCGGCCTCGATGGAGAGAATGTGGTCGAGCAGCGGCGCAAGCCCTGATGACTGCGTGGCCGCGCTCAGCATGTCGGGGGAGCCGTTGGAAAGTATCGCGGTTGCCATGCCGCGCTCGCGCAGGGCCGACAGAAGCGGCGCGGCATCGCCATAGGCGTCGAGATGAAGATAAAGCTCTAGCAGGCGTTTGCGCAGCGCCTCATCGCCGATGCCGTGCGCGCTGAGCGCATAATCGAGCGCATCCTTCGTCACCTGCCAGAAATCGGCATGGGCGCCCATCAGGCTGCGCAACCATGTGTATTGAAGCTGCTTCTGCCGCCAAAGTTCGGAAATGGCGGCTGCCTCGGGACCGATTTCTGCTGCCAGCCGGGTCATGGGCGCATGGACGTTAAACAGCGTCCCATAGGCATCGAAGGCTATGGCGCTGGGCAGGGGGCTGGCAGGATTGGTCATTGCGGACCCATGTGATTGTTTGCGGGCACAGCACAGTAGAGGCCGGACGCTGACACGCCGGGCATGATGTCAGAAAGGCGGCGCCGGGCCAAGGGATGCGGCAAACAGCACGAGGCCCAGTCCCAGCACGAGCAGCGCCCCGGCATAGGATGCGCCTGTCTCGATGCGCTGCGTCCATTTTCCGCCCCGGCCAAGGCGCAGCGCGAGCTTGCGCGAGGAGACCGCGAGCACGGCAAACAGCGAGACCGTTAGCGCCGTGCCCAGCGCCATCGCGAATGTCGCCGCCACGCCTGCCCATATCATGCTCTGCGTCAATGCGAAGATCAGCACCAAAATCGCGCCCGTGCACGGCCGGATGCCGACGGCCAATATCGTTGCCACCGCGCCGCGCAGCGACCACGCCTGCGCCAGATCGGCGACAGCGGGCATGTGAGAGTGGCCGCAACCGGAATGGCCGCACGACGTGTCGCTATGCGCCGACGCCGCGCCGGCATGATGGGCCCGACGTGAGGCGCGCCAGGACCTGCGCAGCGCCGCGCCAAGCATGACCGCCCCGATGATGGCGACGAGCGCATAGCTCAAGGTTTCCAGTTGTCCGACTGCCTCGCGGATGCGCAGGCCCGCGACATTGAGGGCAATGGCCAGCACGCCGACCAGCGTGAGTGCCGACAACGCCTGCACCATGGCGGCGGCGAACGAGATGATGATGCCGCGGCGCACCGTTCTGGCGCTGGCCAGCACGTAAGACGATATGACGGCCTTGCCATGGCCCGGGCCAACGGCATGAAGGATGCCGTAGACGAAGCTGACGGCGATCAGGGAGAAGGCTGCCAGAAAGCCCTGTTCCTGGCGCAGCCTGCGCACGCCCTGGGACAGTTGCCGGTGCAATTCATGCTGGGTGGTCTGCACCCAGGTCCAGAAGCGTGACTGGAGGCCGGCGGGCTGTGATCGCTCAGGGCCAGGGGCGGGCGCAGATGATGGCGGTGCCGTGCCAAAAGGGCTGGACGGCGCGGCGGTCTGTGCTGTCTGCACAGGCGTGTCGGCCAGCAGGGTACCGGGCGCGCCGATGGCTGCAAGGCCAGCCAATGCCAGCGCCATGATGAGTGCAATTTGGCGCCAATAAGACATGCGATCGGTGGATCCTGCGATCATGGGCGGTGAATGTCCCCGCGACGGCGCGGACACCGGTTTCATTTCATTTCAGGCGGCAGCCCGTCAACCCGTTGAACAATCAAGCGCGACCTTCTGGGCAAATTGCGACCCCCAGTCCTGATTGGGGTCGAGCGCATCGAAGAACGCTTCACTGAGGCTTTGCTCCGACCAGGTCGTTGACGGTGCCGGCGTGATGCGGCTGGTGCAGCCCGCAGGAGCGCTTGCGCTAAGCTGGACCGGTTCCGATTGCGCCAAGTCAAAGGCGACGAAGTAGGTCGGATCATAGACCGAGAAATTGAAGCTGCCGGTCTTGTCTTCTGGTAATGGGCTGGCAAGCGGCAAGGTGAAATGCAGCACCAGAAGCCCATCCTCATAGACAAGGTGATAATCGACCGGGTCTTCACGCCTCAAAGCTTCATCGCCTGAGCGGGCAAAGGTAAAATAGTCGTATTCACTCAGACTTTCGATATTCACCTTGGCCAGCGGCGCCAGTTCTTCAGGTGAATAGACGCCATCCTGGTTGACGTCGAGCCCTTGCACCGCGAAAGCGGTATAGACTTCATCAAACGTCCATGTGTGGCGAAAGCCCGTGATCCGGCGGTTCTCGTCGAACTGCACCTCGGTATTGACCATCACCCAGACATGCGGATGCGCCAGAACAGGCAATGGCGTAAAAAAGCCTGCGGCCAAACCAAGACCGAACGCGGCGCAAGCCAGCATGTCGCGCGCAGATTGAAACATTGCAAATGTGATCCTCAATTCGAACTTCGACCTGATTATTCGAAGCTAGGCGAGGAATTTGGTCAATTTTTGCTAGCCTCGTCAAATCCCGCAACATGCCGCATGCCGCGCACGGGTTGGGCGAATGAAAAAGGGTGGCGTCGATAAGCGCCACCCCTGCCCGTGTCTGCGAGACGAGTTTTCCAGCCTTCGGCCGGAGCACGATCAGCCCCTGAAGCGCTGCCAGGTGACGATCACGCGCGCACCGACACGCACGCGGTTGTACAGATCGACGACGTCGCGGTTATGCATGCGAATGCATCCACGCGAGACTTCCTGGCCGATCTGGCTCGGTGCGTCCGTGCCATGGATGCGGTACAGAGTGCTGCCAAGATACAGCGCGCGCACGCCAAGCGGATTGCGCGGATGGCCGCCCGGCACATGGGCTGGGAGGCGCGGATTTTCCCGGCGCATGGATGGCGTCGGCGTCCAGCCCGGATTGACCCGCTTCTGGCTGACATAGCTGGTGCCCGACCAGCGGGCGCTGCCACGCGGCACGGCGATCGGATAGCTCAGGGCGCGGCCCTTGCCGAGTATGTAATAAAGCCGGCGATCGCCGAAACTGACGACGATGCTTCCGGTTGCGTAACGCTTGGGAAAGCTGACGGTGTGAACGCCTGTAGCGCCGCTGGTGAAGCTGCGGAAGAAGCCGTCGAAAAAGTCCTGTGCGGTGGCCTTCGGGGCATTGAAGCCCGATGCCAGGACCATGGCCGCAAAGGCGCAGGTAATGATTGAAAGTCCCCGGTAGGTCATGATGTATCTCCAAATCCCCAGATTGGCTGCCAAGCCCTTTTGAAACCCTGGTCAAGGGCATGATGTGCAACGCGAGCGCCGCGATGAAATGAGATGACGCCGGCTTGCGCTGGCGCCGCGTGATGTGAAATCAACTCTGCTGGTGGTTCGAAACCCGCTCCGAACCGCCCGCCGGCACCGCCGCATGAGCGCAAGGCGGCAACGCTGGCGGTACCCACACATCAGGTTTTACGGCGCACTGGTTCACATTTCCTAAAGAGCGCCTCAGGAAGGCACATTCGCGGTGCGAATAATGATGGAAATTCAAGGGGGCGTAACCGGCGCGCGGAACCTGTGGCCGAGACCGCCGCAACCGAGCATCCTTCAAGCATGCTGCGAGCATCCTTCAAGCATGCTGAATGACTACCGGTCTCAGCTTATCTTGTGGCGCGCGCGCCGGTGGCGCCAGTACAGGCCGAGCCCGGTGATGAGCGCGATGGCGAAAGGCATCGCCAGGATGAGAAGCGCATATTCCTGAACCAGACCGGGCAGTCCGGTGATGCGCTGGCCAAGAAAATGGGCCCCGCCGCCCCAGGCAAGCGCCCACAGTGCAGTGCCGAAAATATTGGCGAAGGAAAAGCTTAGCCATTGCATGCCCGCCGCGCCGGCCGCAACGCCCTTCAACTGGCGCAAGAAGGGCAGGAACTGTGCGACGATGACAAGCCAGACGCCATTGCCGCGGATGCGCTCCTCGGTGCGCTTGAGTATTTCGGGCGTCAGATAGATGCGGTGGCCATAGCGCTGAAGCGCCGGGCGTCCGCCATACCGGCCGATGCCAAAGCCGATGAAGCCGCCGAGCGCGCCGCCGAGCCAGCCCGCCAGGATCACGTTCCAGACCCATACGGCATCAGATGTCGATAGCAGCGCCGCGATGACGATCAGCGATTCCGACGGCGTCGGGCCGCCGATCGTCTCCAGAAGGACGCTGGCGAAGACTGTGATGATGCCATATCGGGCGAGGAATGGCTCGATGACGGTCAGGTCGGCGGAAAATGGCAAAGTGTTACCTCGATCTTGTCTCATCGCTCGTGCATACGGCGTGGACGGCATGGTTATCGACCGGGCCTCGCACCCTGCATGACGCCCAACATGTTTATATATTGGGCGAGCGCCCGCAATCTGCTATTTGGCGCTTGACGGGCAAAGATTTAGTGGCGGCAAATCCGCGACAACAAAACGATGGTAAACGACAATATGCAAAATTTCTCCGACGGCTTCGGTCTGGCCAATCCAGATCAGAGCCAGCAGATGCCTGAACTTTTCGCGTCTGCCAGCCAGGCCGCGGGTCTCAGGGACGAGGCCGGCCAGCTTGCCGAGTGGAGCCTGACGCAGCGCCAGATCTGTGATCTCGAACTGCTGATGAACCGCGGCTTTGCGCCGCTCGACGGTTTCCTGAGCGAGGCCGATTACAACGGCGTGCTCGACAATATGCGCCTGGAAAGCGGCGCGCTGTGGCCGATGCCGGTGACGCTCGATGTGAGCGCCGCATTTGCAGAACGCGCCACACCCGGCACGCGCATCGCCCTGCGCGATCAGGAAGGCGTCCTGCTGGCGCTGATGGAGGTGACATCCTCATGGCGGCCCGACAAGACGCGCGAGGCGCGCGCGGTGTACGGCACAACCGATCTGGCCCACCCCGGCGTGCGCTATCTGTTCGACAGTGCGGGCGAGGTCTATCTCGGCGGGCGGGTGATCGGCATCCAGCCGCCGGTGCATTATGATTTTCGCCATCTGCGTCATTCGCCGGCGGAGCTGAAGCAGCTTTTCGCCAAATGGGGCTGGCGGCGCATCGTCGCGTTCCAGACACGCAACCCCTTGCACCGCGCGCATCAGGAACTGACCATGCTTGCCGCCAGGCAGGCCGAGGCCAATCTGCTGCTGCACCCGGTCGTCGGCATGACCAAGCCGGGCGATGTCGATCATTTCACCCGCGTGCGCTGTTACGAGGCGGTGCTTGGCGAATATCCCGAGCAGACCACGGCCTTGAGCCTCATCAACCTTGCCATGCGCATGGGTGGCCCGCGCGAAGCCTTGTGGCACGCGATCATCCGCAAGAACCACGGCTGCACCCATTTCATCGTCGGCCGCGATCATGCCGGGCCGGGCAACGACAGCCACGGCGAACCGTTCTACTCGCCTTATGCCGCGCAGGAGATCGTGTCGGCGCACGAGGCGGAAATTGGGCTGGAACTGGTGCCGTTCAAGCATGTGGTCTATGTGCAGGAGCGCGCGCAATACATGCCAGTCGATCAGGTGCCTGAAGGCGACACCGTGCTCGACATTTCCGGAACCGAGTTGCGCCGCCGCCTGCGCGAGGGGCTGGAAATTCCGGCATGGTTCTCGTTTCCTGGCGTCGTGAGCGAGCTTCGCCGCACCCATCCGCCGCGCCACAGGCAGGGCTTCACCGTGTTCTTCACCGGTCTTTCCGGCGCCGGCAAATCGACCATCGCCAATGCGCTCATGGTCAAGCTCATGGAGATGGGGGGCCGGCCGGTGACGCTGCTCGATGGTGACGTGGTGCGCAAGAACCTCAGCCAGGAGCTTGGGTTTTCCAAGGAGCACCGCGACATCAACATCCTGCGCATCGGCTATGTCGCATCGGAAATCACAAAGAATGGCGGCATCGCGATCTGCGCCCCGATCGCACCTTATGCGGCAACGCGGCGCAAGGTGCGCGATCTGATCGAGCCGCTCGGCGGGTTCCTCGAAGTCCATGTCGCCACGCCGCTTGATGAATGCGAACAGCGCGACCGCAAGGGCCTCTACAAGCTGGCGCGCGCCGGCAAGATCACGGGCTTCACCGGCATCGACGATCCCTATGAGGTGCCTGAAGCACCCGAGGCCGTGATCGATACGCTCAAGCTGCAACCCGATGAAGCGGCGCACGAGCTGATCCTGAAACTGGAAGCCATGGGCCTGATCCGCGATTGACCGGCTCTTGGCCAAAAGTCTGCCCCCGTCCCGCCGCGGATTGATATATCACGGAAAGCGGGACGGGAACGGCGCCTTGCATCCTGAAGGCTGCGGGGGCCAGCGGGGCACAGGAGGGCAAGGATGGGCGAACGCATCTATATCCGGCCGGTGGGGATCATCTACGGACGCGTCGCGCGCGAGGCTGTGGAGGCCGGTTCGGCCCTGCCGCTGGCGGGCGGTCCTGCGGCCTTCGATGCGGCCGAACTGATCGAGGGCCGGCCCGGCAATGCACGGAGGATTTTTGCCCGCGCGGCCACGCTGCGCGCGCTTGATGAGCCGGCCATCGGCGCCGCGCTTGACATGATCAGCGCCCCGCGCCCGGCAGTCGCCGGCCTCAGCATGGACAGGGTCCGCCTGATGGGCGTGGTCAATGTCACCCCCGACAGCTTCTCCGATGGCGGCGATTTCGCCGCGCCCGAAGCCGCCATCGCACATGCCCGTTCGCTGGCAGCAGGTGGCTCCGATCTGCTCGATATCGGCGGCGAGTCCACCCGTCCGGGGTCAGACGCGGTATCGCTGGAGGACGAGCGCGCGCGCGTGATGCCGGTCATCGAGGCGCTGAATGGCCTCGCCACGCCGATCTCGCTCGACACGCGCAAGGCCGCCTTGATGGCCGAGGGCGCGAGCGCCGGCGTGAAGCTGCTCAATGATGTGTCGGCGCTAACATTCGATCCCGAGAGCCTGAGCGTGGCGGCCGGAACGGGGCTGCCGGTGGTGCTGATGCATGCCAAAGGCGATCCAAAGACCATGCAGGACAATCCGCATTATGATGATGTGCTGCTCGAAGTGTTCGATTTTCTGGCAAGCCGCATCGCTGCGGCGATCGAGGCGGGCATACCCCGCAGCCGGCTTGTCGCCGATCCCGGCATCGGTTTTGGCAAGACGCTTGAGCACAATCTGGAACTGCTTCACGGCCTGAGCATCTTTCACGGGCTTGGGGTGCCGCTGCTGGTGGGAGCGTCGCGCAAGCGCTTCATCGGCGCGCTGACGGGGGAGAGTGATACGAAGGCGCGCCTTCCCGGCAGCATTGCGGCGGCGCTGATAGCGGCGGGGCAGGGCGCGCAGATCCTGCGCGTGCACGATGTCGCCGAGACGCGTCAGGCGCTTGCCGTGTGGCGTGCGGCCAGCGTCATGGCGGTCCCCGAGCCGGCGTGAGGACATGCCGCTGTTTCGAAACCAAATGTGTTGTTTGCCGCCGCCAAACGTCCAAATTCCTGCTAATGTGCCATGCAATGTGAGTGTGTGCCAGATTGGCGCATGCATCCGCTCTCACAACGCAAACTGAGGCGATACCGCATCATGTCACGCAGATATTTCGGCACCGACGGCATTCGCGGCCGGGCCAATGCCGCGCCCATGACCGCCGACATCGCGCTCAAGGTCGGCATGGCCGCCGGGCATATGTTCACCAATGGCGAGCATCGCCACCGCGTGGTGATCGGCAAGGATACGCGGCTGTCGGGCTACATGATCGAATCGGCGCTGGTCGCCGGGTTCACCTCCGTCGGCATGGATGTGTTCCTGCTCGGGCCGATTCCGACGCCTGCGGTCGCCATGCTGACGCGCTCGCTGCGCGCCGATCTGGGGGTGATGATCTCGGCCTCGCACAATGCCTTTGTCGACAACGGGATCAAGCTTTTCGGCCCCGACGGTCACAAGCTTTCCGATGAGACCGAGATCGAGATCGAGGCGCTGATCGACGCGGGCGGTGTGGACCTGCTGGCGACACCGGAGCGCATGGGCCGCGCCAAGCGCATCGATGCGGTCCATGACCGCTATATCGAATTCGCCAAACGTACGCTCGACCGGCAGATGAGCTTTTCCGGCCTCAAGGTCGTCATCGACGCGGCCAACGGCGCGGCCTACAAGGCGGCGCCGCTGGCTTTATGGGAACTCGGCGCGGAGGTCATCCCCATCGCGGTTCAGCCCAACGGCTTCAACATCAACGATCAATGCGGCTCCACCCATCCCGAAGCGCTGTGCATGATGGTGCAGCGGCACAATGCCGATATCGGCATTGCGCTCGATGGCGATGCCGACCGCGTGCTGATAGCCGATGAGCGCGGCACTCTCGTCAATGGCGACCAGATACTGGCGCTGATCGCGGAGACATGGCGCGATGCCGGGCGGCTGCGCGGTGATCGTGTGGTGGCGACCGTGATGTCCAATCTCGGGCTGGAGCGCCATCTGGCCGGGCTCGGCCTGAGCCTTGAGCGCACGCAGGTCGGCGACCGCTATGTGGTGGAACAGATGCGCAAGCTTGACTGCAATGTGGGCGGCGAACAATCGGGCCATATCATTCTGTCGGACTACAGCACGACTGGTGACGGGCTGGTGACGGCGCTTCAGGTGTTGGCGGTGGTCGTCGAAAAAGGCTCGCCGGTGAGCGAGGTCTGCAACCGTTTCGAGCGGGTGCCGCAATTTCTGGAAAATGTCCGCTATGAAGGGTTTCTGCCGCTCGATGATGACCGGGTGCAGCGCGTGATCGAGGGAAGCCGGCTGAAGCTGGGCAATGCCGGGCGCCTTCTGATCCGGCCCTCGGGAACCGAAAAGGTCATTCGGGTGATGGGCGAGGGCGATGATGCGAGCCTCGTCCAGGCGGCCATTGGCGAGGTGGTCGAGGCGCTGCGCGAGGTCTCGGCCTGACGTGTCGGCCAAGGCGGCTGTGCCCCTTCTGGTGGGCCGACAGATCTCCAGCAAATGCCTGAATGCGCGTGATCGCAGTGTCGTTCTCAAGGCCCCGAATGCCATGAGCCTGTGTAATCGCGGCCACAATCTCACACTGGCCAAATTTTTCTAAAATCAAGCTGCAATCATCCAGTTTAATCATGACAGGGCAGGACCTTGTGGCTATGCTGCGCGCCACGTTGTGATGGAATACTTGCCCGCACAGTTTTGTCGTACTGGTTCAAGCGGATAACGGGCTTTGTGCGGTATGGATGGTCAGCGCCGAAGAGGCGGCCATCAGGTGCCGGTCGGGGTGGGCCGGAAGCGGGTGTTAGTGAGATGGGTGGTGGCGTTCAGTGGCGTTCGGTAAGGCGCACGGGGATCGTCTCCAGGAAGTTAGGCATCGACAAAAAACAGAGAGTGATATGAGTAACTTCGACCAAAAGCCAATCCTCAAGACGACAAGCAAGGTGACTACCAGCGCAACGACTCAGCCGAGCCCGGCCTCGCCAGGCGCACCGATGGCAGGCCCCGGCGCAGTGGCCCCGCGCGGCCCCGGCATGCGCACCGGCGATCGCGTCGCGCCTTCGATCATCGGCGAGGATCTCGCGATAGCGGGTAACGTCATCTCCAAGGGCGAAGTGCAGGTGGACGGCCAGATCCAGGGAGACGTGCATTGCGCGTCCCTGATCGTCAATGAAAAGGCCGAGATCACGGGCGGTATCGTCGCCGAGGATGTCGTCGTGCGTGGCCGCGTCATGGGTTCCATTCGCGGCGTGCGCGTGACCTTGCAGGCCAGTTCGCATGTCGAAGGCGATGTCTTTCACAAGTCTCTCGCCATCGAACAGGGTGCGTTCTTTGAAGGCAAGTCGCGCCGCGACGAAGACCCGATCGCCAGTGCGCCCAAGCTGGAAATGCCACAGATCTGATGCTGCTTGCGCTGGCGCGGCCCGGTGCCGCGCCCTCGGGCGGGTAAAAATCGTCACCGGGATCAGCGCCGGGCCGAAAACGGCTTGGTACTGGTCTCTTGCCGGCTGCCAGCCTCACAGCTGGCCGAGACGGCTCAGGACGTCGCGCGGGATCTTGTACTGGTGGATGATCTGTTTTTCATCGCGAAAGCCCGCAAGCTCGCGCTGGATAAAAAATTCCCAGACCGCGCGCGCAGCCTGACGCAGCAGGGCCTCGCGCGCATCGGCCGAGCCGCCCGTCTCGTCGTGTTCGCGCAGGCGCTCAAGCGCAGCGTCCACACGTTCGCTGAGCCGGGCGAGCGTGGCGGCCTTCTCTGCCAGCAACTCATGCTCCAGCCGCTCGGCCCCGCTTTCGGCCAGCCGGTCGGCGCGCCGGATCAGGTCCTTTTCCGCACCCATGCCTTCAACCCTCAAGTCTCGTATCAAGCCGGCGCACACTGCCCCAGCCGAAAAGAAATTCTCGCGCCCGCCTGATAAACCGGACATATATCATCGCACATGCGCTTCCAGCGCCGCCAGACTGTCGGCTTCAGCCGCCGGCTTGTCCCATCTTATACGGCTGATCCGTGGAAACCGCATCGCCAGCCCCGATTTGTGCCGGCCAGACCTGTGCACCGCATCGAACGCCACCTCGAACACCAGCGCCTTGGCCACCTCACGCACCGGGCCGAACCGCCCGACCGTATTGTTGCGCACCCATTTGTCGATCTCGCGCAGCTCCTCGTCGGTGAAGCCGAAATAGGCCTTGCCCACCGGCAGCAGTTCCTCGCCGCGCCACAGGCCGAACGTGTAGTCGGAATAAAATGACGAGCGTTTGCCATGGCCGCGCTGGGCATACATCAGCACGGCATCGACCAGGCGCGGATCGCGCTTCCATTTGTACCACAACCCCTTTGGCCGGCCGGCAACATAGGTGCTGTCGCGGCGCTTGATCATCAACCCCTCGATCAGGTGCGCCGGCGTCCCGGCTGTGGTCTCATCGCCGGCTGCCGAGCGCAAGGCGCCAAGTTCGTCAGCAGAGCAGAAGGAAAGAGTGTGCGACAGGCTCATGGCCGGCGGGCGCGTCGCGCCGAACCAGTCGCAAAGCCGCGACCTGCGCTCATCAAGCGGCAGCGCGCGCAAGTCCTCATCGCCCAGCTTCAGCATGTCATAGACGATCAGATGGCCAGGCAGTTCGCTGATCAGCGCCTTGCCGGGCCGTTTGCGGTTCAGCCGCTTCTGCAGGTCGTTGAAGCTGCCGAGCCGTCCATCGCGCAGCACCAGCAATTCGCCGTCCAGAACGCCGAGAAATCCGGCCTGCTCGATCACATCGGGGAAGGCGGCGCTGATATCATCGCCCGTGCGCGAGAACAGTGCACGCCCCGCTGCCGCGCTGACAAGCTGGACACGCACGCCATCATATTTCCACTCGGCCTGATGAGTCTGCGGGCTGATCTGGTCAAGGTCGCGCTCGTCCAGCGGATGCGCCAGCATGACCGGATGAAAGATCACCGCATCGCCGATGTCCGGCTTGGGCGCGCGCCCCTCCAGCCAGGCGAACAGCGGCCGATAGGGCGGCTCCAGCCCGTGCCAGACTTCCTCGATTTCCGCCACGTCGACCTTGCCATAGGCGGCCAGGATCTGCTTCAGGAACCGCGCCGAAACGCCGATCCGCAGGCCCCGCGTGCCGAGCTTGAGCAGCGCCCAGCGCTCGGCAGGCGTTGCATTGTCGAGCAGCAGGCCGAGATAATCACCGATTTCGGCTTTCGGCAGGCTGGCGAAACGCTCCACCACTTCATGCAGCGGCGGCAGGGCGTTCAGCCTCGGCGTGTCGCCGCGCGGCCACAGATGCGCAACGGTCTCGGAAAGTTCGCCGACATAATCATAAGACATATCGAACAGAACGGGATCGGTGCGCGCCTTGATCAGATCGCGCACCAGCGCGCTCTTGAAAAAGTCAAAACGCAATTCGCCGGCGATCGCCGCCACCGCCCAGCCGCGGTCTGGATCGGGCGTGCGCGCCAGATAGTCCTGGATCAGCGCGGCCTTGTCGCGGTTGGCATAGGTGAAGAACAGCCGGTCGAGCAGCCGAGCGAAATCATGCATCAGGCGTCTTTCCCGTCAGGCATGGGCATCCTCGTCATACCCAAGCAATGAAAGCGCCTGGGCCTTCAGCCCGTTCTGGCGCAACTGATGGACCAGCGCATCCTCTCGCCCATGCGTCACCCACACCTCCCGAGCGCAGACCTCGCTGATGGTTGCCAGCAGATCATCCCAGTCGCAATGATCCGACAGGATGATCGGCAACTCGACCCGGCGCTGCTTGGCCCGCGCGCGGATCTGCATCCAGCCCGAGGCCATTGCCGTCACCACATCGGGCAGACGCCGCGACCAGCGATCGGTGAGCGCGCCGGGGGGACACAGCACGATCTCACCGCGCAAGTCCTCGCGCGCCACCGACGACACCGGCGCCAGCGGCCCCAGCGCGATGCCGCGGCGCTCATAAAGCTCGCAAAGCCTCACGAGGGCGCCGTGCAGATAGATCGGCCGGTCATGACCGGCGTCGCGCAAGCAGCGGATCAGCCGCTGGCATTTTCCCAGCGCATAGACGCCGACCGCATGGCAGCGGTGAGGGAACTGGCGCAGTGAGGTGATCAGCTTGTCGATCTCGCCGTCAACGGGCGGCGAGCGAAAGACCGGCAGGCCGAACGTGGCTTCGGTGACGAAGACATCGCACGCCACCGGCTCGAACGGCGCGCAGGTGGGGTCCGGCGCGCGTTTGAAATCGCCCGAGACGACAAGACGCGAACCCTCATATTCCAGAAGGATCTGCGCGCTGCCAAGAATGTGGCCAGCGGGGTGAAAGCTGATCCTGACGCCGCTGGTGTGCGTAAATTCGCCGTATCTCATGGCAATCGTCGTCTGAGCAAACTCGGGCGAGTTACGGCACGCCATGATATCCAGTGTCTCGGGCGTCGCCATGACACAGGTATGGCCGGCGCGGGCATGATCGGCATGGCCGTGGGTTATCAGCGCGTGTCGCACCGGGCGCACGGGGTCGATATACAGGCTGGCGGGCCGGCAATAGAGGCCTTCGGGCCGCACTTCCATCCATGTGTTCGGGTGACTGGACACGATTGACTCAGCTTGATTTTCCCAGAGGTTCGATGACACGGGCTCAGACCGAACCAGCCTATGAGATACCCGACAAGGTCATGCGCTGGTTCACTGCCCGTGGCTGGACGATACACGATCACCAGCGCGCCATGCTAAGGGCCTTCGCGTTGCAGCGCTCGACGCTGCTGGTGGCGCCGACGGGCGGCGGCAAGACGCTGGCCGGGCTGCTGCCCTCGCTGATCGACATCGCCGCAACGCGCACCGATATGCTGCACACGCTTTATATCTCACCGCTGAAGGCGCTGACCAACGATATCCAGCGCAATCTGATGCGCCCGATCGCCGAGATGGAGCTTGAGGTCAGTGTCGAAAGCCGCACCGGCGACACGCCCGCCCACAAGCGCCAGCGCCAGCGCCGCACGCCCCCGAACATTCTGCTGACCACGCCCGAATCGCTGATGCTGATGCTGTCCTACACCGATGCGCCGCGCCTGTTTGGCGGGCTGCGCGCGGTGGTGGTCGATGAAGCCCACAGTTTCGCCCACACCAAGCGTGGCGACTTCACCGCGCTGGCGCTGGCGCGGCTGCGGGCGCTGAGCCCGGACCATGTGCGCTTTGGCCTGTCGGCGACCGTGGCGCAGCCGGCTGAACTGGCCGCGTGGCTGGGCGCGACCGGCACGCCGGCTGAAACCTTCATTGCCAGCGCGCCGGTCAGGCCGGATATCTCGGTGCTGGAGGCCAGCGCGCCGCTGCCTTATGGCGGCTTCATGGCGCGCTATGCCATCCCGGAAATCTATGCCGCGATCCGCGCGGCCCGCACCTCGCTGATCTTCGTCAACACGCGCGCCCAGGCCGAACTGCTGCTTCAGCTCTTGTGGGAAGTGAACGAGGAGGGGCTGGAGATCACGCTTTATCATGGTTCGCTGGCGCGCGAGCAGCGGCGCAAGACCGAGGCGATGATGGCGGCCGGCGCCTTGCGCGCGGTGGTGGCCACATCGGCGCTGGAACTGGGCATCGACTGGGGCGATGTCGATCTTGTGATCCATGTTGGCGCGCCGAAGGGCGTCAGCCGCCTGCTGCAACGCATCGGGCGCTCCAATCACCGGCTGAACGAGCCGAGCCGCGCGCTGCTGGTGCCGACCAACCGTTTCGAAATGCTGGAATGTCTGGCGGCGCTGAAGGCCATCGAGCTTGGCGAACTCGATGATGTGGAGCGCCCGGCGCCCTCGCTCGACGTCGTCATCCAGTATATTCTCAATTGCGCGTGTTCGGCCCCGCTCGACCCTGAAAGCCTGCATGCGCAGATATGCTCCGCGCCGCCTTATGCAGGGCTGGACCGGGCAATGTTCGAGAGGCTCTTGCGCTTTGCCGTGGATGGCGGCTCGGTGCTGCGCCAGTATGACCGGTATCGCCGGCTCAAGCCGGACGACAACGGACTGTGGCAGCTGGCATCGCCGGCCGTGGCGCGGCGGCATCGCCAGAACATCGGCACCATCGTCGAGGCGGCCCGGCTGCGCGTCAAAAAGATGTACGGGCCAAAGACCGGGCGCATTCTCGGCGAGATCGAGGAATATTTCGCTCAAGGTCTGACCCCCGGCGATACGTTCCTGTTTGCCGGCGAGGTGCTCAGCTTCGAGCGCGTGCGCGAGATGACCCTTGAGGCCAGGCCAAGCGGGTCGGGCGTACCCAAGATCCCGAGCTATGTCGGCGGTCAGATGCCGCTTTCCACCTATCTGGCGGACGGCGTGCGCGCGGTGCTGGCCAATCCCGATGGATGGAGCCGGCTGCCGCCGCTGGTGCGCGAGTGGCTGGACCTTCAGGCGCGGTTCTCGCTGATCCCGGATGGCAGCACCATGATGATCGAGCATTTCCCACGTCACGGCATGCGCCATACTGTGTTCTACACTTTCGAGGGGCGGCGCGCCAACCAGACGCTCGGCATGCTGATCACCCGGCGCATGGAACGCATGGGGCTGAAGCCCATCAGCTTCGTGATCTCCGATTATGGACTGGCTATCACCGGGCTCGAGCGGATCGGCGCGGAAGATGTCGGCGCATTCCTGTCGCCCGACATACTGGGCGATGAGCTGGAGGAATGGGTCGCCGACTCGCCCATGCTGAAGCGCGCCTTCAGGCAGGTGGCGACCGTCGCCGGTCTGACCGAACAGTCCCATGCCGGCGAGCGGCGGAGCATGAAACAGGTGACGTTCAGCACCGACCTGATCTATGACGTGCTGCGCCGCCACGAACCTGACCATGTGCTGTTGCAGGTCACGCGGCGCGAGGCCGAACAGGAACTCCTCGATCTTCAGCGTCTGTCGCGCATGCTGACACGTTTCAATGGCCGCTGGCGGCTGCAGGACCTGAGGCGGCCATCGCCGCTGTCCATTCCGATGCTCATGCAGGTGAGGGCCGATCAGGTTCGCGGGGAGGGCATCGAAGCCTTGCTGGCCCAGGGCGGGCTACATGATGAGGCAGAGCAGATCATGGAGGATGCGCGTGCCGCGCTGGAGCAAAGCTGAAGCGGACCGCACCCGGCTGGATATCACCTTTGCCGGCACATGCCTGACGCTTGATGGCAGCGGCGCGCTCTATCTCGCCGACAGCCGCACGCTGGTCGTGTCCGATCTGCATCTGGAAAAAGGTTCGTTCTATGCGGCACGCGGTGTCCCGGTACCCGTTTGCGACACGCGCGAAACGCTGGCGCGCCTGAGCGCTGTCATCCGCGCCTATGAGCCGCGGCGAGTGATCTGCCTCGGCGACAGTTTCCATGATGCGAATGCGGGCTTGCGCATGGCCGGCGATGACCTGCGCTCGGTTCATGAGATGGCACGATGTGTCGCGGACTGGGTGTGGATTGCCGGGAACCATGACCCGCAGCCGCCGGCGCATCTGCCGGGCCGGTTTTCGCACGATGCGCGGATCGGGCGGCTGATCTTGCGCCATCAGCCCGGGCCTGATCCGGACTCAAGTCAGATCATTGGCCATTATCATCCCAAGGCCAAAGTGAGGCTGCGTGGCCAGAAGCTGAGCGGACGCTGTTTCGCTGCCGGTGGCCGGGTGCTGGTGATGCCGTCTTTCGGGGCGTATGCGGGCGGGCTTGAAGTCGCAGACGCGTCGCCCTGGCCAGAACTTCTGGGCGATGAGCGGGCAGTCTATCTGCTGTTTCGCAACCAGGTATGGCCGTTGCGGCAGTGATCCGCCCGGCGCAGTGCGGCGTCGGGCGGAGTGCTTGTGCGCGTTTCGGCCGCTCAGGCGGCCGGCATCGTCATCTTCGGCAGGTCGAGGACCGCCATCATGAAGCCATTGCCGTCTTCCAGCGCTTCGCTCCATAGCGAAACATAAGTCGGCACACCGGGCACCACGCGCCCGACCACATCGCCATGGTCGAATTGCAGCACCGCATCATATTTCTTGGCGATGCGCTGCATCTTGCGGTTTTCCAGCAGGCAGTTCATGTAGAGCCGGGTGATGCCGCGGTTGCGGGCCGAGCGAACGATACGCCCCAGCAATTCCGTGCCGATGCCTTTGTTTTGATAGCCGGGCTCCACGGAAAAGGCGGCCTCGGCCTTTGCACTCCAGCCGTCGCCTATCTGGCGCAATTCGGCCGCCGCGCGAATATCGCCCTGTTCGAAATAGCCGTGGACGAGGCTTTTATATTCGTCGATGCGGCTGGCATAATCGCGGATGAACTCATCCTTGACGGGCATGCCGAAACGCAGCCTGCGGTTTTCCGCATCCAGCCTCAGCAGGTGGTCGCGGAACTTGTTGGTCTCCGACGGCCACAATTTGCGAAATGTTCCTCCCCAGAATTGAGATCCAGTCATGGGAACCTCTCCCGGGTTGTGCGCGCCTTGCTAGAGATTGCTGCGCGATTGGATAAGTCAGCAAGGCTTGCTTTTCGCGCCTGCGAAAGCCTCTTGCTGCACTGCATCATCTGGCAATGAATATGGCGTCGGCAAGACCCGATTGCCATGGTGGGGCAATTCGACGAGGAAAAATGGCGCATGGCAAACATGCGGTTTCTGCGCAGCTTGATTGCTGCCCGACGTCAGGGCGCCATCGTGAATGATTGGGATTACTTGTGGGGTGATGTCTATCGGAATCCAAAATTGGCCGGATCCCGATGGGGGTGAGGATCCGGCCGTTTTGGGCACTAGAGAGGGAGAGGACTGGGCAACGAAAACACCAGTTGATCTGACCGGATTTTCAATGCCGTGTCCCATACGAGATACTATACACAACGCATACGCAACAAAGCTTTGCGCAGCCGGCCTGAGCTTCACGCGTTAAGCGGACATGCCGCGTTATGGCGCAGCCGCTCCGGCCGCTGAGATGCAACCCTAGGAGATGGGACGCGGGGCTCTAATCGGCCCCTGACCGCGCGGCGGCCTTTACGCCCAATGACACGGAAGATGCATCAGCGAACGAATTGAAGCCCGAAGGCTGGCCCAGCAACAGTGTTGTTGACGGGCATGCTGATGTTTGGTCTTTGTGTCATGTCAGCTTCGATCGCTGGGGGACGATCTCTGCCGTGTGCAGCAACATCGAACCTGGGTTGCAATCTCCAGATGTCTGCATCCTATACGCGAAACACGCTAAAGTGCAACCCATAATTTATGCAATTACAGATTGTGGAAAACCCTCTGTACCCCGAAAGCCGCACCTGTCAGAATCCCATATCGCGGCGGGACTTGCCGACTTGAAGGGCCTTGGTGCCCGGACTACCTGACACCCAAAATAGGCAGGGGTGCCGCGCCGAATAGTTTCTTGTCTGATGTCGGCCGTGATCCACGGCCCCTGTTCAGCGCGATGATAAGATAGGCATAAAGTTCATGGTCTACTTGCAACTTGCTGCTGGGCTGATCCTGCTGGCGGTGTTCGGCGATGTGCTCGTGCGCGGTGCGGTCGGGGTTTCGCGCAAGCTTGGCATTCCGTCACTGGTCATCGGCCTGACGGTGGTGGCATTCGGGACCTCCGCGCCCGAACTTGTCGTGTCGCTGCAAGCGGCCCTGTCAGGTTCTCCGGGTATCGCGCTCGGCAATGTGGTCGGCAGCAATATCGCCAATGTCCTGCTTGCCCTCGGCCTGCCGGCAATATTCGTCGCCACACGCCTCGATCAGGAGGGGCTCGACCGCAACACCTATTTCATGCTGGCGGTCAGCGTGCTTTTCGTGGGGCTATGCTTTTTCTCGCCGATGAATGTCTGGGACAGCATGTTGCTTCTCGGCCTGCTGCTGGTCTTCCTGTGGGATACCGCGCGCCGAGCGTTGCGCAGCAAATCTGCGGCTGTTGCCGGCGATGAGGATGTCAGCGCGCTGCCCGGCCCGGTATGGTTTTCCAGTCTCGGGCTGCTCATCGGGCTGGTCGGCTTGCCATTCGCCGCCAATATGACGGTCGACAGCGCGTCCATGGTTGCGCGCACATGGGGTGTCTCGGAGACCGCCATCGGCCTTACGGTGGTGGCCCTTGGCACGTCGCTGCCCGAGATCACGACGACCGTGCTTGCGGCCATTCGCGGTCATGGCGGTCTGGCGCTCGGCAATATCGTCGGAAGCAATGTGTTCAATCTGCTCGCCATAACCGGACTGACAGCCGCCGTCACGCCGCTGCCGATCCCGCGTGAACTCATCCTCATCGATGTATGGGTCATGCTCGCGGCCAGTATGGCGCTGCTGCCGTTTGTCATCTGGCACCTGAAGCTCGGCCGGCTGACCGGGGTCGTTTTCGTCTCGGCCTATGTCGGCTATATCTGGGTTATCTTCTCGTCCCAGAATCTGATCACGACGGCGAGCGCTTTCGGTCCTTGATGAAATCTGCCGATTAAACGAGGGGTGGCATGACGGGCGCTGCACCATGAGCACGGAGCGGCCCATAGCTCTGATAACCGGAGCAGGCGTCCGCATCGGCTGCGCCATTGCCCTGCGGCTCGCCGATGAAGGCTGGGATATCGGCGTCCATTACCGCGGCTCGCGCGAGGCTGCCGAGAAGGTTGCCGAACAGGTTCGTTCGCGCGGCGTGCGCGCGGCACTGTTGCCCGCCGATCTGAGCGACATGGCAGCCTGCCAGACGCTCGTGCCCGCCTGCATCAACGCCCTTGGTGCCCCGCCGTGCGCGCTCATAAACAACGCGTCCATTTTTGTCGATGACAGGCTGGAGAACATGACGCCGGAGAGCTGGCGGGCGCATATCGACATCAACCTGCACGCGCCGCTGCTACTTTCCCAGGTCTTTGCCGCCGCCCTGCCTGACGGGCAAAGCGGCAATATCGTCAATCTCATCGACCAGCGCGTGTGGCGGTTACGGCCCGATTTCTTCTCCTACACGATTGCCAAATCGGCGCTTTGGACGGCCACCCGCACCATGGCGCTCGCGCTTGCACCGCGCATCCGCGTGAACGGCATCGGGCCAGGGCCGGTGCTCGCCAACCCCTATCAGTCCGAGGCCGATTTCGCCGAGGAATGGGCCTCCACCCCGCTGCGCCGCGGCGCTGCGCCTGAAGAGATCGCCGGCGCGGTCGTCTATATCCTTGGCACGCCGGCCCTGACCGGCCAGATGATCGCGCTCGACGGCGGTCAGCACCTGATCTGATACAGGCTGAACGAGCGGGATCTGCCGTTGATGTGGCGCTCCTGCACCGGCTGCTGCTGCGCCCCATGGCGCTTGCCGTCTTGTCCGTCGGCATCAAGGGCGCGATAGCCCCCCCCACTCAATAACCTTCTGTTTTCATTCGCGAAATGCCTGACCGGCCGGAGCCCCGCGCTTCGCGGAGGCCAGCTCGACGTGGCGGCAGCGCTTTTGTCCTGCCCATACGCGTTTACCATGCCCGCCATATCCCAGAGAAATACATCATTTCCCAACTTGCATCCATTGACTCCCATAAAAACCCATGATATCCCATCTATGCCCGTTCGGAAGGGTGATTCGAGGGGAAGGGTCTTGATCGCAACCCTTTGCCGGGCCGCGGGAGCGGACCTTTCTCCTCGACACCTGTCGCGCCTGCGATCTTTGCAGGCTTGGCGAGCGCCTCGCATTGACGGGTTCACCGCCGTGTTGCGGCCTGAAGGTCCAGGGTAGATGGCTGGCGCGGCTCGGAGCGGAGATGGACGAGTTTGCTGGCAGGCACGAAAATAGGGTTGACGCCAAGGGCCGGGTTTCGGTCCCCTCGTCATTCCGCGCAGTCCTCACCAAGGACGGTGCTGAAGAAATATTTTGCTATCCACACCCCGAGCGGCGCTGTCTCGAAGCTGGAGGCAACCGTCTGGTCGCAAAGATTCACGCGATACTGGAAGAATTTCCCGTGCTCTCCCAGGAGCGCGAAGATCTCGCCACATTTTATTTTGGCGAATCCGAGAAGCTCAAAGTGGACGCCGACGGGCGCACCGTGCTGCCCAAGCGTCTCAAGGATCACGCCGGCATCGACGCCCAGGCCGTTTTCGTTGGTCTCGGCGATAAATTCCAGATTTGGGAAGCCAGCGAATATGAAGCATTCCGGGGCGAAGCGCGCGAGCGTGCGCGCGGCCTCAGACAGCAGCTCGGCGCGGGGGGGCGCATCGCAAGCGCCCGGGGCGAAGAGGCACGGGAGCAATGACGCGCCGCGGCAAGGGAGAGGGCGCCCAAGCCGCTGGCGGACTGGCGCGTCATGTTCCCGTGCTCCTTTTCGAGGTGCTGAGGGCGCTGGCGCCCCGGGACGGCGAACGTTTCATTGACGGCACATTCGGCGCGGGCGGCTATTCGCGCGCGGTCCTCGGCGCGGCCTCATGCGATGTGCTGGCGATCGACCGAGATCCCGATGCTGTGGCTGGCGCTCACGCACTGAAAGCAGAATTTCCGGATCGGTTCGATATCTTCGAAGGGCGCTTTGGCGATATTGCCGATATCGCTTCGCGCTGCGATTTCAGCCCCCATGGCGTGGTGCTGGATATCGGCGTTTCCTCCATGCAGCTCGATGAGCCCCAGCGCGGCTTTTCCTTTCGTGATGACGGCCCGCTCGACATGCGCATGTCGCGTTCCGGCCCCAGCGCGGCGGATGCGGTGAACCAGCTCGAGGAAGCCGAACTCAGCCAGATCTTGCGCTTCTACGGCGAAGAGAAGCGCGCACGTGCCATCGCCCGCGCCATCGTTGCCGAGCGGGAGGAGGCGCCGCTGCGCACGACAGGCGATCTGGCGGGTCTGGTCGAGCGTGTGCTCGGTCGGCGCCATGATGATCCCAGGCACCCCGCCACGCGCACATTCCAGGCGCTGCGCATCTACATCAATGACGAGCTGGGCGAACTGGCGCAGGGGCTTGCCGGCGCTGAAACCATCCTGCCCAAAGGCGGGCGGCTGGTGGTCGTCACGTTCCATTCGCTCGAAGACCGGATCGTCAAGCGCTTTTTTGCCGAGCGTAGCGGCCGGCAGGCAAGACCCTCGCGTTATCTTCCCGACGCGCCGGCCGGGCCACAGGCAAGCTTCGAGGTGCCGCGCGGACAGCCCGTGACGCCGCAAGCCGAAGAGATCGCGAGCAATCCACGGGCTCGCTCTGCCCGGCTGCGTTTTGGCGTGCGCACCGCCAACTCGCCCATTGCTCTGAACGAAGCAGGTCTTGGGCTTGTGCGTCCGCGCGCCAGCGGGCCGGGGGAGCTTCGATGAGGGATTGTTTACCAAAGCGGCGCAAGCTGGCGCGCCGGTCATTCAACAAGTGGTTCAAACCGTGATGCGTATCGTCAACATGATATTGGCGTGCACCCTCGTGGGGCTCCTGCTGCTCAATTACGGGCTCAAGCACGAGGTGCGCGAAATGGAGCGCGAGGCCGGCGCAAAGGCAAGAATGATTGCCGAGAATACGGCCGCGCTCGGTGTATTGCGCGCGGAACTGAGCTATCTGAGCCGGCCTGAGCGGCTGGAAGCGCTGGCGCGAGGTCCGCTTGGCCTGCGCTCCCCATCGCCGGAGCAGGTCATTCCCTATGGCGAGTTCATGGGTGAGCGGGAGACCGGACAATGACCCGCATCGGCGCCGACGCTCATATCCACTCGGCAGCACTTCGCCGTGTCCGCTCGGGCGGCGTGCGCCTCGTCATGGCGATGGGGTTGCTGGTCACATGCTTCGCCGGGATTGCGGCGCAATTGCTTGTGCTCGGCCTTGCCCCGGCTCAGCCCCTGCGGATCGCCTCTTATCAGACAACAATCGAGCATACCCGCTCGCGTCCCGACATTCTCGATCGCAGCGGACGGCTGCTCGCCAGCGATCTGCCGGTTTACTGGCTTTATGCCGACCCAAGCCGGGTGATCGACGCCGACACCGCCGCAGAACGGCTGGCCGAGGTGCTGCCCGGGCGCGATGTCCCGGCCTTGCGCAAGCTTCTTGCGGGCGAGGGCCGCTTCGTCTGGCTGCACCGTGGGCTGACGCCAGCGCAGGCCGAGCGCGTCCACCGGCTGGGGCTTCCCGGGCTCGGCATGTTCCTGGAAAATCAGCGGGTCTACCCCGCAGGCGCGAGCGCGGTGCATGTGCTGGGCCATGCCGATGTCGATAATCGCGGGGTTGCAGGCATGGAAGCCTATATCGACGCCCACCCCGAGATCGTCATCCCGGCGCGCGGCGACGATGAGCGCCCGAGCGTGCGTCTGTCGCTCGATCTTGGCGTGCAGCACATTGTCGATGAGGAGTTGCGGACCGCGCTTGAGACCTATGACGCGCTTGCTGCCCTTGGTGTCGTGATGGATGTGCGCACCGGCGAAGTGCTCGCCCTCACGTCACTGCCGTCCTATGATCCGAACCGGCGCGAGGCTTCGCTGCTGCCGGGGCGTCACAACCGGCTGATTGCCGATACCTACGAACTGGGTTCGGTCTTCAAGACGTTCACCGTCGCGCTGGGCCTCGACCGCGACATCGTCAGGCTTGATGACCGCTATGACATCAAGACGCCGCTCGATGTCGGCGGGTTCAGGCTCGCCGACGCCTATGCCCGCCAGCAATATGCGACGATTTCGGAGATCTTCATCCGCTCATCAAACACCGGCGCGGCGCGGCTTGCGCTTGATATCGGCGGCTACTGGCAGCGTGACTTCTTCAGCCGGCTGAATCTGCTGGAGCGCGCCACCAGCGAACTGGGGCCGACGGCGCAGCCGCTGGTGCCTCAGGTCTGGCGCGAGGCCAATACGGTAACGGCGTCATACGGCCATGGCATTGCGGTTGCGCCATTGTCCTTTGCTGCTGCGGCCGCGGCGCTGGTCAATGACGGGCGCCTTGTTCCGCCGACCTTCCTGCCGCGCGGGCGCGATGCCGCCGATGCGCTGGCCGTGCGCGTTCTCAAGCCCGAGACCGGCAGCATCATCGTCGATCTCCTGCGCCTCAATGTCACCAGGGGCACCGGCCGGCGCGCGGCTGTGCCGGGCTACCGGGTCGGCGGCAAGACCGGCACGGCCAACAAGCCCCGACCCGGCGGCTATCATGACGACAAGGTGCTTGGTGTCTTTTTCGCCGCTTTTCCCATGGATGATCCGCAATATCTGGTATTCGTCATGCTCGATGAACCCAAGGGGACGCACGAGACCGGCGGCCGCAATGAAGCTGCGTGGAATGCAGCGCCGTCAGCGGGGCGCATAATCGCGCGCGCCGCGCCATTGCTGGGCGTCGCGCCCGATGCGTCGTTTGACGAAAGGTCCGCAGCCTCTTATTAGATTTGGCTGACGTGGTGAGGGAGCGGTCTCCGGCGAGACCCTGAACAACAATGAAATTGAGCGAACTCGCAGATGGCGTGATCCCGGCGCTCGCGCACGGCCATTCGGGTGCTGATGTCGAGATCACGGGCCTGACCTCCGACAGCCGTGCCGTTGCGCCGGGTTTCGTCTTCGCCGCCTTGCCGGGCACACGAGCCGATGGCGCGGCGTTCATACCAGCGGCGCTTGCAGCCGGAGCGGCCTGCGTGCTCATGGCCGATGACGCCGAGTGGGCGGGCGAACCCGCACATGTGCCGGTACTGCGAGTGCGTGAGCCGCGCCGGGCTCTGGCGCTCATGGCGGCGCGGTTTCACCCAGAGCAGCCCGGCGTGATAGCCGCCATCACGGGCACGAACGGCAAGACCTCCGTCGCTTCTTTCCTGCGCCAGATCTGGCTGGCGGACGGCCGGCACGCCGCAAGCATCGGCACACTGGGCGTCGCCACGCCGGCGGGCACGAAGCCACTGCGCCACACCACGCCCGAGCCGGTGGAATTGCATTCGATCCTTGCGGAGCTGGCGCGCGCGGGCATTACCCATATGGCGCTGGAAGCCTCCAGCCACGGGCTCGCCCAACACCGGCTCGACGGCGTGCGCCTGAGTGCCGGCGCGTTCACCAACATCACCCGCGACCACCTCGATTATCATCCCGATTTCGAGAGCTATCTTGCGGCCAAGCTGCGGCTGTTCAACGATCTTCTCGGCAAGGGAGCGCCAGCGGTCATCGACGCCGACAGGCCCGAGGCCGAAGGGCTGGCCGAAACCTTCAGGGCGCAGGGGCTGGCGGTCTGGCGCGTCGGGCGCGCGGGCGATGTCGTGCGGCTGGAAGGGCTCGAAGCCGAGGCTCACACCCAGCGCCTGACAATCAGGTATGACGGCGAGCTTCACCGGGTGCGGCTTCCTCTGGCCGGCACGTTTCAGGTCAGCAATGCCCTGGTTGCCAGCGGGCTGGCACTGGCCACGGGCACGCCGCCGGAAATTGTATTCGCTGCGCTCGAGCGGCTTCAGGGAGCCTGCGGGCGGCTGGAATTCATGGGCGGCCCGCGAACCGGCGGCGGCGTCTTCATCGACTACGCCCACACACCCGATGCGCTGGCAAGCGCGCTTGGCGCCCTGCGCCCGTTCGCCAGGGGCCGGCTCAATGTCGTATTCGGTTGCGGCGGTGATCGCGATCGCGGCAAACGTCCGCAAATGGGGGCAGTCGCGCAACAGCTTGCGGACAGAATCTACGTGACCGACGATAACCCGCGCAGCGAAGACCCATCCGTGATAAGGCAAGAAATCATGGCAAGTGCAACCCGCGCGTGTGAAATCGCCTGCAGGCAAACGGCTATCCATCAGGCGGTGAGCGAGTTGCGCGACGGTGATGTTTTGCTGGTTGCCGGCAAGGGGCATGAAACGGGACAGATCATCGGGGCGCAGACCCTGCCGTTTTCCGATCATGACGCGGTGCGCTCGGCACTTGCCATGGCGGACCGGGGCAGCGCCGCGATCAGGTGATCTCGGGCCGGCCCCGATCCATCGGGACCTGGATGTTCGATAGCGGGCGGAGACAGTGAGGAATGCTATATCTGCTGGTTGAACTCAGCCATATATCGCCGGTCTTCAATGTCTTCCGCTACATCACGTTTCGCACCGGCGGCGCGATCATGACCGCGCTGCTCGTCGTGTTCATGTTCGGCCCCGGTCTCATCAACACGCTGCGGCTGCGCCAGGGCAAGGGCCAGCCAATCCGCGAAGATGGCCCGCAGAACCATCTGCTCACCAAACAGGGCACGCCGACCATGGGCGGCCTGATGATCCTGCTGGGCGTGGGCGTGGCGACGATCCTGTGGGCCAACCTTGCCAACCGCTATGTCTGGGTCGTGCTCGCCGTCACGCTCAGCTTCGGCACGATCGGCTTCATCGATGATTTCCTGAAGGTCACGAAGCGCACCAGCGCCGGCTTTTCCGGCCGCGTCAAGCTGGTGCTGGAACTGCTCATAGCTGGTATCGCCGCCTATTCCATCATGATGATCGGCGAAGCGGGCTTCTCCTCATCGCTTGCCATTCCGTTCTTCAAGGACGTGCTGGTCGATCTGGGGCCGCTGTTCATCGTCCTCGGCGTGTTCGTCATCGCTGGCGCGGGCAATGCTGTGAACCTCACGGACGGGCTGGACGGGCTGGCAATCGTGCCGGTGATGGTCGCGGCGGCGGCCTTCGGCATAATCTCCTATCTGGTCGGCAACGCCATGTTCGCCGATTATCTTCAGGTTCATTTCGTCGCGGGCACGGGCGAGCTTGCGGTCGTGTGCGGGGCGCTGGTCGGCGCGGGACTGGGGTTCTTGTGGTTCAACGCGCCGCCGGCGATGATCTTCATGGGCGATACCGGATCGCTGGCGCTCGGCGGGGCGCTGGGCGCGATCGCGGTGGCCACCAAGCATGAAATCGTGCTCGCCATCATCGGCGGGCTGTTCGTGCTGGAAACCTTGTCGGTCATCGTGCAGGTCATCTCCTTTCGCCTGACGGGCAAACGCGTATTCCGCATGGCGCCGCTGCACCATCATTTCGAGCAGAAGGGCTGGGCCGAGGCCACTGTCGTCGTCAGGTTCTGGATAATTTCTGTGGTGCTCGCGCTGGTCGGCTTGTCAACACTGAAACTACGTTAGGATAACGCATGATACCCGTGACCATTTTCGCCGAACGCACCGTGGCCGTGTTTGGCCTGGGGCTGTCCGGCATAGGCGCGGCCCGCGCCCTTCAGGCCGGCGGCGCGCGTGTGCTGGCCTGGGACGACAACGAGGGATCGCGCGCTCAGGCCATTGCCGTTGGCGTCGGGGTTACGGACCTGCGTACGGCCGACTGGCGCGGCATTGCCGCGCTCGTGCTCGCGCCCGGTGTACCGCTCACCCATCCCCGGCCCCATTGGGTGGTCGATCGCGCGCGGGATGCGGGCGTCGAGGTGATCGGCGACACCGAACTCTTCTGCCGCGAGCGAGCCCTTCTAGGCGGCCCCGGCAAGGTCGTCGCTATAACCGGGACGAACGGCAAATCCACCACCTCGGCGCTGAGCGCGCATATCCTGTCGAGCACCGGCAGGCGCACGGCGCTTGGCGGCAACATCGGCAAGGCCGTGCTGGAATTGCCGCGCCTGGCGCCGGACATGCACTACGTCATCGAATATTCGTCCTTCCAGATCGATCTGACACCGGGGCTGAGGGCGGATGTCGCGGCCCTGCTGAACATTCAGCCCGATCATCTCGATCGCCACGGCACGCTTGACAACTATGCCGCGATCAAGGCGCGCATCTTTTCCGGCCTTGGCGCGGCGGACCACGGCGTCATCGGCGCGGACGACGCCTTGTGCGCGGCGATCGCAGCAAACTGGATCTCGCCGGCATCGCGCCGCGTGATCGCCACGAGCTGCACGGTCGATAACGGCGTCTATGTGCGCGACGGGCTGTTGTTCGAGGTCGAGGATCGGCTTGTGCATGCCCCGATCAGCCTGCGCGGCATCGCCTCGCTGCGCGGCGCGCACAACTGGCAGAACGCCGCTGCCGCCTTCGCCATCGCGCGCGCTCTCGGGCTGGCGCGCGAGGAGATCATCGGGGGCTTGCGCAGCTTTCCCGGCCTGGCGCACCGCATGGAAGAAGTTGGCCGGCTGGGCCGCGCCATCTTCATCAACGACAGCAAGGCGACCAACGCGGACGCCGCCGGGCGCGCGCTTGCCTGTTTTGATCCGGTATTCTGGATCCTCGGCGGCCAGCCCAAGGAGGGCGGGCTGAGCGGCCTTGAGTCTGCTTTTTCTCATGTCACCAAGGCCTACCTGATCGGCCAGGCAGCCGAAGAGTTCGCCCGCCAGCTCAAGGGGCGCGTGCCGTTCGAGATGTGCGGAACGCTGGAACGCGCCGTGACGGCCGCGGCGCGTGATGCGCTTGCCTCCAAGGCCCGCCAGCCTGTCGTGCTGCTGTCGCCGGCGTGCGCATCCTATGACCAGTTCGCCAATTTCACCGCCCGCGGAGAGGCCTTCCGCCGTGCCGTCGCCGGCCTTGAAGGCGTGGCAATGCGTGAGGCCCTCGCGGCATGAGGCTGTCTCGCGCCGAGCGCAGCCTCGTTTCCGACTGGTGGTTCTCGATCGACCGGTCGCTGGTTGCGACGGTGCTGGCGCTGATGTTTGCGGGCATGTTGTTTTCCTTCGGCGCGGGGCCGGCTGCCGCCGAACGGCTCGGCGCCGGGGAATATCATTTCACCCAGCGCCATGCGCTGTTCCTCGCCGCCTCACTCGTGGTCTTCTTCTGGGCCTCGCTGCTCTCGCCCAGACAGATGCGCCGGCTCGCAGCGGTTCTGTTCGTGCTCGGCTGCGCGCTCATGGTCGCCGCGCTCATCCAGGGGGTCGAGCGCAATGGCGCGGTGCGCTGGCTCGTCGCCGGCGGTTTCACCATTCAGCCCTCCGAGATCGTCAAGCCCGGTTTCACGGTGCTTTGCGCCTGGCTGATGGCCGAGGGTGTCTGGCGCACAGATGTGCCGGCCACGCAGATCGCGCTTGGCCTGCTTGTCCTGTTCGCGGGGCTTTTGCTGCTTCAGCCCGATGTCGGTCAGGCCGTCCTTGCCGGCCTTATCTGGGGCGGGCTGTTCTTCATGGCCGGTTATCCCCTGCGCTGGCTGCTGGCGGTGATCGCAGTTGCCATAAGCGGGTTGGTCGCGATCTATCATGTCGTGCCCCACGCAGCGGCGCGCATAGATGCATTCCTCGGCTGGGGCGAGGGCTTGAGCGAACAGACGGCGCTGGCGCTATCGGCTTTTTCCCATGGCGGATGGCTGGGCCGTGGCGCGGGCGAGGGCATTCTCAAGACGCGTCTGCCCGACAGCCACAATGATTACATCTTCGCCGTCATCGCCGAAGAACTGGGTATTGTGACCTGTCTCTTGCTGCTTGGCCTGTTCGTGTTTCTGATGGTTCGCGGCGCCCGCGCCGCCTTGCGTGAGGAAAGCCCCTATATTCGGCTTGCAACCGGCGGACTACTTATGCTGATTGGTTTTCAGGCATTCATAAATATGGCAGTCAATGTCAATCTGCTGCCCGCCAAGGGGATGACGCTGCCTTTCATTTCCTATGGCGGTTCATCGCTGCTATCAATGGCGCTTGCCGCCGGAATGGTTGCCGGCCTGACGCGGCGGCGGCCCAATGCCGGCAGCTATCGGCGAGCCGATGAGGCCGCCGAATTCGGAGCATCACACGAAGCTCCGCCACGGGGGATGCGAACGTGACCAGACCGTCGATCATGATGGCTGCCGGCGGCACCGGCGGACATATGTTTCCAGCAACCGCGCTGGCCCAGGAACTGAGCTGGCGCGGCTATGCTATAGACCTTGTCACCGATCCACGCGGCGATACCTATGGCAGCGAATTCCCGGCGCGCGAGACCTACCGCGTGCCCTCGGCCACCTTCAAGGGGCGCTCGCCGATCGAGGCGACCAAGACCGTCGCCAAGCTGTCCAGCGGCTTCCAGATGGCCTACAAGATCTTCGGCGATGTGCGGCCCAAGGCAATCATCGGTTTTGGCGGCTATCCGACCATACCGCCGATCACCGCCGGTCTTGCGCGAGGCATTCCAACCGTCATCCACGAGCAGAATGCCGTCATGGGCCGCGCCAACCGACTGCTCGGCCCGATGGTGCGCGCCATCGCCTACTCGTTCGAGAATACCAAGTTCCTCGAAGGCAAGCTGTTGCAGAAGGCCTATCTGACCGGAACGCCGCTGCGCCGCACTGTGCTCAACATGCGCGATCAGGTCTATGCCTCGCCATCGCCCACAGGCCAGCTCAATCTGCTGGTCTTCGGCGGCAGCCAGGGCGCACGCTTCTTCTCCGAAGTCATGCCGGCGGCCTTGCGCCTGCTGCCTGACACCGTGCGCGACCGGCTGATGGTGGTTCAGCAATGCCGGCCCGAAGATATCGAACGCGTGTTCGATGGCTATGAAAGCGCCGGCGTCGCAGCCGAACTGGCGACATTTTTTGATGATCTGCCTGAGCGCATGGCAACAGCGCAACTCATCATTTCGCGCGGCGGCGCAACCACGGTTTCGGAACTGTGCGCCATTGGCCGCCCAGCCATCCTGGTGCCGCTGCCCCATTCGCTCGACAATGACCAGCTTGAAAACGCAACCCGTTTCGAGCGTGGCGGCGGCGGCTGGTGCTATGAAGAGGCGGCGGTATCGCCCGAACGTCTGGCGGGTGCGGTGCGCCGGCTGTTCGAAGAGCCCGGCACGCTGATCCGCGCTGCCGCGGCCGCCAAGGCGATGGCCCATTATGATGCGGTTGAGCAGCTTGCCAATGTGGTGGAGAGCGTCATCGACCAGACCCCGAGCGAGGAGCAGCAGCAGATCGAAGCGAGCCAGCGCGCCGAGTTGCAGGGCGACGGCGAGGGGAACAACCGATGATGCCGGGCGACCGAAACGGGCTTTATCACATCATCGGTATCGGCGGCATAGGCATGAGCGCCATTGCCGAGGTCATGCACGCCCGTGGCTACCGCGTGCAGGGCAGCGACCAGAACGACGGAGCCAACATTGCGCGGCTGCGGGGGCTGGGCCTGCGGGCCATGGTCGGCCATGACGCCGCCAACATCGACGGCGCTTCGCATGTCATCATCTCGTCGGCCGTCAAGCCCGGCAACCCCGAATTCGATGCCGCGCGCCAACGCGGCCTGCCGGTCATCAGCCGCGCCGAGATGCTGTGCGAACTGATGCGCCCCAAGGCCAGCATCGCGATCACCGGCACCCATGGCAAGACAACGACCACCTCGATGGTCTCGTGGATGCTTACCAATGCGGGCGTCGATCCCACGGTAATCAATGGCGGAATTCTTCAGTCGTGGGGGTCCAATGCGCGGACCGGCGAGGGCGACTGGATGGTGGTCGAGGCCGACGAGTCCGACGGAACCTTCGTGCGTCTGCCGGCGCGCATCGGCGTCGTCACCAATATCGACCCGGAGCATATGGAGTTCTTCGGGACCGAACGCGCGCTCCACGAAGCCTTTGCGCGCTTCTTTCGACAAATCCCCTATTATGGCGCGGCTATAGCCGGGATCGACCATCCGGTGGTGCGCCGTCTGCTGGAGGACATGCGCGATCATTTCCGCGGTCGCCGTCTGCTGCGCTATGGCCGCTCGGCCGATGCCGACATCCGGCTTGAGCAGGTGCGCGAGACCGGCAGCGGCGTGATGTTCGATGCCCGCCTCGGGCCTGCTGTCCGGGGTGGCGCGCGGCTTATCGAGGGGCTGCGGCTGTCGGTGCCGGGCGAATATAATGCGTTGAACGCGCTTGCCGCGATCGGGGTGGCAACCGAAGCGGGCTTGAGCGATGACGCCATCGAGGAAGGCCTGCGCAGCTATGCCGGCGTCGCGCGCCGCTTCACCCGAACCGGCGATTGGAACGGCATCACGGTCTATGATGATTACGCCCATCACCCCGTGGAAATCGGCGCGGTGCTCAAGGCCGCCCGCTCCACCACGCGCGGGCGGGTCATCGCGGTCATGCAGCCACATCGGTTCTCGCGCCTGAAGGCGCTGCTGGATAGCTTCGCCGGCTGCTTCAGCGATGCCGACATCGCCGTGATCATGCCGGTCTATGCCGCCGGAGAGCATGCCAATGGCATCGATCATACCACCCTCATCGAGCATGTGCGCGCTTCGGGTCATCCCGAGGTGATGGCGGCCGACAGCGAGCCGATGCTCGTTCAGACCATCGCGGAGCTGGCCCGACCCGGCGATCTGGTCATTGCGCTGGGGGCCGGCAACATCACGGCTTGGGCCCATGATCTGCCGCGTCGGTTGCGCGAGTTCGGTGAGGACGGCTTGCGCCATGCGGGGCGCGCGGGATGAGCGGAGCACCGTTTTCGGCCATTGACGGTGCGCAAGCGCCAGACGAGATGACCGGCCTGGCGGGTGAGCTTGCCACCGCGCTGCCAGAGCTGCGTGGCCGGCTGCGCGCACAGGTCAGCCTGGCGGATGTGACCTGGTTCCGTGTCGGCGGGCCTGCGGAAGTCCTGTTCACGCCGGCCGATGAAGCCGATCTGAGCTATTTCCTGCGCCACGTAGCGGAGACGGTGGCGGTGCATGTGATCGGTGTCGGATCCAACCTGCTGGTGCGTGATGGCGGGGTGCGCGGTGTCGTCATTCGCCTCGGACGCGGCTTTGGCCAGATCGAACCTGAGCCCGAATGGCACATCCGCGCCGGCGCCGGTGTGCCGGATGTTCGCCTTGCCCAGGCGGCAGCAAAGGCGGGAATAGCCGGGCTGGCTTTTTATCGCGGCATACCGGGCACGATCGGCGGCGCCCTGCGCATGAACGCCGGGGCGCATGGCGCCGAGACGAAGGATGTGCTGGTGCAGGCCCGTGCAGTGGACCGTCGTGGAGAACTTCACCTTTTGCCTGTTGACGAACTGCACTACGCCTATCGCCATTGCGGCGCGCCCGACGATTTCATCTTTACTCAGGCGCTCTTTCGCGGGCGGCCGGGGGAGCAGGCGACGATCGAGGATGAGATGCGCCATGTCGCGGAATATCGCGAGACGCATCAGCCGACGCGGGCGCGCACCGGCGGCTCGACCTTTAAGAACCCGCCCGGCCACAGCGCATGGCAACTGATAGATGCTGCCGGATGTCGCGGTTTGCGGGTGGGCGGCGCTCATGTCTCCGAGCTTCACTGCAATTTTCTGATAAATGAAGGGGATGCCAGCGCCGCGGACATCGAAAAACTGGGTGAAACGGTGCGCGCGCGCGTCAAGGAGGCCAGCAAGATCTTGCTGGAGTGGGAGATCAAACGAATCGGGTCTCCCGCCGATGTCGAGAAAGAGGGCGTCTGAGTGCCAGAGCCGACGGCAAACCAAGGCCATCGCATTGGCGGGCCGCAATCAGAGGTTGCGATCGGGTGCCCGGATTGGGCTAAAAAAAAGCTGCGATCCCGTGTCCCGGATCGCAGCTCCTCAAAAAATCACGTATTCAGAGAAAAGTTTTCTCTTCACGGGAGCGACTACGAATTCGCGCTTCTTCGTATGCGACATCCAGCAAATAGTTCAGAAAGACCAGGTCTGCAGATGCAGCCAAGCTGCTCAGCTCTTTTATCATGTCGCGAATATATTCTGCTGTCTCGATTTCAGAAGGGCTGTCTTTCGCAAACTTTACCACTCTGTTCGTGATAGTGTTATTGGATTCAGGTTCCGAATTTTTATCGCTTGCGGACATTTCTACTGTTCCGCTTACAACATTGAATTTTGCCTGGCTCATTTCTATTCCCCGAACGTTTGACATTGTGTGCAGCCGCCACACTGACACCACTATTATAGGGATACACGCATGAGTTGCCCTTCGCAAGCGGGTTCGCGCGACTGATAATCATTATTTGACTCAGATGCGTGAAATCCCCATTTTCTACATCTTGTTGCTTATCATCCGGTTGCACGGGGCAGGATACGGCGCCGGTATACCCATCACCGCCCGAAACGGACCGCATGAAGATCGTCATCGTCGAATCCGCGGCTAAAGCTAAGACAATCAACAAATATCTGGGCCGCGATTACAAGGTTCTGGCGTCGTACGGGCATGTGCGCGACCTGCCGCCCAAGGACGGATCGGTCGAGCCGGACAATGACTTTGCCATGCACTGGAGCGTAAGCCCGGACTCGACGCGGGTCATCCGCGAGATTGTCGGCGCGCTCAAGGGAGCCGATCAGCTTATCCTCGCCACCGACCCGGATCGCGAGGGTGAAGCAATTTCCTGGCATCTGCTGCGCATCCTCGAAGAGAAAAAGGCGCTTCGCGGCGTCAAGGTCGAGCGCGTCGCCTTCAATGCCGTCACCAAGGATGCGGTTTGGCGCGCTCTGGCGCAGCCGCGCGATATCGACTCCCCCCTCGTCGAGGCCTATCTGGCGCGCCGCGCGCTCGATTATCTGGTGGGCTTCACGCTCTCGCCGGTGTTGTGGCGCAAGCTGCCGGGCGCGCGCTCGGCCGGGCGGGTTCAGTCGGTGGCCTTGCGGCTGGTCTGCGACCGCGAAATCGAGATCGAGGCCTTCAGGTCGCGCGAATACTGGTCGATCACCGCCTTGTTGAACACCGCGAGCGGCGCAGACTTCAGCGCGCGCCTTTTCGAGCGTGCTGGCAAGAAGCTGGACAAGTTCGACATCAACACCGAAGCCGCTGCGCTCGCCGTGCGTGATGCGGTGGCGGGCCAGGCATTCAGCGTGCGCAGTGTCGAGCGCAAATCGGCCAAGCGACACCCTCAGCCGCCTTTCACCACTTCGACGCTCCAGCAGGAAGCCTCGCGCAAGCTGCGGTTCTCGCCGCGCCAGACGATGCAGATCGCCCAGCGGCTTTATGAGGGCGTCGATCTGGGCGGGGAGACTGTGGGACTGATCACCTACATGCGTACCGACGGGGTACAGATCGTGCCTGAGGCGGTTGCCGAGTGCCGCGATGTCATCGGCAAGGATTTCGGCAAACGCTACCTGCCCTCAAGTCCGCGCGTCTACAAGACCAAGGCAAAGAACGCGCAGGAAGCGCATGAGGCCGTGCGCCCGACCGATTTTGCGCGCACGCCCGAGATGGTCGCGGTACGGCTCAAGCCCGATGAACACAAGCTCTACAAGCTGATCTGGCAGCGCGCCGTGGCCAGCCAGATGGCCAGCGCCGAACTTGACCGCACAACGGTGGATATCGACGTCAAGGGCACGGACGGCGTCGCCTATGGTTTTCGCGCCACCGGGCAGGTGGTGGTGTTCGACGGATTTCTAAAGCTGTATGAGGAGGGGCGCGACGATAGCGCTGAAGGCGAGGGCGACGATGAGCGCCTGCCAGCGCTTGAAGCGGGTGATGCGCTTGGCACGCGCTCTGTGGAGGCGAAGCAGCACTTCACCGAGCCACCCCCGCGCTTCAGCGAAGCCACGCTGATCAAGCAGATGGAGGCGCTTGGCATCGGCCGGCCCTCGACCTATGCGAGCACGATGAACGTGTTGCGCGAGCGTGATTATGTGCGGCTGGAGAAGAACCGTCTGGTGCCCGAAGATCGGGGCAGGCTTGTCACGGCGTTCCTGGAAAGCTTCTTTCAGCGCTATGTGGAATATGATTTCACCGCCGATCTGGAGGAAAAGCTCGATCTGATCTCCAGCGGCGATCTGTCATGGAAACAGGTGCTGCGCGATTTCTGGCGCGATTTTCTCGGCGCGGTCAACGAGATCAAGGATCTTCGCGTCGCCGAGGTGCTCGAAGCGCTGAACGAGATCCTGGGCCCGCACATCTTCCCCGACACCGGCGAGGGCAAGGATCCGCGCGCCTGTCCGGCATGCAGCGATGGCCGGCTCAGCCTCAAGGTGGGCAAGTTCGGCGCCTTCGTCGGCTGCTCCAATTATCCCGAATGCCGCCACACACGCCAGCTTGCCAAGGCGGGCGAGGACGGCGCGGAGACGCTGGTCGCCGATACGGCCGAGCTTGGGCTTGACCCTGAAACCGGCTTGCCGGTTACGCTGCGCAGCGGACGTTTCGGCCCTTATGTCCAGCTTGGCGAGGCGGTTGACGGCGAAAAGCCGAAGCGATCCTCGGTCCCCAAGGGAACCGATCCGGCTGACCTGACACTGGAGCGCGCACTGGCGCTGCTGGCGCTGCCGCGTCAGGTGGGCATGCATCCCGAAACCGGCAAGCCGATCGTCGCCGGGCTGGGCCGATATGGCCCATTCGTGGAATCCGGCGGCAAATATGCCAATCTGGAAACGGCGGAGGATGTCTTCACCGTCGGGCTCAACCGGGCGGTGGCGCTGCTCGCCGAGAGCAAGAAGGGCCGGGCGCGCGGCGTATCGGTGATCCGTGAACTGGGTGCTCATCCGGACAGGGGTGGTGCGGTCCAGGTCTGCAACGGGCGCTATGGCCCCTATGTCAAGCACGAGAAGATCAACGCCACGCTCCCCAAGGACATGGCACCGGAAAATATCAGTCTGGAACAGGCCGTCGCGCTGATCGCTGAGCGCGCGGCGCGAAACGGCGCAGGCAACAAGGCGGCGCCGGGAAAGGGCGCGAGGGGCGCGAAACCCCGTTCGGCCGCCTCATCGGCAAACGGTAAGGCCGCCAAGCCCAAAGGCAAAAAGGCCGCAGTGCCAGCCGCGGCAAAGCCCGGCGCGAAGGCAGCGGCTGGCAAGACCAAGGCGCCCGCCAGCAAGGCCAAGGCGCCCGCCAGCAAGACCAAGGCGCCCGCCAGCAAGGCCAAGGCGCCCGCCAGCAAGGCCAAGGCGCCCGCCAGCAAGGCCAACTCGGCTGTCGCAAAGGCAAAGGGTTCGGGCCAGGCCTCCACCAAGTCACGGCGCGGTCAAGCGCGCGCCAATTCCCCCAGTAGCGCTGGATAAACCTTGCGCCAGACCCTATTCTCGAATTCATGAGCGACAAGAGGCGGCCCGCCGGACAGGGCGATGAAAAAAAACCGCCGCGTGGCGGCATGCCCACCAAACAGGACATCCTGCAATTCATCGAGCAGTCGCCCTCTGAGCCGGGCAAGCGCGAGATCGCCCGTGCATTCGGCATCAAGGGGCCGCATCGGGTTGCGCTCAAGCAGCTCCTGCGACAGATGGCCGATGAGGGGCTGATCAAGGGGTCACGCAAGCATATCCGCCGCCCCGGTCAGCTTGCGCCGGTCAGTGTGATCGAGATCGTCGGGCGCGACGAAGACGGTGAATTCACGGCGCTGCCATCGGCCTGGCCTGAGGAAGACGGCCCTGCGCCGCGCATCCTCATCGCGCCGGAACGTGGATTGACCAAGCCGGCGAGCGGTATCGGCGACAGGCTGCTGGCGCGGCTTGAACCCATCGGCCCCGAAGAAGACGGCGAGCCGGGCGGCTATGCCTACATCGCGCGTCCCATCAAGAAGTTGACGAGCGAGAAGCTGCGCCAGCTCGGCATATTCCGTGCCCATGGGGCGGGCGGGATAATCGTGCCCATCGACAAGAAGCAGCTTAGGGAATGGCGGGTCGAGGCCGAGCGCACCGGCGATGCGCTTGATGGCGAACTGGTGCGTTTCGAGACAGCGCGCAGCGGCCGCTTCGGCGCGCTCGCCCGCGTTGTCGAGCGGCTCGGGCATCCGCGCTCGGAACGCGCCGTCAGCATGATCGCCATTCACAATTATGATCTGCCCCACGAATTTCCCGACGCCGTCCTTGGGGAACTGGAGCGGCTGCCGGGTGCGGATGTGAGCGGGCGCGAGGATTTGCGCGACGTGCCGCTGGTGACCATAGACCCGGTGGATGCGCGCGACCATGACGACGCGGTGTGGGCCGCGCCGGACAGCGATACGGCCAATGCCGGCGGCTGGATCGTCATCGTGGCCATCGCCGATGTTGCGTATTACGTGCGCCCGGGAAGCGCGCTGGACCGCGAGGCGCTCAGGCGCGGCAATTCGGTCTATTTCCCCGACCGCGTCGTGCCAATGCTGCCGGAAAGACTGTCCAACGATCTGTGCTCGCTGCGTGAGGGCGAGGATCGGCTTTGCCTTGCCGTGCGCATGGTGTTTGATCAAGCCGGTATCAAGCGCTCGCACCATTTCATGCGTGCGCAGATGCGCTCCCACGCCAAGCTCAATTATGTGCAGGCGCAATCGGCCATTGACGGCGCGCCCGATGCCGTATGCGCGCCGCTGCTGGAGCCGGTGTTGCGGCCCCTGTGGGGTGCGTACAAGGCGCTCGCCCAGGCCCGTGACAAGCGCGCGCCGCTGGAGCTGGATGTTCCCGAGCGCAAGATCGTGCTCGATGAGGAAGGCGAGATCGCCGACATCGTGCTGCCGGCGCGCCTCGATGCGCACCGGCTGATCGAAGAATTCATGATCCAGGCGAATGTGGCGGCGGCGGAGTTTCTGGAAGAGCGCAAATCGCCGCTGGTCTACCGCGTTCATGATGCGCCGGCGCGCGAGAAACTGGCTGCGACGAGCGAATTCCTGATGTCGCTTGGCTTCAAGCTGCCCAGTTCCGGGGGCCTGCGCCCCGCACAGTTCAATCGGCTGCTGGAGCGGGCCAAGGACAGCGATCTTGCGCAACTCATCAACGAGGTGGTGCTGCGCGCCCAGGCCCAGGCCGAATACAGCGCCGGCAATTACGGTCACTTCGGCCTCAATCTGCGCCGTTATGTGCATTTCACCTCGCCGATCCGGCGCTATGCCGATCTGATCGTTCATCGCTCGCTGGTGCGCGCCCTGGGGGCGGGGCAAGGCGGGCTGGCCGATGAGGAGATCGCGCGGCTGGACCAGATCGCCGAGACCATTTCGCATGCCGAGCGCCGGGCGATGGCGGCCGAGCGCGAGACCATTGACCGGCTGGTCGCATCGCATCTGTCGGACCGTATCGGCGCTACCTTCGGCGCACGCATTTCCGGCGTCGCCCGTGCCGGTCTGTTCGTGCGACTATCCGACACTGGCGCGGACGGCTTCATTCCTGCTGCGACAATCGGCAAGGACTATTATCGTTATTCTGAGGCTGACCATGCGCTTGTGGGTGAGCGCACCGGCGAGACATACCGGCTTGGCGAGCCCGTCGAGGTCCGTCTTGTCGAGGCGATCCCCGAAGCCGGCGCGCTCAGGTTCGAACTTCTCAGCCCAGGCCGGCACAAGTCCCAGGTCTTGCCGAAGCGGCGCGTGGGTGCAGCGGGCAAGCCCGATCGCGCCGGCGCCAGAAGCCACAAGCCCAGGCCGTCGAAAGCGCGCAGCAAGCGCGCCAGGAGTTGAAAAGGCGCAATGCGCCGCGGTCGCAAGATGCGGCCTTTCCGGAAATTCAGGAGCTAAGATGAACCACAGCGAATTCGAAGTCGGGCCCTCCGCCGTTCTGCCGCGGCGCGCCGTCGTTCCGGCGATGCTGCGCGGCTTGATGGCGCGCTGCCCGGCCTGCGGCGAGGGCAGGCTGTTCAGCGGCTATCTCAAGGTCGCGCCCGAATGCGGGTCATGCGGACAAGAGCTGCACCATCACCGCGCCGATGATGCGCCGCCCTACTTCACGATGCTGATCGTCGGTCATGTGGTCATCCCGCTGCTGCTGCTGGTGGAGCTGGCCGCCGAGCCGCCGACATGGCTGCATCTGCTGATCTGGGCGCCGCTTAGCATTGTGCTGACGCTTGTCCTGCTGCCGATGGTCAAGGGCGTGATCGTGGCGCTGCAATGGGCGCACTACATGCACGGTTTTGATCCCGGCGATGCGCAAGCGATTGGCCTGGACACGCCGGGGCGGGGTTGAACGCATGGCGCTGTGCGACAGCGCAAGAGCCAGGCTGAGGCGTGCACGTCCCGGCGCCAGCGCGCGTGAGCGCTATGTGAGCGCGGTGGCGCGTATCGGCGCGTTCGAGCAGCGGCGCGCGCGGCCGGCAACGAGCCTTCTGATCCATGACGGCATGCCGCAAAACCCCTTCATTCTCATGGGACGCAGGCATTCGGGCCACGTGTTCATGCCGGGCGCGCTCGTGTTTCCGGGCGGCCGCGTGGAGCCAGAGGATTTCCGCATCCCGGCGCGCGGCGCCCTCACGCCCGATACGGTCGCCAAGCTGGTCAGCAGAACGCACACACGCACGTCCGGCGCCGTGGCACGGGCGCTGGCGCTGGCCGGCATACGCGAGACTTTCGAGGAGACGGGCGTCATGATCGGCGAGCCGGCGCGCGCGCCAGCGGCACCGCGCCCCGATATCGGTCAGGTCTGGATGAAATTCCTGAGCCATCAGGTCAACCCTGCCTTGCACGGCTTCAGCTACATCGCGCGCGCCATTACGCCGCACAAGCGGTCAAGACGCTTCGATACACGGTTTTTTGCCGTGCCGGCATCGCGCGTGGCTCATGTCCTGCAGCACGGTGACGGCGAGCTGGAGGCGGTGGGCTGGTTCAGCCTTCAGGAGTTGCGGCGGGCGCAACTTCACATCATCACCCGTGCGGTTCTGGAAGATTTTTCCACACGCCTTGCCGAAGGCCGGCTGGCTGATCCACGGGCTGGCGTGCCGCTATACTCAGCCAAAGGGGCGCGTTTTCAACGGGCTGAAATCTAGCGCACACTCACGCTTGACAAGTCGGTGCGCCTCGGTAACTCTCGCTATCAGAAAAATCTGATTTCAATGCCTTTTCGGAGCGCTGCAATGGCGAAGCCAACGACCCAGAAAATCAAGCTGCTCAGCACGGCTGGAACCGGTTATTTTTACGTTTCGAAGAAGAACGCTCGTAACCTGACAGAAAAGCTGTCTCTGAAAAAGTATGATCCCATCGTGCGCAAGCATGTCCAATTCAAAGAAGCAAAAATAAAATAGGCAGGTTGGGCCGCATCTTCGCGGCCTTGCGTCAAATCCGGGCAATAACGATACGTGATCTCGCGCCGTTCCTTTGCGTTGGCTGGCACCAGCGCTCATCTTGGCATATTGGGGCCATGAGCACGCCTGAACAGGCGCAAAAGTTGCGTTGCCTAGCGCATTTCAAGAGCGGTGGGATCTTCGGGGACAGACATATCTGAACGGCAGGTTGGCTTGAGCAGACGCCATTGCCCTGTCTTTGTCAGCGCAAGGAGCCAGCCCTACGACCTATCGGTAGCGGGGTAAATCCGATTGGGTCGCAGGAGCTGGCCGTCAAGTCAGTCAGACCAAAGAGGGCGTTGGTCATCTGACTTGTTGGCCGGTCTGATGCTGGCGCTGTAGAGGAGGCCACTCGTGCCGCACGTTAACCGGCCTACCCCACGGTCCCAGGAGATGCGGCGGACCTGGCTCTCCGCAGGGTATCTCGATCAAATTCTTAATTAGTAAGCGGGAAAAAATTCTGCTTTGCAAGCCCCGATCGCGCAGCCCTGATTGACATGATTTACCCCTCCGCGAAGATTCTTTCGCTTCCACCGCAGTAAGTTTGGCACTTTCACGACATTTGCGGATGAATTCGGACATTTTTCAAGCTTTACGATCGATTAAGGTAAATTAGGCCGCAGATACTCGCGCAGCAGCGAGCCAGCCAAATGTGGCAGCCGAGTTGTCCACAGAATAATGCTTCAGGGGCGGTGATTATCGCTGCGCAGCGCTGCAGACGTCAGCCTCGGGACCGGTGTCAGCCTTCGCCGACAAACTGGCGCACCGTTTCCAGGAACGTGCCGACAGAGATCGGCTTCGACATATAGGCCTCGCACCCACCTTCGCGGATGCGCTCTTCATCGCCCTTCATGGCGAAGGCCGTCACCGCGATCACCGGGATATGTTTAAGACTGTCGTCTTCCTTGAGCCACTTCGTCACATCGAGGCCCGAGACCTCGGGAAGCTGAATATCCATCAGGATCAGGTCGGGTTTGTGCTTGCGCGCCAGCGGCAGCGCATCCAAGCCGTTGCGCGTCTGCACGGTCTTGTAGCCGTGGGCCTCCAGCAGGTCATTGAAAAGCTTCATGTTCAACTCATTGTCTTCAACAATGAGCACTGTCTTCATCGCGGCGCGCTTTGGCTGCGGCGGCCGGCGCGTAGCCGGTGCCTTGCGTTCGGCGCCGCGGCTCTTAACTGGGCTTTCGGAGTCCGGCATTTAAATGACGCCCGTCATATCGGTTGATGATTTTCAGCTCACGAAAATGGATATTTCCGGCTCTATGAAATTTACGGCCGATACGTTAACAAGCATTTATAAACCGGTCGGCTAGGCCGTATTTTTCATCAGGACTCTTTCCCGATGCCATCCTCCCGCCAGCTTCAGCACGAAGAAGCACAAACGCTTGCCCTTCAGGCGGTCGCCTTCATGGCCGAGAATGTACATTATCTCGATCGCTTTCTCGACATCACGGGGCTTGATGTCGGACAACTCCAGGGCGCCATCCATTCACACTCGTTTCTTGCCGGCGTCCTTGACCATCTGCTCGCGGATGAAAGCCTACTTCTGGCATTCTGCGAGTCAACCGGCAACGACCCGGCCCGTGTGTGGCCGCTGCGCGTCGCCTTGGCCGGAGATCCGAGCGCCGATCCGTTCTGAAGCGGCGCAAACACGCTCATTCAGCGCAGTTGGCCTGCTCATAAAGTTCCAGCGACGACAGCGCGCCCGTCAGCGTGAACTCACCGTAATTGATCTGCAAATTCCGGCTCACCCCGTTTTCATAAAGCCGGAATGACAGTTCATAGCTCGGTGTCGCATCGGCTTCGGCGCCAAAGTCGAAATAGCTGATCGAGACCGGCCACGAGCGTAGCCCTTCAAGCTCCTGCGATACTTCGGACGTGTCCTGTGCTTCGCTGCCCGCCTCGATCGGCTTGCCGATGATCGCGGTCGTGTCGAAGAGCTTGTCGCCTTGCTCCGAGCCGTCATAGATCGTCGACTGGATGACAAAGCGTCCCGCCAGCGCCGCTTCAAGGACATCGAGTGAATATTGCGTCGGAAACCGCGTGGTCGAGCCGATGCGCAGCCGGGACTGCTGCGGCTTTTCGATTTCGATGGCAATGCCCTCGTCCTCGCTGCGCTCCGCCCGGCCCATCAGGCTCTCGGTCAGCCGATTGTTGAGATATTGGCTGGAGTTGAACAGGAACCGCATGCCCTTGCCGTCTTCCCAGGTAGATGAGCGCAGATCGCTGATGATGCGCTGGCCTTCGGTGTCGGTAATCTGGGTCACGAGCCGTGTGTTAAGCGTGTAGCCCTCGCACGGCGAGCCGGTGAAATCGAACACGAGCCGCCCGCGCACATCGCTGATGTTCGCCGACGCGCGGCTGCTGTTCAGTTTCATCTCGTATATCGCGCGGTGCGGAACGTAATGCGCGGGACCCGTGATGGCGTATGCCGCCGTGGCGTGCAGGGTCGCGCCCAGTGTCACCGCACCGGCGATCAGGGTCCATGCCAGCAACCCTGAACCGGTCGGTCTTTCGGCCAGTGCGTAATTTGCGCCCTTATTCATCATTGATGCTTTCCGTTTAATCCAATCCGACTATACCTTCTGGGCCAGAAGGCTCCAATCGCGTTTTAAGACAAGCATGAAGGAAAATTGTGATGGCTGGGGATATCGACGCTCGTCTGACGGAACTGGGGATAACGTTGCCGTCCGCGCCTGCGCCCGCGGCGAATTACGTGCCCTATGCGATGGCGGGCGGGCTGTTGTACATCGCGGGCCAGTTGCCCAAGGACGAGACCGGGCTCGCCTTTGCCGGAAAGCTGGGTGAGCGCTATGCGGTGGCGGAAGGACAGCAGGCGGCGCGGCTGTGTGCGCTCAACATTCTGGCGCAGGCCAAGGCAGCCCTCGGCGATCTCGACCGGATCGCGCTTTGCCTGCGGCTCAACGGATTTGTCAACGCCGTGCCTGATTTCACAGAACATCCCGCCGTCATCAACGGCGCGTCGGACCTGATCGCCGCGGTTCTGGGGGGCAGGGGAATGCATTCACGCATCGCGGTGGGGTGTGCCAGCCTGCCGTTCGGCGCGCCGGTCGAAGTGGATGCCGTGTTCGCGCTCAACACTGCCTGAACAGATGGCGATAGATGCGCTGCTCAAGCGGCCCATCGCCCATCGCGGCCTGCATGACGCCGGCGCAGGGCTGATCGAGAATACGCCAGCGGCGTTTGCCCGCGCCATCGCTCATGGCTACGGCATCGAGACCGATCTGCGCGAGGCTGCGTGCGGCACGCCGATGGTGTTTCACGACAACACGCTGGAACGGCTGACCCATGGCGCGGGTTTGGTGCGCCATCATGACGCGGCGGCGCTTCAGACGGTGCGGTTTCGCAGCAGCGATGAGCGCATGCCCCGCCTGTGCGATCTGCTGGCGCAGGTGAGCGGGCGGGTGCCGCTGTTCATCGAGATCAAGTCGGACTGGAGCGAGCAAGCGCGGTTTGCTGCGGCCATCGCCGACATTATGCGTGCTTACGATGGGCCTTGTGCGCTGATGTCGTTCGACCCGTGGCTGCTGGGGCAGTTTCGCAAGCTTTTGCCGCTTGTGCCGCGCGGACTGGGTGCCACGCGGGTTCTGCGCGGCGACATGCCGGGCGCCGGCGCGATCAGACGCCTGGCCTTCACCCATCTGCTGTTTGCGCCGGTCGCCAGACCACGGTTTATCGCCTATGATATTTGCGCATTGCCGGCGCTCGGTCCGTGGGTGGCGCGGCATGTCTTTCGCCGGCCGATCATCGTGTGGACCGTGCGCACAAAGGCCGAGCGCGCCGCAGCAGCCCGATATGGCGATGCGATGATCTTTGAGGGCTTTCGCCCGTAATGTTACTTCGAGACCCATAGACGAGCGCCACGGGGCCTGATGACCACCCACGAGCAGATCCGCGTCCGGCTGGTTCAGTCCATCGCCGAAGTCCCTGCACACGACTGGGACGCCTGTGCCAATCCCGACAAGGCTGCCTACGATCCGTTCGTCTCCCACGCCTTTCTGCTGGCGCTGGAGGAAAGCGGCTCGGTCAGTCCGGCAACCGGCTGGGGTCCGCATCACCTGCTGCTTGAGGATGCGCAGGGGGCGCTGCTCGGCGCGATGCCGCTTTATCTCAAGGGTCACAGCATGGGCGAATTCGTCTTCGACCATGCCTGGGCCGACGCATATGAACGTGCGGGGGGCAGCTATTATCCGAAACTTCTGGCCGCAGTTCCGTTCACGCCCGTCACCGGCAGGCGTGTGCTGATCCGGGGCGGGTCGCTCGACTGGCGCGCCGACGCTCTGATCGAAGCCGCGCGTGAGCTGACGGCCACTCACGACCTGTCATCGCTGCACCTGACATTCCCAACCCGGGCGGAGTGGGAGAGCGGGGCAGGGCGCGGCCTTTTGCAGCGCACGGGTCAGCAGTTTCACTGGTTCAACGAGGGCTACGCCAGCTTTGAGGACTTCCTCGCCGCGCTCTCGTCACGCAAGCGCAAGGCCGTGCGCCGCGAGCGGCGTGAAGCCGTCGCCAGCGGGCTGTCGATAGAATGGCTCATCGGCTATCAGATCACCGAGGCCGATTGGGACAGTTTCTTAGCGTTCTACATGGACACGGGACAGCGCAAATGGGGCCGGCCCTATCTCAACCGGCGCTTCTTCAGCCTGATCGGCGCCGCGATGCCGGAGCGCATCGCCTTGTGTCTGGCGCGGCGCGAGGGCCGCGCGATCGCCGGGGCGCTGAACTTCATCGGCGGCGATGCGCTGTTCGGACGGTACTGGGGCACGCTGGAGCATCACAACTGTCTGCATTTCGAGCTGTGCTATTATCAGGCCATCGAGCTGGCGATCGAGCGGCGGCTCGGCCGGGTCGAAGCCGGCGCGCAGGGCGAGCACAAGCTGGCGCGCGGCTATATACCCAGCACGACCTACAGCCTGCATTTCATGCCCGATCCCGCCTTTGCGCGCGCCGTCGAGCAGTTTCTCGCGCGCGAGCGCGGCTGGGTGGAATGCGACAATGCCCAGTTGATGGGCATGGCCCCGTTCAAGAAGACCGGCAAGACAGCAGGGCCGTCTGCCTGAGGGGCATGTGATCGCGCAGGTCTTGACCTGTGCATGCGCCCGCGTCTATCAACGCGCCAATGCAGATTACGGGAGCGAGGCCCATGGGCGGTGATGCGGCCTATGACGAAAACAACGTGTTTGCGCGCATCCTGCGCGGCGATTTGCCGTGTCACAAGGTGTTTGAAGACGAGCATACGCTGGCATTCATGGACATCATGCCGCGCGCCGATGGCCATGCGCTGGTGATCCCGAAAAATCCCTCGCGCAACATCCTCGATGTCGCCGCGCGCGATCTTGAGCGGGTGATCCTCACCACGCAGAAGGTTGCCCGCGCGGCAAGGAGTGCATTTGCGGCCGACGGTGTCACGGTGCAGCAGTTTTCCGAAACTGCGGGCGGGCAGGTGGTCTTCCACCTGCATTTTCATGTGCTGCCCCGTCATGAGGGTATCGAACTGCGCCCGCCCGGCACCATGGCGCCCGATGCGGTGATCGCGGATCATGCCGAGAAGCTGCGCAGGGCGCTTGCCAGCGCGTAAAAGCTGAGCTGACTGCGTGCTGAGCCGGCTTCACTGGCCTGGCGGGCGCGGTGGCATACTTCTCATCCTTCATCGAGCGGCAGGGCGACGAAATTCATGTCGCCATTATTGTCCGAGAGGAGCAACAGCGCGCTTGGACGCTTGAGGGCGCGCAGACCCGAGATACGCTCAAGCACCTCTTCGGGGGTGTTGACCGGCTGGTGGGTGACTTCGACGATAACATCGCCGGCCTTGATGCTGCGCAACTGGGCGTCACTTTCGGCTGCGACTTCGGTCACGACCACGCCTTTCACCGATGCCGCGATGCCATATTCGGCGCGCAGCGAATCCGACAGTGGTGAAAGTGCGAGGCCCAGCACCATCGTCTTGTCAGCGGGCGCCTCCGCTTCTGGTTCCTGAACGGCAGCACTTTTAACCTCGCTGCTTTCATCGAGCCGCTCGATGGTCACACTGATCGCGATCCGCTCCTCCTGACGCAGGACCTGCATCTCGATCTGCGATCCGATCTCGCTCTGCGCGACCAGGCGCGGCAGTTCGCGCACGCCCTCGATATCCTGACCGTCATATGTGATGACGATATCGCCGACCTTGAGGCCCGCCTTTGCCGCGGGACCATCGGGCGTGACATTGGCAATGATCGCACCCTTGGTATTGTCGAGGCCGATGCTCGCGGCGATTTCCTCTGTCACCGACTGGATGCGGACCCCGATCCAGCCGCGCCGCGTCTCACCAAATCGGCGCAACTGGTCGATGACGCGCGCCGCAGTATTGGATGGCAGCGCAAAGCCGATGCCGATCGACCCGCCGGTTGGCGAGATGATGGCGGTGTTAACGCCGATGACTTCGCCGGTCATGTTGAACAGCGGGCCGCCGGAATTGCCGCGATTGATGGCGGCGTCGGTCTGGATGAAATCATCATAGGGTCCGGCATTGATGTCGCGGCGGGTGGCCGAGACGATGCCCAGCGTCACGCTGCCGCCGAGACCAAACGGATTGCCGATGGCCATGACCCAATCGCCCACCTGCATGGCGGATGAATCGCCGAAAACGACATGCGCCAGCGGTTTGGCTGGTTCGACGCGCAGCAGTGCCAGGTCCGTCTTGGTGTCGCGGCCAATGATCTCGACCACCTTGAGCTTGGTGCCGTCGGTGAAGTTGATGATGATCTCGTCGGCATCCTCGATGACGTGATTGTTGGTGACGATTAGGCCCGACGGGTCGATGACGAAGCCCGAACCGAGTGAACTGACGCGCCGCGGCCCGGTATCGCGATCCGTGAAATCGTTGAAATATTCCTCGAACGGCGAGCCTTCCGGGGCCTTCGGGACCGGCACGCCGGGCGAGTCCGACAGGCTTTGCGACGTGGAAATGTTGACAACTGCATCCTGAAGGCGCGCGGCAAGCTCGGCGACCGATTGCGGGCCTTGCTGGGCGGCGCGCTGGGCAACGGCGCTTGACTGGACGCTGACAAGGCCCGTGAGCAAGACCGTCAGGAACAGCAGAATGAAGAGCACGATGCCGGCGCTTGGCGGCTGTGCAGCGGGTGGCACATGTGAGCGGATGAGCAGGTCGGTTTGCATTTCATGCCTCGATTGGAAAAGGCGCGAAGCTTTCGGGTTGATGGCGCCCATGCGAGCGATTTCCCTTCGGTCATAGCTCGCAGGTGTGTCACAGACCATCAAGCTAGGCTCAGTGATGGATAAAAGGCGACACATTTGTGATCGTACGATGAAAAACGGTCGTGAGCGGTGGCATCGGCGCGTCAGTTGCCGGACGTTGGTGTGCCGGCGTGGTCATCATCGCCATCAACCTCGCACCAGCCAGACCACGATGACACCAAGCGCAACGGAAACGGCGCCCGTAGTGCGGACGCCGCTTTCGCTCATTTGTGCCATGGTCTCGAGCAGTCTGGCCCCGAGGCGCGGGGCAAGCGCCCAGACAAGCCCCTCGATGACCAGAACCAGACCGATGCCGACGATAAGATCGCCCGTGCTCATCAGCGCGCTACTTCGGCCCTTGGAGCGGTCTCGACCGGCGTTTGCGCAGCCTGGCTTGCCGGGGCCTGACCTTCGCGCGCTGCCTGCTGCTGAGCGGCCGTATCACGTCCGAACGGGCTGGCGAAAAAGTCGAAGAACGGAGATTCCGGGCTCAGCACAAGGCGGGTATCGTTTGCCTTGAAGCCAGCTTCATAAGCCTGCATCGAGCGATAGAAGGAGAAGAAATCCTCGTCACGCCCATAAGCCTCGGCATAGATCTTGTTGCGCAGAGCATCACCCTCGCCGCGTATCTGCTGTGACTCTCTCTCGGCCTCGGCCTTAATGATCGTCACCTGGCGATCAGCATTGGCGCGGATGCGCTGCCCGGCTTCCTGACCCTGGGCCCGGATTTCCGAAGCTTCCTGCTCTCGCTCGGTTTGCATCCGACGGAAGATCGCCTGGCTGTTGGCCTGTGGCAGATCCGCGCGCTTGATGCGCACATCGATGATCTTTATGCCGAACTGCTCCGCCTGGATGTTCACTTCAGAAGCGATCCGGCGCATCAGCTCATCACGCCTGTCCCGAACGACGTCTTCAAACGTCGCGGTGCCGAGAACGCGACGCAGCGACGCATCGACACTGGAGCCAAGACGCGATCTTGCGATCCGCTCGTCCTGCACCGACTGGAAGAAGAGTAGCGGATCGACGATCTGGAACCGCGAGAAGGCATCCACGACCAGACGCTTCTGGTCGCTGGCGATCACTTCCTGCGGAGTGGTGTCCAGGGCGAGTATACGATTGTCGAAGAACTGCACCGTCTGCACCACGGGATATTTGAAATAAAGTCCCGGTTCGGTAATGACGCGCTGCGGCTTGCCGAATTCCAGCACCAAAGCTTGCTCGGTCTGCGAGACGACGAAGGCCGACAGATAGGCCGCTACACCGGCTGCGCCGACGAGAATGAACACGATGGCAAATAATACGTTTCTCATTGCGTTGCTCCTCTGCGGCTTTCGGTGCGCCCGATTTCGCCGAGCGGGAGATATGGCACGATGCCGGTTCCCGCCTTGTTTTCATCAATGATGATCTTGTCGGTGCCAGAGAAGATGCGTTCCATCGTCTCAAGAAACATGCGTCGGCGGGTTACGTTCGGCGCGAGCGCATATTGCTCGTAGATCTTGATGAAACGGTCAGCCTGACCGGTCGCCTCGGCGACAGTCTGCTCGCGGTAGGCTTCAGCCGCCTGAGTTATCCGAGCGGCGTCACCGCGGGCTTGCGGCACCACCGTGTTGGCATAGGCCAAGGCTTCGTTCTGGATGCGCTCCTGGTCAGCGCGTGCAGCCTGCACGTCACGGAAGGCATCAATTACCTGGGATGGTGGGTCAACCTTCTGGAGTTGCACCTGCGTGATCAGCACGCCGGACATGTAGGTATCGAGCGTCTGCTGCATGAGTTGCTGTACGGCATCCTCTGTTTCCTTGCGCGAGCGCGTCAGCAGCGGCTGAATGTTGGATCGGCCCACGACCTCGCGAATGGCACTTTCGGCCATGTCCTTCACGGTTTCTTCGGGCTGCTGAATATTGAAGAGGAAATTTGCCGCGTCGTTGATACGCCAGAACACGATGGCATTGACATCGACAATATTCTCGTCGCCGGTCAGCATCAGGCTTTCTTCGGGCACATCGCGGCGCACAGCGGTCTCGAAGCCGTCAACCGTTCCGCGCAAGCCGACTTCGGTGCGATTGACGCGGGTCACCTTGGGCTTGAAAACCTGCTCGATGGGAGGCGGCAGGCGGAAGTTCAGGCCCGGCGGAAGCTGGCGGTTGAACTCGCCAAACCGCAGCACGACGCCAAGCTCGTCGGGGTTCACGCGCGAGGTAAAGCCCTGAAACCCGATGAAGGCGACCGCGGCGAGAACGATGAGGCCGATCAGGCCGCCGCTCATCCCGCCGCCCGGCATGGCACTTTTCAGCTTGTCCTGTCCGCGCTTGAGTATCTGTTCGAGATCGGGGCCCTGGCTGCCGCCGGTCGGTCCCTGTCCCCAGGGTCCGCCGCTGCCGCCTTTCCAGCCGCCGCCATTTTGACTGCTCCAAGGCATACTTACTGTCCTTTATAAGTCGTGTTGATGCTGATGAGATGTATCGTTCGCGTGGCACGGCACATAATCGGCATTTTCATAACATGCCTTGCCATGTCTGCGCCGCGCCAAGGAAATCCGCGCTTCATTACTCCGCTTATATGGGAATTGTGCCGCCCGCGCAATTGTGTGCACTGGAGTTCCTTATACGAGTGAAGGATCTTTCATGGCGTACGGAGCAAAGCTGGCGGCTTAGGCTCCAGGGGCCATAAGTAGCATATGGCATTGTCGGTACAGCCGGTCAATGTGGCGTGGATCACGTTGCCGCAGGTTAAATGCGCTGCCGCATCAGCCGATCCGTTCCAGGCAGGTAAAGGTGGCGGCGTAATCATCACGCGGGCCCGCCTCGTTACGCTCACAGCGGATTTCCCTCCAGCTTGCCGGCGACCAGCCGGGAAACCAGACATCGCCATCGACGCGCGCATGCACCCGGGTCAGATAAAGCCTGGTGGTGTGCGGCAGCAGCGCCTCATAGATCTGAGCGCCGCCGATCACCATCACCTCGTCAACCCCGCGCACATGAGCGAACCGCCGCGCCAGGTCCAGCGCCTCGGCGGGCGAAGCCACGGCATCCGCGCCCGGGTGGTCGAATTCGCGATCGCTCGTGATGACGATATTGTCGCGGCCATCCAGCGGCTTGCCGATCGATTGAAACGTGCGCCGGCCCATGATCACGGGTTTGCCCATCGTCAGCTTGCGGAAACGGCGCAGGTCCGACGACAGCTTCCACGGAAGCGAGCCATCACGCCCGATCACGCCCTGTTCGTCCATGGCCACGACAGCCGCTACCGTTGCCTGATTTTCACTCACGCCCTCTCCTCGGTCGCTTGATATCGGCAGAAGGCCCGTGCGGCCCCGGGTTCTGAAAGCCCATCAAACCGCGACATCGGCCTTGATATGGGAATGAGGATCATAGCCTGTCAGGACAAAATCGTCATAGGTAAAGGCTTCCAGCGTCCTGATGTCGGGATTGAGCGTCATGTGCGGCAGCGGGCGCGGCTTGCGTTCAAGCTGAATGCGGGCCTGATCGAGGTGGTTCAGGTACAGATGAGCATCGCCGAACGTATGGATGAAATGACCCGGCCTGTACCCGCAGACCTGACCCACCATCATGGTGAGCAGGGCATAAGACGCAATGTTGAAGGGCACTCCGAGGAAGATGTCGGCCGAGCGCTGATAGAGCTGACATGACAGCCGGCCCTGCGCGACATGGAACTGAAACAGGCAGTGGCACGGGGGCAGGGCCATGGCATCGAGTTCGCCCGGATTCCAGGCGCTGACGATGTGGCGGCGTGAATGCGGCGTGGACTTCAGGCTGTCGACCACCTTCGCGATCTGGTCGATCGACGTGCCGCGCGGCCCCGGCCATGACCGCCACTGGCGCCCATATACCGGGCCGAGCTCGCCATTTTCATCGGCCCATTCATCCCAGATGCGCACACCGTTGGCCCTGAGATAGGCGATGTTGGTGTCGCCCGACAGGAACCACAGCAACTCATGGATGATCGATTTCAGGTGCAGTTTCTTGGTGGTGAGCAGCGGGAAGCCGTCATCCAGATCAAGGCGCATCTGATAGCCGAACACGCTGAGCGTGCCGACGCCAGTGCGGTCGGCGACGCGGGTGCCGTGGTCGAGCACATGGCGCATGAGATCGTGATATTGCTGCATGGCGCTATCCTAGGACGATTCTGGGGCGCGCAAAACGCTTGCGATCACAAGCCCGGCACTTGTGGCTGGCGAGGCTTCAGCGGCCGCGCGGGGCTTTTTCCAGCGCGCCGCGCAAGGATCGGATCTCGGTCTTCAGGGCATCAAGCTCCTCCAGCACATGGCGGAACTCGCTGGCGGTGAACTCATGCTCGCGCTTGATCGTCTCGGTCTGCACCTTCATCGCGCTCGTCTCGGCCATTTCGATCGCTTCCATCCGCTCGCGCGCCTGCTCCTGCATGGCATCGACGATGATGCCGATGAACAGGTTGAGCACGGCAAACGATGTCATCAGGATGAACGGCACGAAGAAAAGCCAGGCGAACGGATGCACCTCCAGCACCGGGCGGACGATACCCATCGACCAGCTTTCCAGCGTCATGATCTGGAACAGCGTGTAAGCCGAGCGGCCGATCGTGCCGAAAAATTCGGGGAAGGTGGCGCCGTAGAGCATCGTCGCCATGACGGAGAAGACATAAAAGAGCAGCGACAGCAGCATCACGACCGACGCCATGCCCGGCATGGCGCGAAACAGCCCGTTGACGACGCGACGCATCGATTCGACCGCCGAGATGAGGCGCAGCACACGCAAAATTCGCAGGGCGCGCAGGCCCGAAAGGCTCTCGGTTGCCGGAAGCAGTGCGATGGCGACCACCGCGAAGTCGAACAGGCTCCACGGATCGCGCCAGAAGCTCCTGCCATGCGCGATGATCCGCAGGCTGATCTCGATGACGAAGATCGTCAGGAAGATGCTGTCCAGCGTATGAAGCAGCGTACCGGCCTGCGTCATTACGGTGGAGCTGGTCTCCAGGCCAAGGGTGATCGCGTTGAGCACGATGATCGTGATCACCGTCTTTTCCCAGCGCGCGCTGGAAACGATCTGGCGCAGCCGGGCGCGCAATTGCGCAAGACTGTTTGCCGACAGGGGTTCGGGTCGGTCGAAGCGGGTCACTGCGCATCTCCGCGAGATCAAATGGGCAGTCTATCAGCACTAGCGCATCAGCCAGTCAGCATTTGGTTCAATCGCGGATGGTTTTCAAGCTGATTCAGGCGACACTGGCGCCCCAAACCGGCCTAGTCGTCCTCCGTCTTGTCGTGCGCCTCGCCGGAAAACCGGGCGAAGGCGCGTTCGGCCAGCTTCGTGGTGTCTTCCTGGGCTTCCGGCTCGGCGGTCGGCTCGAACTCCTCGAACACCTCTTCGGGCTTGTCATTGACCGGCTGCAGGCTGCCTTCCCTGGTGCTTTCATCGGCGATTGGCGCTGGCGGAAGCCGCTTGGCCGCCTTGCCGACTTCCGCATCAAGGTCGATCTGCCGGCAAAGGCCAAGCGTCACCGGGTCGGCGGGCTGCAGATTGGGCATGTTCCAGTGACTGCGGTCGCGGATGGTCTGGATCGTCGGTTTCGTCGTGCCGACCAGACGCATGATCTGGGCATCCTTTAGTTCGGGATGGTTGCGCAGCAGCCAGAGGATCGCATTTGGCCGATCCTGGCGCCGCGAGACCGGCGTGTATTTCGGCCGACGCTTCATCTTGACCTCGGGGATCTGCACCTTGCTGGTGGCGAGCTTCAGCCGGTGTGACGGGTCCTCCTGAGCGCGCGCGATCTCCTCGCGCGTCAACTGCCCGGAACTGACCGGGTCCATACCCTTGATGCCCTGGGCGACCTGACCATCGGCAATGCCCTTGACCTCGAGCACATGAAGGCCGCAAAAAGCAGCAATCTGCTCAAACGTCAGTGCGGTATTGTCCACCAGCCAGACGGCGGTGGCCTTGGGCATCAGCGGTTGTCCAGTCATCAGCACATTCCTCCTGTCTCCCGTCTGCGCCGGGAGCATGCAACTCTTGCGTTTGGGGAGACCCGATATCAACTTGGTGCGTTTCATATCAATATAGGTGCAGATTTGCCAGCCCACAAACGCTGGCGCATTCATCGCATGTGTGTAAAGGGTTCGCGCGAACGCAGGCAGAAGAGTCCGCAGACCTGCGCGCCGGCATGGATTTCAGGGAGGCAATAGTGAAGGTCGCCACGATCCGCCACGGACAATCGCATCTCACGGCGCGCCTGAGCGATGACGCCAGTACGCTTGTGCCGTTTTCCGACGGGCACGACCCCGCGCGCGGCCTTGCCGGACTGTTGGCTGCTGCGAATGGTGAGCTTGCCCAAGCCACAGGCAGCGCAACCGCGTTTGATCCGCGCGCGCTGGCAGCGCCGATCCCGGTTCCGGCGCGTAACGTCTTCTGCGTCGGCAAGAATTATGAAGAGCACGCCCGCGAGATGGCAAAGAGCGTCTTTCAGGGCGCGCAGACGCAATTCCCGATCATCTTCTCCAAGGTGCCGCAATCGGTCATCGGGCCGAATGATGCCATCATCATTGACACCTCGGTGTCATCGGCGATCGATTATGAAGGCGAGCTGGCCGTGATCATCGGCCGCGCGGGGCGCAATATCAGCCGCGATGACGCCATGGCCCATGTGTGGGGCTATACCATCCTCAACGATGTTACCGCGCGCGATGTCCAGAAGCGGCACAATCAGTGGCTGCTTGGCAAATCGCAGGACACGTTCTGCCCGATGGGACCATGGGCCGTCAGCGCCGACGAGATCGACCTGTCGGACACCTCGATCCGTACGTTCGTCAATGGCGAGCTGCGCCAGGACGGCAATACGCGCGACATGATCTTCGAAGTGCCCGCGCTCATCGCGGCGATATCTCACGGCATAACGCTGATGCCCGGCGACATCATCGCGACGGGCACCCCCGCCGGGGTCGGCATGGGGTTTGATCCGCCACGGTTCCTGAAACACGGTGATGTCGTGCGCATCGAGATCGGCGGCATCGGCGCACTGGAAAATCATGTGATCGAGCGCGCCACGTCCTGAGCAGCGGCATCTCCTGATCGGGCCTGCATCGCTTGCGCGTAACAGTCTCGGAAATCTCGCATTCATTCATTACGCCAATGCTGAATTCTTTGTTCAAGGGAGCACCACATGCCAACGCGACGCGACATCGTTCTGTCGGCGGCCGGCGCCGCCGTCCTTGGTCTTGCAGGTCCGGTGAGGTTCATGCCCGCCGCCATCGCCGCTGAAGCACGCGAGCAAGGCTTCTTCCGCTACATGATCGGCGATATCGAGGTGTTCGCCATTTACGATGGCATCTCCAGGCGCGAACACGCCGAGGGCTTCATCAGCAATGCATCCATAGACGAGACCCGGCAGGCTCTCGCCGCCGCCGGGCTTGATCCGTCCAGCGTGCCCATCGAGTTCGCCCAAACCGTCCTCAAGACCGGCGAGCGAACGATACTGATCGACGCAGGCACAGGCGCGCAACTGGCCCCGACAGCCGGCAGGACGATGGCCAACCTCAAGGCCGCGGGCATCGACCCGGCCGCCATCGACACCATACTGGTCTCGCATTTTCATCCGGACCATATCTTCGGCCTGATGGAAAAAGACACCAATGCCCAGGTGTTCCCAAATGCCGAGATCATCATGCCGGAAACCGAATATGCCTACTGGACCGATCCCGCGCTCATCCAGAGCCTGCCGGAAAACCGTCGCGGGTTGGCCCAGCGTATTCAGGCGACATTCCCGAACTGGGACAATATCACCCGTGTCGCGAGCAACGCCGAAGTGGCGCCGGGCATTGTCGGTGTGCCCGCCTTCGGTCACACGCCGGGCCATACCGCATTCCTGGTCAGTTCGGGTGATCAACAGCTCATGGTCGCTGCCGACATAGCCAACCTGCCGGCCCTGTTCGTGCGCAATCCCGGCTGGCATGTGGCCTTTGATGCCGATCCGCAGATGGCCGAGGCGGCGCGCCGGCGGATGTTCGACCGTGTGATCGCCGATGGCGCGGTGATCGCGGGTTATCATTTCGGCTTCCCGAATGCCGGCACGATCAGCCGTGACGGCGAAGGCTATGTGTTCGAGCCGTTGGCCTCGTAAGACTAACGCGCGCCCGTTGCGGCTGCGGGCGCGCGGCAAACCCGCGCTTTGCCGCTTCGTTTGCTGCTGTGGCACACGCCCGGCCTCGTGGCGCGAATTTTGATTTGCGGTGATCTTGCACTTCGTCGCGCGATGCACACTTGCCGCCATCATGCCGTTGCGGCATGAAGCCATCTTTGCGCGGGTGCACGAGGCGCCCCGTCTTCCGGGGGAATGAATGATTTATCTGGGTCTGGCCGTTGGCCTGACGCTGCTCTTCGTCGGCGCGGAGCTGCTCGTTCGTGGCGCGGTGCGCCTGGCGAGCGGGCTTGGCATCTCGCCACTCGTGATCGGCGTGACGCTGGTCGGCTTCGGCACCTCCGCGCCCGAACTTGTAACCTCGATCGAAGCCTCCCTGAGCGGCGCGCCGGGCATTGCTCTTGGCAATATCGTCGGCTCCAATATTGCCAATATCCTGCTGATTATGGGCATTTCCGCACTGCTCTACCCGGTCATGGTCAGTTCCACGGCTCTCAAGCGCGATGGCATGGTGATGCTGGCGAGCACGCTCGTGTTTGCTGGTGTGTGCGCGCTCATGCCACTTGGACGCGTGCTCGGCGCCGCTTTCCTGTTCGCGCTGGCCGTTTACCTGATCATGATCGTGCGCACCGAGCGCCAGAACAGCGCCGCCGAGCGCAGTGCGGCGCGCGCCAAGGCCAAGGCGCTGGAAGACGCCGACCCGCTGTTGCGCGCAGGGGCTGAACGCACCCTTCCTCCGTTGCTTGCCCTTGTGCTTGCGCTGGCCGGTCTGGGCCTGCTCATTGTTGGCGCCAGTCTGCTGGTTTCGAACGCGGTCCTGCTCGCCCAGCAGATCGGCGTGTCCGATGCGGTAATCGGCCTGACCATCGTTGCGGTGGGCACTTCGCTACCCGAACTGGTCACATCCGTCATTGCCGCGATCCGCAAGGAGTCCGACGTTGCCCTTGGCAACATCATCGGCTCGAACATCTACAACCTGCTCGGCATAGGTGGCGTCACCGCGCTTGTCGCGCCGCTGGAGGTGCCTAGCCAGATCATTACCTTCGACAATCCCGCGATGATCCTCGCCACGCTGGCGCTCGTGCTGATGGCGTGGTTCGGATCGCGCATCTCGCGCGGGCAGGGGGCCGCTCTGCTCATCGCCTATATCGGCTATATCTGGCTGATCTGGCCTTGAGGCCGCCGCGAGGGCTGGCTTTGCCCAGCCGCGCAACCGTGCCGTATCGGGACGCCATTAGTGCGGCGTTTACATAGCCTTGCGTCCAATTAAGGAAGAATTTGCAATAAGATTTATTATCTTGTCCCCGGCATGCGAATTAAATCGCCATTAAATGTTTGAACCTAGCGTCGGGTTTGTCAGACGTTCCTTGTGAACCTCAATTCATCTCGCCGATCCGGACCTCAGGCCCGAGTATCTGGCGTATCACCGTTCGGGAGACATCAATGCGCAATCTCATCATCCGTTTCGCCCGCTGCGAGTCCGGAGCGACCTCGATTGAATACGGTCTGATCGCCGCAGGCATCAGCATTGCCCTCATCACGCTTGTGGGCCAGCTCGGCGATGAATTGCAGACGCTGTTCGGCAAGCTCAAGAACGATCTGATGAACTTCAACGGCACCACGGGCTGATCGCTTCAGGCAGGGAGGATGGGTGTCTTCCCTTGCCTGACAAAGCCGTCGCACTCTGGGGGGAGATTGCGGTGCTCAGATCATTGATACGCGCATGGGCGCTGGACAGATCCGGCGCCACCGCCTTGGAATATGCGCTGCTGGTCGGCGTGGTTCTGGCTATCGCGCTCGCTAGCAATGCGCTCGTAGACGTCGTTGAAAATATGTTTTCAGCAATCATTCGGGCAGTTGGCCGGATCTAGTTGTCAGGCCAGCAGTGAATTCGGTCGAAGTTGTTGAAAATATTAAATTTTCACCTCTTTTTACACGAAATGCGAAACTTTAGGCAATCATTTCGGTAAAAATCTCTTGCAAATTTTCCGGTAAATTAACGCGGCCTTTACCCAGCCTCACACAAATTCTGTGTGGGCATAAAAGGGAGATGGGGGCGTTGAACCATGGATCGTTTGCGATTGTGCGTGCTCGGTGCCGCGCTCGTCTGCGGGTTGTCGTCTGCCGCTCTTGTCCGGCAAATTCTGGGGGAGAGGCAAGCGCATGCCGCGCCGCCGAGCGTGGTCGTGGCCGTTGAGCCGGCCGCATCAGCCGATCATGCAATCAGCCCACCGCAGGCTTCACGCATCTGGAAATATGGCGTGCGTATCAGGAACGCCAGCCTGCCATGAACACCAAACGGATCAATCCGCGCACAGCCGGCGCTGTTGCGGCTGGTATGGGAATGTGTCTTGGCATCATGCTGGCGGGCTGCGGCCCTCTTCACGCGATGGCCGACCGGCCCGGCGCGCCGCAAAGCGCCGCAGCCCAAGATATTGTCAGCCAAGCATCTGCCAAGGCTGACCGCGAGCCCGAACGTCTGCTGCTGGGTCTGAGCAAGTCCGCGCAACTGCAACTGCCGCGAGATGCCGCCGACATCCTCCTTTCGAATCCCGCGATCGTCGAGGCCGTCGTGCGCACGCCGCGCCGTATCTACCTGATCGGCAAGGCGCTCGGCGAGGCGCGCGTGTTCATCACCGATGCGCATGGCGCGCAGATCATGGTGCTCGATGTCAGCGTGGCCAAGGATCTGCGACCTCTATCCGCGATCATCGAACGGCTCATCCCCGGCTCCAGCATATCGCTTGAGGGCGTTTCAGGCTCGGTGATCCTCACCGGCTCGGTGCGCACGCCAGGCGATGCCGTCAACGCCGCCGCCATCGCCAGACGCTATATCGGCGGCGCCGATGACCAGCAGGTGCTCAACCTGCTGAGCGTCGAGACCAAGGAGCAGGTGCTGCTCAAGGTAACGGTGGCGGAGATCAACCGGAGTGCGGTCCAGCGGCTGGGCATCGACATTGGCGAAGTTGCGGCCCGCGCGGGACATGCATCGTTCAGCGCCGCCACTGGCAACAGTTTCGCCCTGACGTCCGCGCTTGCCGCGCCGGGCGCCGGGCTTGCCGGCCTCATCGAGTGGCGGGCCGGCGATGCGCGCATCAGCGCCATACTGGATGCGCTGGAGCGTGGCGGGCTGGCGCGCACGCTGGCCGAGCCCAACCTGACGGCGGTATCGGGCGAGACGGCGACCTTTCTCGCCGGTGGCGAGTTTCCCGTCCCCGTGGCATCCGATGAGCGCGGCATCAGCGTGACTTTCCGTCAGTTCGGCATCGGGCTCGCCTTTACGCCGCTGGTGATGAGCGAGGGGCGCATCGTGCTCAAGATCGGCGTCGAGGTCAGCGAGCTCAGCTCTGACGGCGCCGTCCAGACAGGCGAATTCTCGATACCCGCACTCCGGGTGCGCCGGGCCAGCACGACCGTCGAACTGTCGAGCGGCGGCGCCATCATGATAGCCGGGCTTATCTCCGAGCAGACCCGGCGGCAGCTTGACGGCATTCCCGGCCTGCGCGAGTTGCCAATGCTCGGCGCCTTGTTCAGCAGCGAAGAGTTCATCCGCTCCCAGAGCGAGCTTGTCATTCTCGTCAGCCCGGTCCTGGTCAGCGAGACACAAGCAGACTGGCTCGCGGTGCCAGAGCCGGTTTCCGCGCTCGAGGGCGAACCGCATACGGATGGCTTCATCATCAAGTGAGGGACAGGCCATGACGCCAATGTGCATCGCGAAATCCGTCCTGACCGCCATTGCCTGCATTGGCGCGGTCCTTTGCGTGGGCTGCGCCGGGGCCGGGCTGCTGGCGCCGCCGGAGCCGGTCCGCTTCCACGATGCCGCGGACGCGGCCACCCCATCGCCGCTTGGCGCAGCGGTCGCAGCAAACCGCACCGCGATGGCGCGCGAGAGCACAGCCGACATATCCGACCAGACGCCGCGTGATGGCGCGCGCCGCGATCAGGTCTTTGCCCGCCATGCGAAAGGCCAGCCGACCGGCGCACAGCGTGATGCCGCTGAAACTGTCACCATTGCCGATGGCATGGATTAGCGTCATGTCAGACACAGGTGATATCGGTGAGATGGGGGAACTGAAGCGCGCGATCATCGATGCGCTGTTCGATAGCGTCGATCTGGTGCGCCTTGCCGGCCTTGAGCGCGACGGCGCGCGCACGATCATCCGTGAGATCGTCGCCGAGGTGCTGAGCCTGCGCCACGCCATGCTGAGCGCGCACGACCAGGCGTGCCTGATCGCCGAGATCTGCGATGATGTCTTCGGCTTCGGTCCGCTTGAGCCGCTTTTGGCATGCGATGATGTCACCGACATCATGGTCATCGGGCCGGACCGCTGTTTCATCGAGCGCGCCGGCCGGATCGAACCTTCGCCGACAAGGTTCGGCGGCGTCGCCCAGCTTCATGCATTGTGCCAGAAGATCGCAGCGCTTACGGGCCGCCGGGTCGATGAACAATCGCCGCTGTGCGACGCGCGCCTGCCCGATGGAAGCCGCGTCAACATCGTGCTGCCGCCGCTCGCGCTGGATGGGCCGGTGCTCAGCATCCGGCGCTTCCGTACCCGGCCGCTGAGCCTGACCGATCTGGTTCGGCGCGGCGCCATCAGCGAGGACGGGGCCGCGCTTCTGGCGCACATCGCGCGCTCAAGGCGCAACCTTCTGGTGTGCGGCGGTGCCGGCGCGGGCAAGACCACGCTGCTCAATTGTCTGGCCGGTGAAATCGACGCGGCTGAGCGGATCATCACCTGCGAGGACGCCGCCGAACTTCAGCTCCAGCAGCCTCATGTCGTGCGCCTGGAAACGCGGACCGCCAATCTGGAGGGAGCCGGCGCAATCGGCATGGGTGATCTGCTGCGCAACTGCCTGCGCATGCGCCCCGATCGGATCATCGTCGGCGAAGTGCGCGGGGCCGAAGCGTTTCATCTGCTGCAGGCGATGAATACCGGCCATGACGGCTCGATGGGCACGCTGCACGCCAACTCTCCGGCGGATGCGCTGCGCCGGCTTGAAGGCATGGTGCTGATGGGCGGCCAGGCGCTGGGTGGCGCGCTGCCTCTGGAAGCGGTGCGCGGCATGATCGCGAGCGCGCTCGACATCATCATCCACGCCGTGCGCTTTCCCGATGGCAGCCGGCGCCTGTCGCGTATCAGCCGGCTGAGGACCACGGGCGATGGTGGCCTCCAGCTCGATGATCTGATGCGGCTCGACATGAGCGGCGAGCGGCCGCAATGGCTGGTCGTGACGGATCTGGCCGATCAGCATGGCAGCAACGGGCGCGTGATGGAGCCGGCCCATGGCTGAGGCGCAATTCGCGGCGGTCCTCGCGGGCCTCAGCGCCGGCGGGCTGGCCTGGCTTGCCGCAAGCGCCATGGCCCGGCGATGGCGTGCCGAGCGGCGGCTCAGCGCGGCGATGGCAAAGGGCGGAAACGGTGGTTCACGGGCAAATCGCCTTCTGCCGCGTCAACGCCCGCTGGAGGCGGTGCTGCGCACGCTCGATGCCTCTGGCGAGAATGCCGCATCAGGGACCGGCGCCGCGCTTGCCAACCGGCTGCGCGCGGCGGGCATGACCATCGCGCCGGAATCGTTCCGCCGTCTGGTCATCATCGGCGCGGCTGGCGGCGCGATCATCACATGGCTCGTCACGACGTCACCCGGCACAGCACTCGGGGCAGCCTTTCTGTTCGGCATGGTGGCCCCGCGTTTGGTTCTGGCACGCATGATCGCGGCGCGCCGGCGCCGTTTCCTGAGCGGCTTTGGCGGCGCGCTCGACATGATCCTGCGCGGCGCGCGCTCCGGCCTTCCCGTCATTGCCTGTCTGGAACTGGTCGCCCGCGAGGCCGAAGAGCCAGTGCGCACGGCGTTCGCCACGCTGCTTGTGCGCTATCGTGCCGGGCTTCCCCTGGCGCAGGCGCTGCGTCACCTGTGCCGCGACATGCCCCTTCAGGAGGTTGCCTTCTTCGCCATGGTGATCGCGGTGCAGGAGCGCGCCGGCGGCAGCCTCGATGCCGCCCTGTCCAATCTGTCCGATGTCTTGCGCGACAGGCGGCGGCTGGAGCGCCGGATCGCCGTCGCCAGCGCCGAAGCGCGTCTTTCCGCGCTGATCCTCGGCGCCATGCCGCTGATCGTGGTGGTGTTGCTGACGCTCAGCTCGCCCGATCATCTGAGCGTCATGTGGGACGAGCCCGAGGGCCGGCAACTGAGCCTGTTGGGGGCGGCGTGGATGGCGGCAGGGGCCGCCCTGCTGATGCGGCTGGTGCGCATCAGGGCTTAGGCGCGAAAATGGACACCGAAAATGGACACCATGGAGATCATCGCCGGGCCGCAAGCCGCGGCTGTCGCCGTCCTACTGGCGGGCGTGGCCGGATTCTGCCTCGTCGCCGGGCTGGTTTGGCCGCTTCTGGTGCGGCGCAGCGATGGGCGCGCACGACATGCGCAAATGGGCGCTCGCCATCGCCTGAGCGCATCAGGCACGCTTGGAGCGGGCGCGAAGCTGGCGCTTCGCCGGCTGCGGCTGCCGGTTTTTGCCGGCGGGGTCGGCGCGCGCCGGCGACTGGCCATGGCGGGTTTTCGCGGCACACAGGCCTTCAGCATCTTCCTCGTCTGCCGCATGCTTGCTGCAGGAGGAGCGGTCATGACGCTTTGCGCCCTGGCGGTGATGGGCACGGGCGGAGACATCGAGACCGGAGTGGTGGCGAGCGCGGTTGGCCTTGCGGGCGCGCTGGCGCTGTTGCCCGATCTGGCGCTTGCGCATCTGATCGAAAGGCGCCGGACGTCGCTGAGCCAGGCGCTGCCCGATGCCCTCGATCTGCTGCTGATCTGCATGCAGTCGGGCCTGCCGATCGAACTGGCGCTCCAGCGCGTGGGACTGGAGATGCGCGCCAGTGCGCCGGCCATGGCCGATGAGCTTGAACTGACGCTGGCGGAACTGGGGCATCTGCCATGTCGTCACGCCGCCTATGAGCGGATGGCCGAGCGCACCGGCGTGCCGGCGATGCGCGCCCTGGCACTCAATCTGGCGCAGGCCGAACGCTATGGCGCGCCCATTGCGCGCACGCTCGATGTTGCGGCGCGTGAAAACCGGGAGCAGCGCCTGGCACGGGCGGAGCGGCTTGCGGCCTCGCTCGGCGCCAAGATGGCGGTTGTCGTGGTGCTGTTCTTCCTGCCAGCGCTCATTCTGATACTGATCGGCCCGGTGCTGATCGGTCCCGGTTTGTCTGGCACCGTATTCGCAACGTTCAATTGAGCAGCAGGATCAATGGATTATATCGCGCATCCCGGCCGACAGGAGGATTTCGCTGTGCGAGGCGGGCAAGGAGCGGGCATCGGCAAGTCGGCGCGGTGGCAGTGGATTGCCTGATTGCGCCAGTTGCGCATGCGCGGCCTGCAGGTTGCGCGCAATCTGCGGGTGATTGTTCAGGGGGTGGGTCATGGCGCGGCGCAGCAGCGCGATCGCCTTTTCCGGCTCATCACGGCGCAGGTGAACCATTGCGGCGTTGCTGAGAACCGCAGGCTGGTTCGGAGATGCCAGTTCGGCCTGTGTGAAGTATGCCAGCGCGGCCTCATCATCGCCGGCGCGCGCGCGCAGCACACCAAGCGCGGAATAGACCCTCCAGTCATCGGAGCCGAGGCGGGCCGCGATCAGGAGATGGCGTTCAGCGAAAGCTGTATGCCCGGCAAGCAGCGCGCTGCGCCCCTTGAGCGCGTGAAAAGCCGGATCATCCGATGCGCGCGCCTTGTTCAGCACCGCCAGCGCCTGTTCGGGCGCGCCTGCTGCGAGCATAGCTTGTGCAAGCGCGATCTCATGGCCGTCAACCTGCGCGGGCTCCGGCAGCAGACCATGCCGATGGTGACCGGTGCATCCGGAAATGGCAAGGCCGATCAGCGCAAGCAGGGCCGGCAAGCGCATGACGCGCGCAACCGCGCGATCGCACCGCAGAACGTGCTTTTCCATCACCCTCATCCTGATACCGCACGTTGCTTCCCAGCCCTGATAAAGATTGACTGAATTGCCTAATCAAGCCTTAAAAATAACATCATTAGAAAAATTCCTTTCAAGGATATCGCGTGCAAAATGTTTTTTGAGCTTTTGCAGTGAATTTTGCGTCTGTTCGAGATTTCGGCGGAAAACCTTTGTACGAGTATGAAACATTTGCATCGCTTATTGGCAGTTGCGGGAATGGTCGCTATTTACGCTAGGGGGCACGCGATTTAGGCTCTTACTCATGGTTTCGGGTATGGCCTTTGCGGTTTGGGCCATGCCGGATTTTCCGCGCCATTCGCATGTCATCCCCGGAAGTCTACTTGTAGCGTGCGCCCGTGCGCGTCCATCACCTTGCTGAGGTACGAGTTCATTAATGAAGATTTCGATAGATAAAACCATCAAGGACGTTTCCGATCTTCTCTTGCCTGCTGACTCGCCAGAGTTTTCGGTGCCGGTATGGGCCACGAATGTTGATGGAGCCGGGCTCGAAGCTCATGATTTTCCAGATTTCGGGCGCGCCTGGCTGACCAATTCGAACTGGAAGGCACGGGCCGGCAATTTCACCTTGATCCAGAACGAAGGCGCGCTGGCCGGCGTGGTCTTCGGTCTGGGACGCGACCGGGCCTCGCCGTTCAGGCCATTACTTCCGGGCGCGCTGCCGCCTGTCCTGCCGCAGGGCACTTATCGTTTCGCGACCGGGCCGGGTGATGAGGAACTGACCGCTGTCGCCTGGGCGCTCGGGGCCTATCAGTTCAGCGCCTTTCGCAATGGCGCCGATGCCCACCTGCCGCCACGTCGGCTCAAGCTGACGCCCGGCATCGACCGGGACCGGGTGGTGGCGATCGCGTCGGCGGTGTGGTTCGCGCGTGAGTTGATCAATTATCCCGCCAATGAACTGGGCCCGGCCGAACTGGAAGCGGCGACGCGCGATCTGGCCCGCCATCATGGCGCCGAGGTTCATGTGATCGAGGGCCTGCGGCTTCTGGCCGACAATTTTCCGATGATCCATGCCGTCGGCCGGGCCAGCGACCGTGAACCGCGCCTGATCGACATGGTGTGGGGCGACGCCGCCGCGCCGAAAGTGACGATCGTCGGCAAGGGCATCTGTTTCGACACCGGCGGGCTGAACATCAAGCCGTCAAATGCCATGGGCCTGATGAAAAAGGATATGGGCGGCGCGGCGTCGGCGCTGGCGTTGGGCGCGATGATCATGGCGGCGCGCCTGCCCGTGCGGCTGCGCCTGCTGATACCGGCTGCGGACAACAACATCTCGGCCAATGCCTTCCGGCCCGGCGACATTTTGCGTGCACGAAACGGCATGACCGTCGAGATCGCCAATACCGATGCCGAAGGGCGTCTGGTGCTGGCCGATGCCCTGTCGCTGGCCGACGAGGAAAAACCCGATTATCTGATCGACTTCGCCACGCTGACAGGCTCGGCCCGTGTGGCGCTGGGGCCAGATCTGCCGCCGTTCTACACCAATGACGAGGCGCTGGCGCAGGCCATAGCCAATGCTGGATACGCCACGGCCGATCCGGCCTGGCGCATGCCGTTCTGGGGTCCGTATGACCAATTTCTGAAAAGCCGCATTGCTGACGTCAATCACATCTACAACAATCCGTTCGCGGGGTCGGTCACGGCGGCCTTGTTTTTGAAGCGCTTCGTCAAGGCGACCCCGCGCTATGTGCATTTCGACATCTATGGCTGGGTTCCGCGTGCTCAGCCGGCGCGGCCTCAGGGTGGCGAGCCCCAGATGGCCCGCGCGATGTTTCATCATCTGGCCGAGGTTTATCCGCCGCAATGAACGAAGCCAAACTTGATCCGCGTCTCAATGCCTACCGCGACGACATCGCCGCAGCCTCACTCAAGGACCGCGTTCGCGCCAGACGCTATGTCGAGGGTACCAGCCGGCAGGTCATCGCCACCCATGCGCCGGTGCGTATCGCGCCGAAATTTCATGCGCCGCTGCTGACCGAGGCGCTGCACGGTGAACTGGTGAGCGTCTATGACACGCACAACGGCTGGTCATGGGTCCAGCTTCAGCGCGACGGCTATGTCGGCTATATGCCGAGCGACCATCTCTCATCCAACGTGTTTGACAACACCCATACCGTGCGCACGCGCGCGACATTCGTCTATCCCGCGCCCGACATTAAAGCGCCGCCGCTGAGCCGGCTGACATTCGGCGCTGGCGTATCGGTGGACAGCAGGGAAGGCCGGTTTGCCGGTTTGTCCCGCGGCGGGTTCATCTATGCCGATCATCTGAGCGCGGTCGATGAGCATGCCAAGGACTTCGTTCGCTCCGCGGAGCGGCTGGCGGGCACGCCTTATCTCTGGGGTGGCAAGACCAGCCTTGGGCTTGATTGTTCCGCGCTTGTCCAGCTTGCTCTTCATGATGCCGGGATCGAGTGCCCGCGCGATACGGACATGCAGGTCGGGGTTGTCGGCGAGGCGCTGCCCGGCGATGACACAGCCAGGCTGAAGCGCGGCGACCTCGTGTTCTGGAAGGGGCACGTGGCCATCGCCCAGTCCGAAAGTCTGCTGCTGCACGCAAGCGGTCATCACATGGAAGTGGTCATCGAGCCGACCGCGCGCGCAATCGAGCGGATCGGCAAGAGCTGGGGGCCGATCATTTCGCTCAGGCGTCTGAAGGCCGCGGAAAAGACAGCGTCCTCAAGCGAGGCCCCGGCCGAGGAAAGCGAGACGGCGCGGGCCTGAAAGCCAGGCCGCAGGCAGACCGTCGCGCCGACAGCAGCGTGATAGACGGATCAGCGACGTCTTCCGCATACCACCGGGCGCAATCTCGGCGCATCCGCCTCAAGGTCACCGGCATAGCCGTAATTGTCGATGCTGGGCGAGAACACGGCCTTCCAGCCGTAAATGTCGAAGCCATGGGAGAGCAGCGCCGCGGCACGTGCGTTGCGCTCGCTGCCGCTCATCGCACCAAGGACCACCGCGACAAGCTGGCGCCCCTCGCGCGTCGCGCTGGCAACCAGATTATATCCCGAATCGCAGATGAACCCGGTCTTTATCCCGTCGGCGCCATCGAACGTCTGCAACAGCCGGTTGTGCGATCTCAACCGCGCCTTGCCGATCTGGAATGACGACATCGAGTACAGATAGCCATAATCGGGAAATTCCTTGAGCAGGGCGCGCGCCAGAAGCCCCATGTCGCGGGCGGTGGAAATCTGACGGACATCGGGTAGGCCGTGCGGATTGACGAAATGCGTCCGCGTCATGCCCAGGCGCTTTGCGGTTTCGTTCATCTTTTCGGAAAAAGCTTCAACGCTTCCCGAGATATGCTCGGCCAGCATGACCGCAACATCGTTGGCCGAGCGGACCATCAAGGCACGCAACGCCAGCGGCACCGGCATCTCCGCGCCCACGGGCAGGCCGATCTTGCTTGGCGGCTGCGCGTTGGCCAGTTCGGAGCACACCACATTTTCCTCCAGCGACAGCTTGCCGTCACGGATCGCTTCGAATGCCAGATAGGCGGTCATCATCTTGGTGAGAGAAGCCGGGTGCCAGCGGCGGTCGAGGTCTTCGGAGTAGATGACGAGCCCGGTGTGGGCCTCCATCACGAGCGCCGGGCTGGCAAGCGCAGCCTGACGCTGGACAGCGCCAAGCAGCACCGATGTAACAGCACTCACCAGCACGATCAAAATGCCCGAACGCAGCGCGCGCGCCATCATGGCCTGCTCCCGTTTTTTGCCTGTGTCTGTCATCTCGCCCACAGCCCGCCGGAGGTTTGCCCCAGCCGCGATGGTGCCCCAGGCCTGACTCGAACAGGCACGCCCTTGCAGGCAACAGATTTTGAGTCTGCCGCGTCTACCATTCCGCCACTGGGGCAATCTTGAGGGCCTGCTGAAGAGCAGCCATCCAGATATCGCGCCTGATCATAGCTGAGCGCCAAATCACGTCAACCGAACTTGCCACAAGCGCTGCCACACCTCGCGAAAAAGCCGCAATCACAGGCCCTTTAGCCAATGGACAATCTTATGCTGCGGGGATAGACGGGGATCATGCTCAGAAGCCTGTATGACAGCGTCATGCGCTGGGCCGCCCACAAGCATGCCACCTGGGTGCTCGGCGCGGTCTCGTTCATCGAAAGTTCGGTCTTTCCAATCCCGCCCGACGTGATGTTGATCCCCATGGTGCTCGCTCAGCGCGCCAAGGCATGGTTCTACGCGGGCCTGACCACGGTCACGTCAGTCGCAGGCGGCATCGCCGGTTACGCGATAGGCTACTTCCTGTTTGAATATGTCGGCCAGCCGATCCTTTCATTTTATGGCAAGCAGGACGCCTTTGCCGAATTCGCCAGCGGATACAACGACTATGGCGCCTGGATTGTTCTTTTTGCCGGCATCACCCCTTTTCCGTTCAAGGTGATCACCATCGCATCGGGCGCGACGCAACTCGATTTCCTGGTGTTCGTCCTTGCCAGCCTGGTGGCGCGCGGGTTCCGCTTTTATCTCGTCGCGGCGCTGCTCTACTGGTTCGGCCCGCCGATCCGCGATTTCATCGAGCGCCGGCTCGGCCTTGTCACCACGGTTTTCTTTGTCCTCTTGTTCGGCGGCTTCGTCGCGATCAGATATCTGTAGATCCCACAGTCTGATGCGTTCGGAGAACATGGCATGCACTCATCATCGGCGATGATCCGGATCGGGCAAAGCCTGAGCTTGCGCCAGATCGCGGCTGCCGTGGCGGGCCTAGCGCTTGTCGTGATCCTGCTGGCGCTTGCCTATGAGCATATCGGCGGCTACGTACCGTGCGAACTGTGCTACCGCCAGCGCTGGGCCTATTACGCGGCCATTCCCATGGCCTTGCTTGGCGCCATGTTCGCCGGCTCGCGACCGGGCTTGTCGCGGGCTGTGCTTGGCGCATGCGCCTTCATGTTTCTCGTGAATGCGGGGCTGGGCGTTCATCATGCCGGCGTCGAATGGGGCTGGTGGGCCGGGCCCGAGGGCTGCTCGGGCGGCGTGCAGCTTTCAGGCGATGCCGCGCGGTTGCTCGAAAGCCTGCGCAATGCTGAAATCGTCCGCTGCGATGAACCCGCCTTCCGCTTCCTCGGCTTGTCCTTCGCCGGCTACAACGCTCTGATTTCCACAGGTCTGGCGATGCTTGCCGGTGCCGGTGTGCTGACACGCCGCTGAGACGGCCGCGCTCGAAACGCCCGGTTGTGCGGGCGCGCGGCCGGTGTCGGGCCGCCATCGCTTGGTCCTGATCTGCCGTGGCGGCAAAACTTATCCACAGCTAGTCCGTAACTGGGAAAAATTTTCCGAGCACTCGCGCAATTGAGCCACAGTCAAGTATATACTGTAGTCAGTGCCGTTGAGTGGGTACGTTTTTAGTGATGCGGAGAGTAAGTTGAGGAAGCCAGTTTATCTCAAGGCCGGGCGTGTGGGTGCCCAGCCGATAGAAGCCGGAGGCGAAGGCCCCGGCGCGTGGAACAGTATCGGCGCGGTAGCGCAGAACGTATTGCGTCGAGTGGAGGCCGAGCGGGCAAAGACGGTCCGGCGTTTGCAGACGGCCGAGCGCGTGTCGATGATCCGCGTACCGTTATTGCGGATGGATTTGACCCGGGGCGCATCCGCGCCGCGTGGTTCGGGTCAGCTTGAGTTACCGTTCGCCGCGTAAGAATTGGCGCACGCCCTGCGCCAAACCCTGCCGACAAAAATTGCCGAGCTGGCGCCACTGTATTGCTTAGGGCTCCAGCTCGGTATCCCAGTAAAGATAATCGAGCCAGCTCTCGTGCAAATAATTTGGCGGGAACAGCCTGCCATTGCGATGCAACTCATGCACAGTCGGGCGATAGGGCATCTGCGCCGGCCACATCTTCGCCTTGTCGGGCATCTTCCCGCCCTTGCGCAGATTGCATGGCGCACACGCCGTAGTGACATTGTCCCACCTCGTCATGCCGCCCCGTGAGCGCGGTATCAGATGATCGAACGTCAACTCGTGGACCGCGCCACAGTACTGGCACGAGAATCGGTCGCGGAGGAAGACGTTGAAGCGGGTGAATGCGGGATACAGGGCGGGGCGAACATAGGTCTTGAGCGAGACAACGCTTGGAAGCTTCATCTCGAAACTGGGACTTCGCACCGATCTGTCATAGTGGGAGACAATATTCACGCGATCGAGGAACACCGCCTTCACGGTTTCCTGCCAACTCCACAGCGACAAGGGATAATAGCTCAAAGGCCGAAAATCGGCGTTCAAGACCAGGGCCGGGCACATCCCCGGCGTGATGGCTGCGGCGGCGTCCACGTTTTCCCTTCCCATGGCTGCCCTTGCGGGTCGACCAAAGTACGCTGGCCTCACGTGCTCCGATTAATCACAAGGGATACTATAACCGTATGTCAGTTCTGTGAAGTCCTGTGCAAAGGGGCGCGGCAAAAGGTGCGTCGTCTTATCAGTTGGCCGGGATCGCGCCATGATAGAAGAACAATCCGAGACCGCTTGTGAAGATCGCCTGCCCGGCCACGGCATGAAGCAGGAATGCCAGCGGGAATGATCTGAGGCGGACATAGGCATAGGCGAAGAACAGCCCGCCCACAAAGGTCAGGATGACTGCCGGCCAGTTCCAGAAGAACAGATGCGCCAGCGAAAAGCATGCCGCATTGATGATGATCGACAGCCAGCCGCCGGCAGAACCGAACAGCGCGCCATAGCGCTCGAAGAACAAGGCACGGTAAAGCAGTTCCTGGGGCAGCGCCGACAGGAACGGGTAAAACGTCATGATCATCAGCCAAAGCTCGGTGCGATAAAGCGGCAGGCCGAGAAACGAACGGGGCACCAGCCACCACGCCAGCGCGAACAGGCTGGCGCCAATGATCAGCGCAAAACCGGTGAACAGCGCCAGATCGCGCAGGGGCCGCGCCTCGATGAGCCGACGCCAGCGCCAGCCGGGCGTGATCGCCAGCAGGATCAGCCCGGCGGCGGCGATCAGCACGAGCATCGTGAAGAATTGGTCCGGCGGAATGTAGAACGCCATGATCAGCGGCAGCGCGATGAACAGCGTCGCGAATTCGACCCACAGTCGCACCGCGCGCAGCGGCCTCGATGTGGCACTTTCCGGAAAGCTCACAGGCACCTCACCAGGCCGAGAGTTGAGTGCAGGCGCGGCACATTAACGTGCGTGCCGAGATGCGGGAACCTGTTTTTCAGACCAATGCCGGGCAGATCAGGTTCACTTGAGCTTGAGCATGTTGCGCAGCGCCAGCAGGAACAGGAAGATGAAGATCGCCGAGATCAGCTTGTGCGCAGCCGACAGCGTGGCGACGGCAGACGGCACCACCGCCACCGGATCGCCGCCGTTGTACAACTCGACGCCGTACAGGCAGCCGAGGCTGCGATGGGTGCTCTCGCCCGCACCAAGGATCACCGAGGCGTTATGAACCGCCAGATGCAGCGCCTCGGCGCGCAGGTTGGTGGCGGCGCGCAGTTCGGGCGACAGGCCGCCAATGCGCGGGCCGTCCGTGCTGCTGTTATCCGCGGGCGCGTAGCACGCCGGCGGGTTGATCAGCGCGGCGGGCAGCCCGGCCAGCCCCGGCGCGGCGGGCGACAGCGCAAACAGCGCCAGCGCGGCGGCCAGCGTCATCCCCAGCCAGACGGCAAACGGCCGCGCCAGCGAGCGCCCGAAATTGGAAAAACCGTCATAGAGCACGCCGAACCAGAACGCGGGCTGCCACCAGCGGTCCACCGTGCCGCGCTTGGCGCGCACCTCGCCCTTGAAGGCCATCGCCTCGGCCTCGTGGTTGTGCCCGCCCAGCGCGATGCGGCGCAGGTGGCGATAGCGCGCGATGTCCTCGCGCACGCCGCGCTGCCAGAAGTCGGAGATCGGGTAGGTGACATCGTCGAGATCGGGGGCCTGGGCGAAATTGGCCTGGTTGAAGCTGGGCACCTTGGAGAAGCTTGCGCCGGTCATGTCGAAGGCGCGCTCCACCTTGATGCCGGTAAAGCTTGCGTCGGCGGGCTTGTCCGCCGTGCCAAACGCCGCATCGCGGAAGTTGGTAGCGGCGGCGAAGCTGGCGCTGGCGAAGTTGGCGTGGGCGTGGAACTGGGCGTCCTCGAACCCCGCCTCCCCGTGAAACTGCGCTTCCTCGAACTGCGCCTCCCCTAGAAACTGTGCCCGCCCGAACTCCGCCCACCCGTGAAACTGCGCTTGCCAGAACCACGCCGTCCCGTGATACCGCGCGTCCGCGAACTCCGCCAGCCCGTGAAACTGCGCTTGGCCGAACGACACCGGCCCGCGAAACTGCGCGTCCTCGAACTGCGTGTTCCGGTGAAACTGCGCTTGGCCGAACAACACCTCCCCGTAAAACTGCGCGCGCTCGAACTGCGCCTTCCCGAGAAACTGCGCGTCCGCGAACTCCGCCAGCCCGTGAAACTGCGCCTGCCCGAACTCCGCAGACCCAGGAAAGATGAAACCCCTGAAATAAATCTCTTCGTCTTCAACGAGAATTGATGTGACAGCACTTGCGGCTGGTTCATTCTCCCTGCTGACTTTTCCGTCCGTGCCTTTTCCGCCTGCCCCCCTCACACTAAAGGCACTGCCGGTAAAGTCAGCCGCCGCCCGTGCGAACCAATCCCACGTTTGATCGTTCGGGCCCTCGAGCGACCCCAAGATGCTGTCAGGTGCCGTCCATTCGCCGGCCTCTTCCAGGCGTTTGCGCTCCGCCAGCATATCTTCGGCCCAGCCATTCCAGATCGCCTTGGCCGCCTCGTGCGCCTCTTGCCTTGACTTGCCCGCCGCCAGCGCATCGGCCCGCGCCTGCTCGCAGCGCTCAAACAGCGCAATCGTCTCATCCCGCGTCATCGCCGCCCCCTGCAAAAATCAATTCTGCCGCGCAATTTAGCCGAAAACCGGTCCCATCCCGGATCAGGTCCGGGACAGGCTTTTTCGGCTTGCGCTCGTGGTCCTGAAATGCAAGCTACGTTTCGGCGATGGGCTGCGCGGGGTCAATCAACTTTTCGGGCGACATCCGTGGCTTCGCTCCCGCCTCGGCGTCATCCCGGGCGCTGCGCAGCACAACGTGATGCGCTGCTGACCCGGGATCGCCAACTGCGCCTGCGAAAGATCCCGTGTCTGCGCCGCGTGACTTTGCCCCGCAGCGCGCACGGGACGACACGAAGCTACCCCGCCAGATGCCGCGCCAGGAACCCCGCGCCGAGCCGCAGCCCCTCCTCGTCGATGCCGTGGCCCAGCCCCGCGCGCAGATGCGCCTCCACCGGCACGCCCGCGGCCTCAAGCGCACCCCGCGTGAAATCCAGCGCCTGCGCCGGGATCAGCTCGTCCTGCGCGCCGTGCACCAGCAGCACCGGCGGGGCCGCCGCTTGCCCGCTCAGCGCCGACGGATCGCCCAGCACGCCGGAATAGCCAACGATCGCCGCCAGTGGTTTTGCACGCCGCAAGCCCACATGCAGCGCCATCATCGTGCCTTGCGAAAACCCGACCAGCGCCGCCGCCTCCGTCCCCAGCCCGTGGCGCGCAAGCTCCGCGTCGAGAAACGCATCGAGATCCGGCCCGGCCTG